>NZ_CP102480.1:0-300000 GCF_024662015.1 Nisaea acidiphila | reverse complement strand
ACCGCCGATCTGCTCTTGGCGAATCCGGAGCGGTTCGCGGTCGACGCGCTCACCGGGGGGCGGAATGTCGCGCGCCTCGTGGAGCTGGCGTCGGCTCTTCACCCTCGGTTTGTCGCCATCGCCGATCCGTCCTGTTATGGGACGCTGAAAGACGCGTTGTCCGGAAGCGGTATCGAGGTCGCGGCCGGCGACGAGGCGGTCTGCGAGGCTGCCGACCGGCCGGCCGATTGGGTCATGGCGGCGATCGTCGGGTGCGCGGGACTGTTACCGACGCTGACGGCAGTGCGCCGCGGTGCGACGGTAGCGCTCGCGAACAAGGAATGTCTGGTCTCGGCCGGCGACATCATGATGCGGGAAGTCGCAGATGCGGGCGCCACGCTGTTGCCTGTGGATTCCGAGCATAACGCAATTTTCCAGGTCTTCGAGCAGCGGCGCCGAGAGGCGATCGACAAGATCGTGCTGACCGCCTCGGGCGGACCGTTCCGCGACGCCTCCCTGGCCGAGATGGCGGGCAAGAGCCCTGCCGAGGCGGTCGCGCATCCGCGCTGGGACATGGGGGCGAAGATCTCCGTCGATTCCGCGACCATGATGAACAAAGGCCTGGAAGTTATTGAAGCAGCGCATCTTTTCGATCTTCCAGAGGAGAGAATCGACGTGCTTGTCCATCCGGAGTCGATCGTGCACAGCATGGTCGCCTATCGGGACGGCTCGGTGCTCGCCCAGCTCGGTATGCCGGATATGCGGACACCGATCTCCTATGCCCTGGCCTGGCCGGAGCGCATGGAGACGAACGTGCGTCCGCTGGATTTGACAGAGATCGCGACGCTGACTTTCTCTGCGCCCGACGAGACGAGGTTTCCGGCGCTCGCGCTCGCCCGTGAAGCGCTCCGCCTCCGCGGTGCGATGCCCGCGATCCTCAATGCCGCGAATGAAATCGCAGTCGCCGGGTTTCTCGAAGGCCGTCTCGAATTCACCGGTATCGCGGAACTGGTGGGAGAGGTTATGGCGGCTGCGGACTTTGCAGGACCGGCAACTATCGACGATGTAATCGGTCTCGATCGTGAGGTCCGGGTCCTGGCGCAGGACCGTCTGGTCGGCCAATTGGCGCATAGCGCCGCGCGTGCCGATGTCGAGAGCACCATTGAGATCGGCGCCGGCCGTCTCTAAATAGAACCAACTGTTACGAAAAGCACCGAAGGCCCAGTCCATCATGGAATTCCTCTCCGGTTTCGTCGGGAGCCTGATCCCGTTTCTGCTGATCCTGACCGTCCTCGTTTTCGTGCATGAGCTCGGGCATTACTGGGTCGCGCGGCGGAACGGTGTTCGTGTTGAAGTGTTCTCGATCGGGTTCGGACCGGAGATCTTTGGTTTCGACGACAAGCACGGCACCCGATGGAAATTCTCCGCCGTCCCGTTGGGCGGGTACGTGAAGATGTTCGGGGACGCGGATCCGGCGAGCGCGACGTCGGAGGGGCTGGAAGAGATGACGCCGGAGGAAAAGGCGGTATCCTTCCACTACAAGTCCGTCGCCCAGCGCACGGCCATCGTCGCGGCGGGGCCTGCGGCGAATTTCCTCTTCGCCATCGTTCTGCTCGCTGGAATGTTCATGGTCGTCGGGCAACGCTATGCGCCGGCGACCATCGACGAGGTGATGGCCGGCAGTGCCGCCGCGGAAGCCGGACTCGTGGCGGGCGACAGGGTGCTTGAGGTCGACGGTACCGAAGTGACCCGCTTTGCCGATCTGCAGATGGTGGTTCGGGAGAATCCCGGAATTGCGCTGCCGATGCGCGTCCAGCGCGGCGAGGAAGAATTCAATGTCTCCGTCACACCGAAGGAGATTGAGACCCAGGACCGGTTTGGCAATGTCCTGCGTTTCGGTCAGCTCGGCGTGCGCAGCAATAATGTGGAGTTTATCAAGCACGGTCCTGTCGCCGCAGTGTGGAACGCCACGCTGGAGACCTACAATCTCACGGCGCAGACTCTTCGGGCCGTCTGGCAAATGATTACCGGTGCGCGCGGGACCGAAGAATTGGGCGGCCCGATCAAGATTGCGCAAATGTCGGGTGAGGTGGCCAAGACCGGGTGGGCAATGACGTTCTGGTTCATGGCCGTGCTCTCGGTCAATCTCGGCCTCATTAACCTGTTTCCGATCCCGGTGCTCGATGGCGGCCATCTGGTCTTCTATGCCGCTGAAGCGATTCGGGGTAAGCCGCTCAACGAGCGCTTCCGTGAATATGCCTCGGTCGCGGGACTCTCGCTGGTCATCGCCTTGATGGTTTTTGTCACCTGGAACGACATCGTGAACCACCCGCTCGTGCAGCGAATTGGCGAGATTTTCGGCTGACCCGGCCCGAGGGCGGCGCCATGTTCGCGAAGAATTCGAATTTTCAACGGAATCACTGGTTTAATGAGTGTTCCATCCCGTCTATAGTCCGCCACCGAGCTGACCTTCACAGGGTTAAAAGATTTGTTTGCGGAGTTTGACGTGTCGGCACGGCTGGCGCTTGCCCGTTCCTTTTTCGCCATCGCGTTCGCCGCGGCGTGTTTCCTCGGAACTCCGTTGCTTCCCGGCGCGGTGTCGTCTGCCTTTGCGCAGACGATGCAGGTCGACGAGATAGAGGTTGTCGGCACGCAGCGCGTGGATCCCGAAACCGTTCGGTCCTACATGTCGGTCAAGGTCGGTGACGTTGCCGACGCTGCCATGCTCGACCGGTCCCTGAAGGCGCTGTTCGGCACCGGTCTCTTTGCCGATGTCAGTATCCGCCCGGAGGGGCGCCGCCTGATCGTCACCGTGGTCGAGAACCCGGTGATCAACCGGATCGCCTTCGAAGGCAACAAGCGGATCAAGGATGAAGACCTGGGTCGGGAAGTTCAGCTGCAGCCGCGGCGCGTCTTCACCCGGACCCGCGTCCAGCAGGACGTGCAGCGCATCCTCGATGTCTACCGCCTCAGTGGCCGCTTCGCCGCGTCGGTGGAGCCGAAGGTGATCCAGCTGGAACAGAACCGCGTCGATCTCGTGTTCGAAATCGACGAGGGACCGCTGACCCGGATCCGCTCGATTTCGTTCATCGGCAACAAGGTGTTCAGCGATTCCAAGCTGCGCGACAAGATCCAGACCAAGGAATACGCGTTCTGGCGCATTCTCACGACGACAGATACCTACGATCCGGACCGGCTCAGCTTTGATCGGGAACTGTTGCGCCGGTTCTATCTGAGCGAGGGGTATGCCGACTTCAAGGTCGTCAACGCTGTCGCCGAGCTGACGCCGGACCAGAAGGACTTCGTGGTTACCTTCACGCTGGAGGAGGGTGAGCAGTACACTTTCGGCGAGATCGACTACGACATACGCCTGAAAGGTATCGAGGCGGAGGCGCTTCAGCCGCTTATCGAGACCATTCCGGGCGAAACCTATGACGCCGACCTTGTCGATGACGCGGTCGATGAGATCACCGACTATCTCGGGACACTCGGCTTCGCTTTTGTCGATGTGCGCCCGCAACCGAACCAGGACCGTGAGGGCCGGACCGTCGGGATCACCTATTTCGTTGGCGAAGGCCCGAAGGTGTTCGTGGAACGGATCGACATCGAAGGAAATGTGCGAACGCTGGACCGTGTCATCCGGCGCGAATTCCAGCTGGCCGAGGGCGATGCCTTCAACACTTCCAAGATGCGCCGCTCGAACCGCAGAATCCGGAATTTGGGCTTCTTTAAGAGTGTGGATGTGACGAACCGGGAAGGTTCGCAGCCCGACCGGACCGTGATCACGGCGACGGTCGAAGAGCAGTCGACCGGCGAGATATCCTTCGGCATCGGTTTCTCGACGGTCGACAGTGTCATCGGCGATATCGGCATCCGCGAGCGGAACCTGCTTGGCCGCGGTCAGGACCTGAGGCTGAAGTTCTCCGGATCCACGAACCGGCAGCAGTTCGACGTCGGCTTTACAGAGCCGTACTTCATGGATCGTGACGTTTCCGCCGGCTTCGACCTCTTCCGCATCCTGCGTGACGAGACCGACGACAGCTCCTTCAAGGAAGAGAGCACCGGAGCACGCCTGCGCGCCGGATACGATCTGGCTGAGGACCTCCGGCACTCGGTCAACTACCTGATCAAGACGACGGAAATCAAAGACGTGGAAGATGACGCGTCCCGTTTCGTCCGCGATCAGGAAGGGTCAGAGACGGTTTCGCAGATCGGGCACGTTCTGACTTACGATACCCGCGACAGCAGGTCGGATCCGACCGAGGGGTACTTTGCGAGTATCGGCAACGATCTTGCCGGGCTTGGCGGAACCGTCGCGCATTTGAGGACCAATGTCCGCGGCGCCTACTATGTTCCGATCTACGAGGATTATGTCCTCGGCCTGATCGGAGAGGGCGGATACATTTTCGGTCTCGATGACGATGTTGGCATTGCGGAGCGCTATTTCGTCGGCGGTAACAATTTCCGGGGTTTCGCGCGAAACGGTATCGGGCCACGTGATTCCGATAGTGGTGACGCGCTGGGCGGCAACACCTATTATGTCGGGACAGCCGAAGTCGGATTTCCTTTGGGGCTTCCGGGCGACCTCGGGATCAAGGGATTTGTCTTTACCGATGTCGGATCGCTCTACGGGATCGACGATAGCGGCTCGGAAATCGTAGACAGCTCGAAATTGCGTGCGTCTGTCGGTACGGGCCTGGCATGGGCCACCGCTTTCGGCCTGATCCGCATCGATGTAGCACAAGCAGTTTTGAAGGAAGATGTCGATGATACTGAAATCTTTAGGTTCAGTTTCGGAACGCGCTTCTAGAATCATCGCCGGGACGGTTCTGGCCGTCGCTTTGACACTCGCGGTGGCCGTTTCTCCGGTCCGCGCCGTGGACAAGATTCCGCCGGTGAGCGTGGCCGTGGTCGATGCGCAGCTCATTATGCGTCAGTCGGAAGCCGCCAAGGTGATCCGCGATCAGATCGAGGCGCGTCGGAAGATCTACGAGAAAGACTTCCAACAGCGTGAATCCGGTGTGCGGGAGGCTGAGAAGGCGCTCGCACAGCAGCGGAATATACTTGCCAACGACGTCTTCCAGGCACGCCTCCGGGAGCATCAGGAGAATGTCGCGGCGCTTCAGCGCGACGGCCAGTCCATGAAGCATCAGCTCGACCAGGCGTTCGGCCGGGCCAATGCTAAGGTGCGCCAGGCCATGATCGAGATCGTCGCGGATGTTGCCGAAGAGAGCGGAGTCGGTCTCGTGCTCTTCAAGAACCAGATTTTTCTGGGCGACCGAAAGATTGACCTTACAGAAGAGATCATGAAGCGGCTCAATCAGAGTTTGCCGAGCGTCGAGGTCACCTTCTCGGAAAATGGTAACTAGTCCGGTTGATCCAGCATGGCTGACAAGAGGTTCTTCGCTAAATCGGGCAGTTACTCGATCGCCGATCTTGCGGAACGGGTTGGCGGAGAACTCATGAATTGCCCGGCTCCCGATACCGTAATCGAGGATGTGGCGTCGGTCGAAGAAGCCGCCGGCAGTGATATCTGTTTTGTGGAAAATCGCCGCTATGTCGCCGCGCTCGGCTCTTCGAAAGCCGGCGTCTGCCTGCTTCCGAGAAATATTGCCGACCGCGCGCCCGAGGCCATGCCGCTCATCGTCAGCGAGCGGCCGCGGAGGGCGTTCGCCAAGATCGCGGCACTATTTTATCCGCAGGAGGACCACCGGACCGGTGTCGATCAATCAGCGCATGTGGATCCGTCCGCAGAGCTGGGCGACGGCTGCTTCGTTGGTCCCGGAGCCACGATTGGTGCGGGCGCGAAGATCGGTGCGGGAGTGAAAATCTGCGCCAATGCCTGTGTCGGAGAGGCTGTGGTCATCGGCGACGGGACGGTGATCGGCGAGAATGCGTCTGTCAGCCACGCATTGATCGGCGCGCGCGTGGTGATCTATCCGGGAGCGCGGGTCGGTACCTGTGGATTCGGTTTTGAAGTGGACGAAAGCGGTCTCGTAAAGATGCCGCAGCTCGGGCGGGCGATCATCGAGGACGATGTCGAGATCGGCGCCAATAGCTGTGTCGATAGGGGCAGCGGTCCGGACACGGTTATCGGTCGCGCTACCATGATTGATAATCTGGTGCAGATCGGCCACAACGTACAGATCGGAAAAGGCTGTATTATTTGCGGTCAGGCCGGTATCGCGGGGTCCGCCCGGATAGGCAATTACGTGGTGCTGGCCGGTCAGGTCGGCGTCGGCGGGCACCTTGAGATCGGCGACGGTGTGCAGGTGGCGGCCATGTCGGGTGTCAGCAACTCGATTGCACCCGGCCAGAAGGTCGGCGGCATGCCGACGGTGCCGATTAACGATTTTCGCCGGCAGATCGCCGCGGTCAAAGCGTTGGGGCGACGGAAGTCAGACCAGGAGAACAAATGAGCGCCGCAGACTCAGAGACCGGAACGGTCACCAAGACGGATATCGACGTCAACCGCGTGATGGAACTGATCCCGCACCGCTATCCGTTCCTGATGGTGGACCGGATCGAGGAGATCGAGCTCGACGTCCGGGCCGTCGGGATCAAGAACGTTTCCATCAACGAAAACTTCTTCCAGGGCCATTTTCCCACCCGTCCGGTGTTTCCGGGAGTGCTCATCATCGAGTCGATGGCGCAGACGGCGGGATGTCTCGTCGTTGCGACACTTGGCGAGGAGGCCGAAGGCAAGCTGGTCTATTTCATGACCATCGACGATGCCCGCTTCCGTAAACCGGTCGTGCCGGGTGACCAGCTGAAGATCCATGTCGAGAAGGCGCGCAACCGCGGACCGGTCTGGAAGTTCACCGGGGCGGCGAAAGTCGACGGCGTGCTCGTCGCCGAAGCCACCTTCTCCGCAATGATCGTGGACAAATAGAGCTGATGACCGCACAGGAGACCAAGATCCATCCCACCGCGATCGTGGACGCGGCGGCGGAGATCGGCAGCGGTGTGGAGATCGGTCCCTACAGCGTCATTGGCCCCGATGTGGTGCTTGGCGACGGATGCCGTCTCAAGTCCCATGTGGTGGTCGAGGGGCGTACCCGGATCGGCGCGGAAACCGAGATCTTTCCCTTCACCTCGATCGGGCAGATCCCGCAGGACCTCAAATATAACGGCGAGCCGTCCGAGCTGCATATCGGTGCGCGGAACGTCATTCGCGAGCACGTGACGATGAACCCCGGCACCGAGGGCGGGGGCATGCTGACCAAGGTCGGCGACGGCTGTCTTTTCATGGCGGGCTCTCATGTCGCGCACGACTGCATGGTCGGCGACAACGTGATTCTGGCGAACAACGCAACTCTGGCGGGACATGTCTCGGTCGGCGATTTCGTCATTCTCGGCGGCCTCAGCGCGGTGCGTCAATTCTGCCGGATCGGCAAGCACGCCATGGTCGGCGGACTGACCGGCGTCGAGAATGATGTCATTCCGTTCGGCACGGTCATGGGCGACCGGGCGCGGTTGTCCGGTCTCAACTTGATCGGCCTGAAGCGGCGCGGATACACGCCCGATCAGATCTCTGAACTCCGCAAGGCCTACCGGCTCCTCTTTGCCGACGAAGGCACCTTTCAGGAGCGGGTGGACGAGGTCGCGCGGGAATATCAGGATCACGAGGCGGTCGCGGAAATCGTCGCCTTCATCCGTGCCACGAGCAGTCGCGGCGCGATCTGTCAGCCCAGCAAGGACTGAGGACGGGCCATGCCCAAGCTCGGAATTCTGGCCGGCGGCGGGGTGCTTCCCCGCCGGATTGCCGAGCGCCGTCTGGAAAGCGGCGAGAGGGTTTTCGTCATCGCTTTCGAGGGCCAGACCGATCCTGCGACAGTTGAGGGGCTGGAACATGCCTGGATGCGTCTTGGGGCGACAGGGGCTGCCCTTAAGCGGCTCAAGGAAGCATCGGTCGAGGAGGTTGTGATGGCCGGACCGATGCGGCGACCGGCTTTTTCAGACCTCACTCTCGACATGCGCTCGGTAAAGGCTTTAGCCCGCGCCGGCCGCAAGGCGTTCGGCGATGACGGTCTGTTGTCCCTGATCATCGAGGAGATCGAGCGCGACGGCTTTCGGGTTGTCGGAATCGATGACGTGCTCGGCGGCTATCTGATGCCGGCGGGTGCGATTACGGAATCCCGGCCGGATGAGAACGCAGAGCAGGATATCGCGCGCGGGCTCGAGGTCCTGGCCGCCCTCAGTCCGGCGGATGTCGGGCAGGCCGTGGTAGTACAGGAGGGACTCGTTCTCGCGGTCGAAGCCGTGGAAGGCACGGATGCCATGGTTGCCCGGGCTGGAGACGTGAAGCGAAGCGGAGCTCCGGGACCGATCCTCGTCAAAACCCGCAAGCGCGGGCAGGAACGGCGTGCCGATTTGCCGACCATTGGCGTCGAGACGGTGCGCGGCGCGATCGCTTCGGGGTTCCGGGGCATAGCCGTCGAGACCGGCGCCACGATCGTCATCGATCGGGAAGCGGTTGTCGAAGCGGCGGATGCGGCGGGACTCTTCGTCTCCGGAATTGTTGCCGCTGAACCGGGTGAAGAGACATGAGCGCGGAAGTGGCCGAAACGCCGCTGGTCTATATCGTCGCCGGCGAAGCGTCCGGGGATCTGCTCGCGGCCGGGATGATGCGCGCCCTCAAGAAGGTGACCGGAGGAAAGATCCGTTTCGCCGGGGTCGGCGGCGATCTGATGCGGGCGGAAGGCCTGGAGAGCCTGTTTCCGATCTCGGAAATGGCGGTCATGGGAGTGTTTGAGATCCTTCCCCATGCCCCCAAGCTCCTGCGCCGGATCAAGCAGACTGTTGCCGATATCCTCGAGAAGCAGCCGGATATTCTGGTCACGGTGGACTCGAAGGCGTTCAGTCTCCGCGTGCAGAAACGCCTCTACAAGCGCCGGGAGGCGGGAGGCCCGGTCGGTTTCCCGCTGGTCCATATGGTGGCGCCGACGGTCTGGGCCTGGCGCCCGGGCCGGGCCAAGGTGATTTCCCGGTTCCTGGATCGCTTGCTGGTGCTGTTTCCTTTCGAACGGCCCTATTTCGAAGAGCATGGACTGAAGACGACGTTCGTCGGCCATCCGGCTTCGACGCAGCCTGTCGGTGATGGCGCTGGGCTTCGGGCGCGGACGCAAATTGCTCCGCGAGCACCGGTGCTTGGAGTTCTTCCGGGCAGCCGACCTGGCGAAGTGCGGCGTCTGTTGCCGGTATTCGGCGAGACGGTGCGCCGGCTGATAGCCCGCTATCCCGATCTCAGAATCCTCGTTCCGACGGTGTCCGGTGTCGCCGAACAGGTGCGGGAGACTGTCAAGGACTGGCCGGGGACGGCAATCGTCATCGAAGGTGAGGCGGAGAAGTACAACGCGTTCGATGCCATGAACGTCGCGCTTGCGGCCTCTGGCACCGTGACTCTCGAACTGGCGCTTGCGGGGGTCCCCACGGCGGTTGGCTACAAAGTTAGTCCGCTTTCCGCGCCGATCGGAAGGCGGCTGGTCAATCTTGAGGCGGTCGTACTGGCAAACCGTATTCTGGGCCGGCCGGTGCAGCCGTTCTTTCTGCAGGAAAACTGCACGCCGGATGCGCTTACGGTCTCGATCGCACGCCTGTTCGACGACACAAGGGCCCGTGCCGATTGTGCCGCCGCGGCCCGCGAGCTCCGTGAGTTGCTCGGTACCGGAGCGGTTTCCCCGTCGGAAACCGCGGCTCTGACCGTTGCCGATGCTGCCGGAATATCCCCGGCCGAAACAGCCTGAATAGAAAAACGGCGGCATCTTGTGCCGCCGTTTTCACACCGTTTCCGGATATCTGTTACCGCTTGTCGAGCGGGACGAACGGACGCTCGGTCGGGCCGGTATAGAGCTGGCGCGGACGGCCGATCTTGGCTTGCGGATCCTCGATGCTTTCCTTCCACTGCGCCACCCAGCCCGTGGTGCGGGCGACAGCAAACAGCACGGTGAACATGGAGGTCGGGAAGCCCATCGCCTTGAGCACGATGCCCGAATAGAAGTCGACGTTCGGGAACAGCTTGCGGTCGACGAAATACTCGTCCGAGAGCGCGATTTTCTCGAGTTCCATCGCCAGTTCGAGCAGCGGATCCTCGACGCCGAGCACCTCGAGCACTTCGTGGCAGCTCTCCTGCATCACCTTGGCGCGGGGATCGTAGTTCTTGTAGACCCGGTGCCCGAAGCCCATCAGGCGGAACGGATCGTCCTTGTCCTTCGCCTTCTTGATGAACTCGTTGATGTTGTCCTTGTGGCCGATCTGGTTGAGCATCGTCAGCACGGCCTCGTTCGCTCCGCCATGCGCCGGGCCCCAAAGCGAGGCGATGCCGGCGGCGATGCAGGCGAACGGGTTGGCGCCGGAGGAGCCGGCGAGGCGGACGGTCGAGGTCGACGCGTTCTGCTCGTGGTCGGCATGCAGAATGAACAGGCGGTCCATGGCCTTCGCCAGCACCGGGTCCATCTTGTATTCCTCTGCCGGGACCGAGAACATCATGTGCAGGAAGTTTTCGGCGTAGGTGAGATCGTTCTTCGGGTAGTTGAACGGCTGGCCGATCGAGTACTTGTAGGCCATGGCAGCAAGGGTAGGCATCTTCGCGATCAGGCGGAAGGAGGCGACCATCCGGGCATGCGGATCGTTGATGTCCGTGGAGTCGTGGTAGAAGGCGGAAAGCGCGCCGACCACGCCGCAGAGCACGGCCATCGGGTGCGCGTCGCGACGGAAACCCCGGTAGAAGTTGCTCAACTGCTCGTGCACCATCGTGTGATAGGTGACGTCATGGTCGAATTTGGCCTTCTGTTCCTTGTTCGGCAGTTCGCCGTTCAGGAGCAGATGGGCAACCTCGAGGAAGCTGCAGTTGGCGGCGAGATCTTCGATGCGGTAGCCGCGGTGCAGCAGGATACCTTTGTCGCCGTCGATGAAGGTGAGGCCGGACTCGCAGGAGCCGGTCGAGGTGAAGCCGGGATCGTAGGTGAAATGATCGGTCTCGGCGTAAAACTTGCGGACGTCGACCACGTTGGGACCGACCGAGGCGTGCAGGACAGGGAGTTCGTAACTCTTGCCGGTCTGATTATCGGTGAGCGTAAAGCTGCCGGTGTTTGGTTTGTTCATCCTGAGCTTCCCTTAGTTCTTGTTGGGCGGCTGCTTCGCATTCCCTCGAAGCAACATTGCCGCTAAATCGCGGCGGATATTAGTCGTTATTGTGCAGTGCCGCAAATCGCCTTGAGTCTGGCTAGGGTTTCTGCGCGTTCCAGTACCGCGGCAACCTCGAAAATACCGGGAGAGACGGTCGATCCCGTGAGGGCGGCGCGCAAAGGCTGGGCCAGTTTACCGAGTTTCAGTCCGGATTCTTCGGCGACTTCCCGGACCGCGCCTTCTACGGACTCTTCCGTCCAGTCCGGCAGTGCCTCAAGGCGTGCCGTAAGTGTCGTCAGATGCGCCACGGCGTCTTCCGTCAGCAGGCCCTGTGCCTTTTCGGTGAAGGTCAACGGCACGGCCGCAGCGTAAAAAGCGGAATTCTCGGTCAGCTCGACCATGGTCTTGGCGCGCTGTTTCAGGCCATTCATGCCTTTCAGAATCCGCGCGCGGCCGATTTCGTCGACGCCGCTCAGCCCTTCAAGCACCAGCTCGGTCAGCCGCGCGTCGTCCGCTTCGCGGATGTAATGACCGTTGAGGTTTTCCAGCTTGGCGAGGTCGAAGCGCGACGGCGAGCGGCCGACGGCTTCCAACGTGAACCAATCGATCGCCTGGGCGCTGGAGATGATCTCGTCGTCTCCATGCCCCCAGCCGAGGCGCAGCAGGTAGTTGTTCATGGCCTCCGGCAGATAGCCCATCTCGCGATAGGCATCGACGCCGAGCGCGCCGTGGCGCTTGGACAGCTTGCCGCCGTCCGGGCCGTGGATCAGCGGGATATGGCCGAATTCCGGCACTTCCCAATCCATCGCGCGGTAAAGCGCGGCTTGACGGAAAGCATTGTTCAGATGGTCATCGCCGCGCAGCACATGGGTGATGCCCATATCGTGATCGTCGACCACCACGGAGAGCATATAGGTCGGTGTACCGTCTCCCCGCAGCAACACGAAATCGTCGAGCTGCTCGTTCTGCACCGTGATCTCGCCCTGGACATGGTCCACCAGGGTGGTTTCGCCGGTCAGGGGAGCTTTGAGACGCACCACGGGATCGACGCCGGCCGGCGCCTCGGACGGATTACGGTCGCGCCACATGCCGTTGTAGCGCATAGGCTTTCCGGCGGCCTTGGCTTCCTCGCGCATGGCGGTGAGCTCGTCGGGCGTGCAGTAGCAGTAATAGGCCTGGCCCTTTTCCACCAGCTCGCGGGCGACTTCCGCGTGCCGTTCAAGACGGGTCGACTGGTAGACCGGTTCCTCGTCGCCGAGCAGACCGAGCCAGGAAAGGCCGTCGAAGATCGCCTGCACCGCTTCCGGGGTGGAGCGGGCGCGATCGGTATCCTCGATGCGGACGAGATATTTTCCGCCCGTGTGCCGCGCATAGAGCCAGTTGTAGAGCGCCGTCCTGGCGCCGCCGATATGGAGGAAACCGGTCGGCGAGGGGGCGAAGCGCGTGACGACGGACATGGGGCGAATTCTCGTGATTCCTGTGGCTTTGACGGTGCGCCCGGGGCTGGTGCAGCGCGGGCGCGGGGCTATTTAGCACATTGGCAGGGGCAGTGCGAGATTGGACGGACGGGGCTTTTGAGCTCGTCTCCAAGGTGGGGGCGGGGCTGACGCGTTTCCAGCAGGTGGAGCGCGAACGAGCGGGGCTTTGGCTGCCCGTGGCCTTCGGCGCGGGGATCGTCGGTTATTTTGGGCTCCGCTCCGAGCCGGCGCCCTGGAATGGGATCGCGATGATCGGTGTCGCCGCTCTTGTGCTCCTCATGCTGCGCAAGTCGTCGGTACCGGCATTTGCGGCCATTCTTCTGCTGGGTGCGTCGGCGGGTTTTACCGCGGCGCAATTCAGAACGTCGCAGGTCGCGGCGCCAGTGCTTGCGCGCGGCATGACCGGAGTATTGGAAGGCGTGGTCATAACCGTGCGGATGACCCCGCGCGGTTTCCGGACGATCCTCAAGGTCGAGCGGCTCGGGCGGCTTCCGACTGCGCAACTTCCGGCGCGGGCGCGTGTGCTCCTGCTGAAGCGGGACGACGCCCCGGCCGCAGGAAGCCGGATCTCTATTTTCGGCCGCTTTCAGCCGCCGCCGCCGCCGGTTTCCCCATACGCCTACGATTTCCGTCGCGCACTTTTTTTCGAGCGGATCGGTGCCGTCGGCTTCGCGTTGGCACCGGTCACGGCCAGGGCGACGGGCGAGGCCGCGGGCGAGGGGCGCTGGGCCAGCGCGCTGGCGCGCCTCCGGCAGGAACTATCCAGCCGGATCCGGGCCGTTCTGACGGGTGATAGGGGGGCACTCGCCGCAGCTCTGCTCGTCGGCGACCGGGACTGGATTTCGGAGGACGCGGAAACGGCGATGCGGGATGCGGGGATCGCCCATCTGCTTGCGATTTCCGGGTTGCATATGGGGTTGGTCGCTGGGTGCGTGTTCGGATTTGTCCGCCTCCTGCTTAGTCTGCATCCGCGTTCGGCGTTGACCTGGCCGGTCCGGCAGTCGGCGGCGGTCGCCGCGATATTGTTCGCGACGCTCTATCTGCTTCTTTCCGGAGCCTCGGTGCCGACCCTCAGAGCTTATGTGATGACGCTGATCGTGCTTCTCGGCCACTTGTTGGGACGGAAGGCAATCTCCATGCGGCTGATCGCGGCGGCGGCGTTGGCGATCATGGCTGTCCGGCCGGAATATGTGCTGAGTGCGAGCTTTCAGCTCTCTTTCGCCGCCGTGACCTGCCTCGTCGCGGTCTATGAAGCGGGATACTGGACCAGCCGCCGCCGCCGGGACGGATGGATGCATCGGGTCCTGCGCCACGTTTTCCTACTTGCCTTGAGTTCGCTCGTTGCGAGCCTCGCGACGTTGCCCGTCGCCCTCTATCACTTCCAAAAAGCGGCGCTTTACGGAGTTGCCAGCAATCTCCTCGCGGTTCCGGCCGCGGGGATCTGGATCATGCCCTGGGGGGTATCGGCATTGGTGTTGATGCCCCTCGGCTTGGAAATGCTGGCGCTCGTGCCGATGGGATGGGGGCTCGATCTGCTTCTGGTTCTCGCGCAGGAAATCCGGGGATGGCCCCATGCGACGCACAACGTGTCGGCCGCACCTGGATGGGCCGTCGGCATGGCGGTACTGTCCGCGCTCTGGCTCTGCCTCTGGCGCTCGGGCTGGCGTTTTCTGGGGGCCGTCCCGCTGCTGTGCGCCGTATTTCTGTTGCTGCTCTCACCCTGGAGACCGCCGGAGATCCTGATCAGCGACCGGGGCCGGGTCGTCGGGGTGCAGACCGGGCGTGAACTGGTCACAAGTTCGGGGTGGAGCGGCTTCGAAGCGATGGTATGGCGCCGCCGGGCCGGGCTTGGCGAAGATGAAGACCGGGCGGGGCATCGCTTCGAATGCGATCCGCTGGGGTGCGTCTATCGCGCGGAGGGGCTTGGAACGATTGTCCGGTCTTCGAGTGCGCAGTCGCTCTGGGAGGATTGCGGCCGTGCGGACATTCTCGTCACCCGGATTCATGTTCCGAAGGGGTGCACCGCGCCCCGCCTGATCCTGGGGCCAAGGGAACTTCGTACTGGAGGCGCGATTGCGGTTTGGATGAAGGACGGGCAACCTGAGGTGGTTCACTCACGAAATGTGCATGGGGATCGTCCATGGACGGCACGCGTGAGATTTCGCAAAAACGAAAAAGATTGAATTTTCTAGAAAAACCACCGATAATTTTTTCTACTTGCTGCAGCTCGTTAACGAGCGACTTTCACGGGAAGGTGGGTCAAGGGTGGCTGATACGGTCAAGAAACGCGCGCTGAACATTCTCGCCGCTTCGGTCTCCGACGTCGTGGGCCAGAAGAATCTTGCCTATATCGCAATCAAGAAGGCCTCGGACGAGATCGAAAACTCCGCGCGTCAGGAATGGGCGACTTCAGTTTTCGACCAGATCCCGCTGACCAACCGGCGCGAGATCAAGAGCGTCGCCATCAATAAGGCGCAGGAAGAAAAGCGGCACGTTCTGTCCGTACGTGCGCGCGAAAAGCCGCAATCAGATGTCCGGATCGCGGACCTCGGCATGATCTGGGGCAGCCGCTAGGCCGCCCCCGCGTCCGTATTTCTGTCAATATTTCCGCATCAGACCGACAAGGCAGCCTTGGATCCTGACCTGATCCGGTCCGAAGATCCGCGTCTCGTAATTCGGGTTCGCAGGCTCCAGCGCGACAGCATGACCGCGGCGGCGCAGCCGTTTCAGCGTTACTTCGTGCTCATCCACGAGGGCAACGACGATCGCACCGTTATCGGCCGTATCACAACGCCGGATAATCACCGTATCGCCGTCGAGAATGCCTGCATCGACCATGGAATCGCCGGCGACTTCCAAAGCGTAATGGTCGCCGCCGCCCAGCATTGAGCCCGGCACGCCGACATGGTTACTGTCGTCGCGCAGCGCCTCGATCGGCGTGCCGGCGGCGATCCGCCCCATCATCGGCAGGTCGAACATGGTGTCGTCCGATCCGGCCGGCATGGACACAGCCGCTGCACTCTCGTCCTCGTCACGGGTTGCACGAGCAAAGTTCCCGGGGATGACGTTCGGAGTGAAGCCGCGGCTCGCCGGGCGATCCAGGGCTGCCGGGTGTATCTCGGTCTGCGGTGGTTTCACTGCGGAACTGGCGTCCGGGGTTTTCAGGACTTCCAGAGCCCGTGCCCGGTGCGGCAGACGGCGGATAAAGCCCCGTTCTTCCAGTGCGGTGATCAGACGGTGAATGCCGGACTTCGATTTCAGGTCCAGTGCATCCTTCATTTCATCGAAAGAGGGGGATACGCCGTCGGATTCCAGTCGTTCCTGAATGAACAGCAATAGTTGTTGCTGCTTTTTTGTGAGCATCTGAGACTCCCGCCCTGGTTCCATCAGGAACAAAAGATAAACATCGCAAATGTTCTACTTTGGTTCCTGTTTGGCGTCAAGTCTTTGATTACAGGTCTCGATCAGATTGAAATGGATCCGATCCCGAGCGGAACGATATCCACCTTCTCGCCGGCATCGGCGGGGGGCGCATGGGGCGAGCGGATCAGCAGACAGTTCGCCTCCGCCAAGAGGGCCAGCATGGAACTGTCTTGGCGCTCGAAGACCTCGGCAACGGCTTCTCCGTTCTCGTCGAGATGATAGACCGCGCGGAGATAGTCCTGACGACGGTCGTTTTCCTTCAGCGGCTTGGCGAGGCGCGCCTTGAGCATTGTTGTGTTCGGCCCGGTCCGGCCTAGCATGGTGGCGATTGCGGGGCGCAGGAATATTGTGCCGCAGACGATCGTGGAGACAGGATTCCCCGGCAGGCCGAGCAACGGAGTGCGGCCGACATGGCCGAAAATCAGCGGCTTGCCCGGACGCATGGCGATTTTCCAGAAATCGAGATCCAGCCCGTCGGGACCGAAAGCGTCCGTACCGAGGGCTTCGCGGATCAGGTCGTGCTCGCCGACCGAGGCGCCGCCCGTGGTGATCAGGATATCCGCGCCGCTCGCGCCCCGGACCATCGCCTGGATGCCCTCGACCGTATCGGGGGCGATGCCGAGCAGGGTCGGCTCGCCGCCGCAGGCCCGCACAAGCGCCGCCAGTGCGTAGCTGTTGGAACTGACGATCTTGTTAGGCCCGGTCGGATCGCCCGGGCGGATGATCTCGTCGCCGGTGGGGAGGATCGCGACGCGCGGTTTCCGCCGCACCTCGATCCACGGCACGTTCATCGCCGCCGCCATGCCGACATCGCGGGCCGTGAGGACCTGGCCGGCCTTGATGCGGATATCGCCTTCACGGAAATCGAGCCCTGCCGGGCGCACGAAGGCTCCCGTCTTCGTCGCCTCCGTGACTTCGATGGTTGCGCCATCGACCTCGGCGCTTGCCTGCACATCTTCCTGGATGACGATCGTGTCGGTGCCGTCCGGCAGGGCGCCGCCGGTGAAGATGCGGACCGCCTCTCCGGGGCCGACCGTGCCTTCGAAGACATGGCCCGCGGGCGCCGTTCCGATCCGCTTGAGCTTGGCGCCGGCCGTCGCGACATCGGCTCCGCGCACGGCATAGCCGTCCATGGCGGAGACCGCCTCCGGCGGCTGCGTGCGCCGGGCGGCGATGTCGGCGGCGGCGGTGCGCCCGTGCGCCTCGGTCAGCGGCACTTCCTCGCCGGGCATGAGCGGCATGGCCGCGAGGATGCGCTCCAGCGCTTGCTCGACCGGCAGGAGGTCATTCGCCATGCCAGTCCCCGGATTTGCCGCCCGCTTTATGGATCAGGCGGATGTTTTCCAGCTTCATGCCGCGATCGACCGCCTTGCACATGTCGTAGACGGTGAGGGCGGCGACGCTGACGGCGGTCAGCGCCTCCATCTCGACGCCGGTGCGTCCCTTCAGTTTGCAGGTGGCGGTGATGTCGACGGCGCTGCGGCCCGGGTCGCAGGACAATTCGAGCTTAACCGAAGTGAGGGCAAGGGGATGGCAGAGCGGGATGAGGTCCGGTGTCTTCTTGGCGCCCATGATTCCGGCGAGGCGTGCGACGGAGAGCACATCGCCCTTTTTGACGCCGCCATCGACGATTAGTTTCATCGTCGCCGGATCCATGGTGACGGTGCCGGCCGCGGTTGCTGTCCGTTCGGTGATGTCCTTGTCGCCGACATCGACCATCGCGGCGTTGCCGCGCTCGTCGAAATGGGTGAGTTCGCTCAATGTGTCCTCCCGGTGGCTCTTCCGGCCTTACCGATCAGGCGACCGCCGGGACGGGATCGCTCAGCAGGGTTTGCGTGGCGCGCGTGACGTCCGGCTGCCGCATCAGGCTTTCGCCGACGAGGAAACAGCGGGCGCCGACCTTCGCCATGCGCGCGAGATCGGAGGGAGCGTAGAGACCGCTCTCCGAGATCAGGGTCCGGTCCGCCGGCACGCGCGCGGCCAATTCCTCGGTCACCGCGAGATCCGTCACCATGGTCTTGAGGTTCCGGTTGTTGATTCCAAGCAGAGGCGATTTCAGCGCCAGCGCCCGGTCGAGTTCGCTGCCGTCATGCACTTCGATCAGAACGTCCATGCCGAGTTCGAATGCAAGCGCTTCCAGCTCCGCCGCCTGGCCATCCTCCAGTGCCGCCATAATCAGCAGGATGCAGTCGGCGCCGAGCGCCCGCGCTTCCCAGACCTGATAGGCGTCGAGCATGAAGTCCTTGCGCAGCGCGGGCAGGGAGACCGCGGCGCGGGCCGCGACGAGGAAATCGTCGTGGCCCTGGAAATAGGGCATGTCGGTCAGCACGGAAAGACAGGTGGCACCCCCGGCCTGATAGGCTTCGGCCAATCGCGGCGGGTCGAAATCGGCGCGGATCAGTCCCTTGCTCGGCGAGGCCTTCTTGATCTCCGCGATCAGGCCGTAACCGGTCCGTGATGCGGCCTGAAGCGCCTTCGCGAAACCGCGCGGCGCAGAGGCGTCGCTCGTGCGGGCCTTCACGTCGGCAAGCGGGCGAGCGGCCTTGCAGGAGGCAATGTGTTCGCGTTTGTCGGCGCAGATCTTCGCCAGGACGTCACTCATCTTCTGCGGCCTCGTTCAGGCTGTTGGTGACCCTGATCAGGGCGTCGAGACGCGCAAGCGCCTTGCCGCTGTCGATCACCTCGGCCGCCATCGCGACACCGTCCTTCAGATCGGAGACCTTGTCGGCGACCATCAGTGCCGCGGCACTGTTGAACAGAACGACGTCGCGGTAGGCTCCGGGCTCGCCTTCAAGCAGCGCGCGCAGGGCCTTCGCATTTTCTTCCGGGCCCGAGCCTTTCAGGTCTTCCGCTTTCGCCAGCGGCAGGCCGGCATCTTCCGGGGAGATCTCGAAGGAGCGCACTGCGCCATTCTCCAGCGCGGAGACGTAAGTCGGGCCGGTTGTCGTGACTTCATCCAGCCCGTCGGAACCATGCACCACCCAGGCCTTTTCGGATCCGAGCCTGCCGAGCACGTGCGCGACCGGCTCCACCCATTCCTTCGCGAACACTCCCACCAGTTGCCGTTTCACGAAGGCGGGGTTGGAGAGCGGGCCGAGCAGGTTGAAGATCGTCCGCGTGCCGAGCTCGACCCGCGTGCCGCCGACATGGCGCATGGCGGAATGGTGCCGCGGCGCCATCAGGAAGCAGATCCCGGCCTCGTCGATGGCCTTCTGCACCAGGCTCATGTCGCATTCGTTATTGATGCCGAGTGCGCTCAGCACGTCGGCGGCACCGGTGCGGGAGGAGAGCGCGCGGTTGCCGTGCTTGGCGACCGGGACGCCGGCGCCTGCGAGCACGAAAGCGCTGGCGGAGGAAATGTTCCAGGTCTTGGCGCCGTCACCGCCGGTGCCGACAGTGTCGATTGCATCGGCGGGAGCGGTCACGCGGAGTGCCTTTGCGCGCATCGAACGGGCCGCCCCGGTGATTTCCTCGACGGTCTCGCCGCGCACCCGGAGCGCCATCAGGAAACCGCCCATCTGCGCCGGTGTCGCGTTACCGGTCATGATGATGTCGAATGCCGTTTCAGCCTGCTCTTCGGACAGCGTTGCGCCCGTCGCAACATGCCCGATGAGCGACTTCATATCCTGGATGTCGCCGCTCATGTCCCGGTTTTCCGGAGTTCGGATTCCAGCACATCCAGCGGTTTCAGCGGCTCGGCGTTGATCCCGGAGAGCCTGAGGAAGTTCTGCAGGATCCTGTGGCCGTGCTCGGAGGCGATGCTCTCGGGGTGGAACTGCACCCCGTGCACCTGCATCGTCTTGTGCTGCAGGCCCATCATCATGCCGTCCTCGGTCTCCGCCGTGATCTCGAGGCAGTCCGGCAGGGATGCCCGGTCGACCACGAGCGAATGATAGCGGGTGGCATCGAACGGGCTCGGCAGGCCTTCGAACACGCCCTTGCCGGTATGGCTCACCTTGCTGATCTTGCCGTGCATAGGTACCGGCCCGCGCGTGATCGTTCCGCCAAAGGCCTGTCCGATCGACTGCAGGCCGAGGCAGACGCCGAAGATCGGCACCTTGCCGGCGGCCTTTTCGATCAGCGGCAGGCAGATCCCGGCCCGGTCCGGATCGCATGGGCCCGGCGAGAGCACGATGCCCCGCGGTGCCAGCGCCATGACCTCGTCGACGGAGATCTTGTCGTTTCGATGCACGACAACCTCGACCCCCAGCGATCCCAGAAAGTGCCAGAGATTGTAGGTGAAGCTATCGTAATTGTCGATAAGTATGAACATTTTCAGGCTGTTATCGAATTCTGTTGAAGTAAACTCGAAGGCTCTTACAGTGTTTATAGCAAGCGGCCATGTTCGCGGATAGAGACTGCCCCGGCGGACTTGGCTTGGCAAATTCTTTTGGGCTTTCCGAATGGCACGAAAACGCAAGGCCAGCAGCAGGTTCGGCACCCCGGTGGTTATGCTCGCCGCGGGCGGTTTCATCGCCGCAGTGTTTGCCGCCGGTCTCTGGGCCGGGATGCAGTTCGGGCAGGAGCCGCCGGCGCCTCGGCAGCAGGAAGCGGTGATGCGCTCTCCGGCGGACAAGCAGAAGCCGCCACTTCCGGTAAGCCCCGGTCCTGCCGATCAGGCGGCGATGGACCGGCTGGTCGCCCGAGTGGCCGAACCCGAAAAGGCACCGGCACCCGAAGTGAAGGCTGTTGCGCAGCAAGCTCCTCGATTGCGCCCCGACGCCGAGGCACCGGCGCAACTGGCCTGGGTGCAGAACGCGCTACCGACGGACTTGCCATCCGGCCGTCCGATGATAGCGCTGGTGATCGACGATGTGGGGATCGACCGCCGCCGCTCCGATGCGATCGTCGCCTTACCCGGACCGCTTACGCTTTCTTACCTGACCTACGCGAAGGATCTTGACCGGCAGACCGCCGCCGCGCGGGCCGGGGGCCACGAACTGATGGTCCATATGCCCATGCAGCCGAAGAGCGCAGATGCCGATCCGGGGCCGAACGTGCTCCGGGTGCGTGACAAGCCGGTCGATCTCGCGAAGAAGATCGACTGGGGCCTGTCGCGCTTCGGCGGTTATGTCGGGGTGAACAATCATATGGGCAGCCGCTTCACCAGCGACCGTGCGGGGATGAACGCGGTGATGGAAGCGCTCAAGCTGCGCGGCCTGTTCTTCCTCGACTCGGTGACCGCGCCGGACACCGCGGGCCCCGCCGCGGCCGAGGCGCTGGGCGTGCCGGTGCTGAAGCGGGACGTGTTCCTCGATAACGAGGATTCGCCGGAAGAGGTGCGCTACCGCCTGGAGCAGGTCGAGAAAATCGCGCGTAAATCCGGTGCGGCGATCGCCATCGGCCATCCCCACGACGCGACGATAACTGTGCTCCGCGACTGGATTCCGGATGCAAAGGCGCGGGGTTTTGCTATCGTGCCGATCACCGTTCTTGTCCGCAGACGCTATCCCGCGCTATGGCAGTCGGCGGGACGGTCCTGAGCGTGGAAAGGATTTCGATTTGATCGACTGGACATTCGAGAGCTTCGAAAGTCTGAGTTGCGGGGATCTCTACGATATCCTGCGCCACCGTCAGGATGTCTTCGTTCTCGAGCAGAAATGCTTCTACCCGGATATCGACGGTAAGGACCAAGTCGCCCGCCATCTGATCGGCCGCGGTGCGCACAATACCTTCCTTGCCTATATGCGGATCCTCGGTCCGGGTGACTATTACGAAGAGCCGGCGCTCGGTCGCATTCTTGTCACGCCGGAAGCGCGCGGCCGCGGGCTGGCGCGCACCTTGATGGACGAGGGACACGCCCGGGCGAAGGCGCTCTACGGAGACGTGCCGCTGCGCCTCAATGCGCAAGCCTATCTCAAGGATTTCTACGAGAGTGTCGGATACGAAATCGTCCGGGGACCGTACGACGAGGACGGCATTCCGCATTACGAGATGCTGAAGGCGGCCTGAAGTTATCGCCTAGCATGTTTTTGTCATTCCCGCGAAAGCGGGGGCCTAGAGATCGTAGAACCGACGCCGTCTTCCCTGGGGCTCCACTTGCATCGGGATGCCGAAAGTGAGAGCGAAATAAAAACGCCGCCCCGAAGGAAGGGCGGCGTTCTTGATTGAGGTGTCCGCTCGCGTTTACGCCGCGGAGCACATTCAGGCAGCGTCGGCCTCGTCGATCGCCGCCTGCGCGGCCGCCAGACGGGCAATCGGCACGCGATAGGGCGAGCAGGAAACGTAGGTCAGGCCGACTTCGTGGCAGAAGCGGACCGATTCCGGATCGCCGCCATGTTCGCCGCAGATCCCCATCTTGAGGTCCGGGCGGGTCTTCTTGCCTTTCTCCGCGCCCATGCGCACCAGTCCGCCGACACCGTCCCGGTCGATGGTGATGAAGGGATCGGCCGGCAGAAGCCCGCGCTGCAGGTATTCCTCAATGAAGGTGCCCGCGTCGTCGCGCGAGAAGCCGAAGGTCGTCTGGGTCAGGTCGTTGGTGCCGAAGCTGAAGAATTCGGCGGTTTCCGCGATCTCGTCTGCGACCATGCAGGCACGCGGCAGTTCGATCATGGTGCCGACCATATATTCGAACGCCTCTCCGCTTTCCTTCTTCACGGCATCCGCGATGCGGTGAACGATTTTCGCCTGATCGTCCATCTCCGCCTTGGTGCCGACCAGCGGGATCATCACTTCCGGAATGGCCTTGATGCCGTCCTTCTTCACCGCGACCACGGCTTCGAAGATGGCGCGGGCCTGCATTTCGCAGATTTCCGGATAGGTGACCGCGAGACGGCAGCCGCGATGGCCGAGCATCGGGTTGGCCTCGTCCAGTTCCGCCTTGCGGAGCTCCAGCGCCCGAAGCGAGACGCCCGCCGCATCGGCCACGTCCTGCATCTCCTCTTCGGTATGCGGCAGGAACTCGTTCAACGGCGGGTCGAGCAGACGGATGGTCGCCGGCAGGCCATTCATGATGCGGAAGAGGGCGGTGAAGTCCTCACGCTGATAGGGGAGCAGCTTGGCGATCGCGGCGCGCCGGGCTTCCGGGTCGCGGGCGAGGATCATCTCGCGCATGTGCACGATGCGCTCCGGGTCGAAGAACATGTGCTCGGTCCGCGAGAGGCCGATGCCCTCGGCGCCGAAATCGACCGCGGTCTGGGCGTCGAGCGGGGTTTCCGCGTTGGCGCGTACGCCGAGGGTGCGGAACTCGTCGACCCAACCCATCAGCTCGCCGAAATCTCCGGTCAGTTCGGGCTTGATGGTGGCGACCTCGCCGCTCATCACCTCGCCGGTGGTGCCGTCCAGCGTGATGACGTCGCCTTCGGCGAATTCGCGTCCGTTGGCCAGCATGACCTTGTTCTTGCCGTCGACCTTGATTTCGCCGGCACCCGAGACGCAAGGCGTGCCCATGCCGCGGGCGACCACCGCCGCGTGGGAGGTCATCCCGCCGCGGGTGGTCAGGATGCCTTCGGCAACGTGCATGCCGCCGATATCCTCGGGGCTGGTCTCGTTGCGGACCAGGACGACCTTCTTGCCGGCCTTTGACCATTCCTCCGCCTCGTCGGCGGTAAACACGATCTGGCCGCTGGCGGCACCGGGAGAGGCGGGAAGGCCGCGTCCGACCACGTCGCGCTCGGCGGACGGATCGAGAGTCGGATGCAGCAGCTGGTCGAGCTGCGCCGGGTCGATGCGCTTGATCGCCTCGCGCTTGTCGATCACGCCCTCGCGGACGAGGTCGCAGGCGATCTTCAGCGCCGCTTTCGCTGTGCGCTTGCCGTTTCGGGTCTGCAGGATCCAGAGCCGGTTCTGCTGAACCGTGAACTCCATGTCCTGCATGTCGCGGTAGTGGCCTTCCAGCTTCTCGCGGATGGCGCAGAGTTCCTTGAAGACCTCCGGCTGGGTCTCTTCCATCGAGGGAAGCTCGCCGCCGCCATTCTCGCGCTCGGCGAGGGTCAGGGGCTGCGGCGTACGGATGCCGGCCACCACGTCCTCGCCCTGGGCGTTCACCAGGAACTCGCCGTAGAAATGATTGTCGCCGGTCGAGGGGTTGCGGGAGAAGCAGACGCCGGTCGAGCAGTCGTTGCCCATATTTCCGAACACCATGCTCTGCACGGTGACCGCGGTGCCCCATTCTTCCGGAATGCCGTGCAGGCGCCTGTAGGTGTTGGCGCGCTGATTCATCCAGGAGCCGAACACGGCGCTGATCGCGCCCCAGAGCTGCTCTTTCGGATCAGCCGGGAAATCCCTGCCGAGAACGTCCTTCACCCGTGCCTTGTATTCCTTGACGATCTGCTTCCAGTCGTCGGCTGTCATCTCGGTGTCGAGGTTGTAGTCCTTGATATCCTTGTATTCTTCAAGGATTTCCTCGAAATTGTAGTGCTCCACCTCAAGCACGACGTCGCTGTACATCTGGATAAAGCGACGGAAGCTGTCGTAGGCGAAGCGCTCGTCATTGGTCTCGCGCGCCAGCGCCGCGGCGGTGTCGTCGTTGAGGCCCAGATTGAGCACCGTATCCATCATGCCCGGCATGGAGGCGCGGGCGCCGGATCGGACAGAGACGAGAAGCGGCTTTTCGGTCGAGCCGAAACCGCGGCCGAGCTGGGCTTCGACGGCTTTCAGGCTTTCCTCTGCCTGGGATTCCAGATCTGTCGGATAGGAACGGCCGTTGGCGTAATAATGCGTGCAGACCTCGGTCGAGATCGTGAAACCCGGTGGCACCGGCAGGCCGAGACTGGCCATCTCCGCCAGGTTCGCGCCCTTGCCGCCGAGCAGCTCGCGCAGTTGGGCCGAACCGTCGGCCTTTCCAGCTCCGAAATTATACACCCACTTGGCCAAGTCGCTCTCTCCAAGTCATGATTCCGGTGCCTTGCGTCCAGGGCACTCGCGTCCGGGACGCACGGCACCGTCTGGTTGTTGCACCTGCGAAGGTGCAACGGTTGCAAGGTGTTTACTCAAAGAAGGGCGCCGTTGAAAGGAAAGAGTCGCGGCCCAGAGCCGAATTTGACTCTTTCGTGACGGAGGGGCGCGGGTTCAGTGCGCCATCAGGACGGGAGTGCTCATGTTTTCAAGCACATCGCGCGTGGTGCCGCCGAAAATATCCTCGCGGATGCGGGTCCGGCTGTAGGCGCCCATCACCATGATGTCCGGGTCGGTCTTGGCGCAGTGCTGGAGAATGGTCTTGCCGACGCCGCCTTCGTCCTTCAGCACGACCTGGCGGGCGTCGATCCCGTGCCGCCGCAGATGGCGCAGGATATCGTGGCCGCAATCCGGCGGGGTGTCGTCCGGAACCACGGTCACGATGTCGAGACGCTTCTTGGTCTCCAGAATTTGCATGGCGTCAGTGAGGGCGCGCGCAGCCGGCCGGCTGCCGTCCCAGGCAACGACGGCGAATTCGTTGAAATCCCGGTCCTTGTAAGCCGTCGGCACGATGATCACAGGCTTTCCGGAGAGCAGCACGACGTCCTCGGGCCTTAGCTGATCCGCGACGCCGCCGGCTGCGTCGACCTGGCCTGTGAGCAGGATGTCGAAATAGCGCGCGGCTTTCGCGAGAACCCGGGTCGGTTCGCCTTTTTCCGCACACCAGTCACCGTTGTTGGTATGGCCGAGAGCCTTGAGGTCCTCGCGGAAATTGGCCTCGATGCCGGCAATATGATCGGCCTCCGACTTCTTCAGGGTTTCAAGCGTGCTTTCCGGTATCCACTGACGGGTCAGGCTGTCCATTTTCATCGGCGGGCTGACATGCAGACCGGTGATGGTCGCCCCGTATTTGTCCGCCATGCGTACGGCCAGGCGCAGGGCCGCACGCGAACTTTCCGCGCCGTTGAAGGCGACGGCCAGATCCTTGATTGCCATTTTTTCCTCCCATGGCCGCCTGGTTTATTCGGCGGCTTCCACTTTTTCCTCGAACGGTTCGATCTTTGCCGCGCAGAACTTGAACTCGGGGATCTTGCCCATCGGGTCGAGCTGCGGATTGGTGAGCAGATTTGCCGCCGCTTCGGCGAAGCAGAACGGAATGAAGATCATGCCTTCGGGCACATCCACGTCCTGCCGCGCCTTGAGTGTGACTTCGCCGCGCCGGGTACTGACGCGGACATAATCACCTGCGGTGACCCCCATCCTTTTCATATCCCAGCGGTTGAGGCCCGCGATGGCCTCCGGCTCCAGCGCGTCGAGCGTTTCCGAGCGCCGGGTCATGCTGCCCGTGTGCCAATGTTCCAGCAGGCGGCCGGTGGTGAGCACCATCGGATAATCCGCGTCCGGCAGCTCGGCCGGAGGCGTGACCTTGGCGGGCACGATCTTGGCTCGGCCCGAGGCGGTCGGAAAGCGGTCGCCGAAGATGATCTCGTTTCCGGGCTTGTCGGGAGCGTCGCACGGATAAGTGACGGCTTCCTCGCGAACCAGCCGTTCCCAGGTGATGTTCTTCAGAGAAGGCATGACCTGGGTCATCTCGGTGAAAACGTCGGATGGGTGATCGTAGTTCCAATCCAGGCCGATGCGCTTCGCCAGCTCCTGGACCAGTTCCCAGTCCTGCCGGGCTTCTCCCGGGGGCGGAACAACAGGTCGGGCGATCTGCACCTGCCGGTTGGTATTGGTGAAGGTGCCCCACTTCTCCGCATGCGCCGAGGCGGGCAGGACCACGTCCGCGTGCCAGGCGGTCTCGGTCAGGAAGATATCCTGCACGACCAGATGCTCGAGCTTGGCGAGCGCCGCGCGGGCATGGTTCTGGTCCGGGTCGGACATGGCTGGGTTTTCGCCGAGGATGTACATCGACTTGATATCGTCGGCGAGGATCGCGTCGATGATCTCGACCACCGTCAGGCCTTTCTTCGGATCCAGCTCGGTGCCCCAGAATTCTTCGTAGTGGGAACGGATCTCGCTGTCCTCGACAGACTTATAGTCCGGGAAGACCATCGGGATCAGGCCGGCGTCGGAAGCGCCCTGGACGTTGTTCTGGCCGCGTAGCGGATGCAGGCCGGAACCGGGGCGGCCGATCTGGCCCGTGGTCAGCGCGAGGGCGATCAGGCAGCGCACATTGTCGGTGCCGTGAATATGCTGCGACACGCCCATGCCCCAGAAGATCAGTGACGCTGTCGACTTGGCATAGAGCCGCGCAACCTCGCGGATCGTGTTGGCCTCGATGCCGCAGATTTCCTCCATCTTCTCCGGCGGGAAATCCTTTATCGAAGATTTGAGCGCCTCGAAGCCTTCGGTGTTGGCGGCGACATATTGTCGGTCGTAGAGCTCTTCCTCGACGATGGTGTAGAGCATGCCGTTGAGGAGCGAGACGTCTGCCCCCGGCTTGAACTGCAGCACCCGGGTCGCATGGCGCGACAGGCCGTTATTCTGGCCGCGTGGGTCCATCACGATCAGTTCCTTGCCTTCCTTGGCAGCGTTCTTGAGGAAGGTCGCGGCAACCGGATGGTTCTCCGCCGGCCGGGCGCCGAGGACGATGATGACGTCCGAGTCCTTGGCCGCCATGAAAGGAGCTGTCACGGCGCCCGAATTCAACCCTTCCATCAGGGCGGCAACGGAAGAGGCGTGGCAAAGCCGGGTGCAGTGGTCGACATTGTTGGTGCCGAAGCCCTGGCGGATCAGTTTCTGAAAGAGATAGGCCTCCTCGTTGGAGCATTTTGCCGAGCCGAAGCCCGCGAGCGCACCGCCGCCGTCGCGGTCCAGGACCTTCTTCAGCCCTGATGCGGCCCGTTCCAGAGCCTCTTCCCAGGTCGCTTCGCGGAAGTATTTCGAAACCTCGCCGCGGCCGATTTGCATGGTGCCGGATTTCGGCGCGTCGTCGCGCCGGATCAGCGGCACGGTCAGGCGGTCCTCGTGGTGGATATAATCGAAGCCGAAGCGCCCCTTCACACAGAGCCGGTTGGTGTTGGCCGGCCCGTCACGTCCGTCGATATGAAGGATCTTGTCATCCTTTACATGGACGCGGGTCTGGCAGCCGACCCCGCAATAGGGGCAGAGCGTGTCCACCACGCGATCGGCGTATTCCGTCCGCTTACCGGCCTTGTCGAGCAGGTTCGCTTCCATCAGCGCGCCGGTCGGGCAGGCCTGGACGCATTCGCCGCAGGCAACGCAGGTGGACTCGCCCATATCCTCGTCGAAATCGAAGATGATCTTCGCCCCGTTGCCGCGATAGGCCATGCCGATCACGTCATTGACCTGAACCTCGCGGCAGGCGCGGACGCAGAGATTGCAGTTGATGCAGGCATCGAGATTGACGGCGATGGCCGAGTGGCTGCTGTCCGCCATCGGACGGTTGCCCGCCGGGAAGCGGCTCGCGTCGCTGATCTGCATCGTGTCGACCCAGTTCCAGAATTTGGACTCCGGATCGTGGCTGGTTTCCCGTTCAGGCTGGTCGGCCATCAACAGCTCGAACACCATCTCTCGGGATTTCTTCGCCCGCTCGCTGGCCGTGCTGACCTTCATCCCGGCGGTGGGGGTGCGGATACAGGAGGCTGCGAGGGTGCGTTCGCCCTCGATCTCGACCATACAGGCCCGGCAGTTGCCGTCTGCCCTGTAGTCTTTCTCCGGCTGCCAGCAGAGATGCGGGATCTCCACTCCGAGCCGGTCCGCGACCTGCCAGATGGTTTCGCCCTGGTTTGCCTCGACTGTCTCGCCGTTCAACTCGAAAGAGATGCGCTCGCTCATTTCAGGTCTCCCGGGAAATATTTGATGACCGACCGGATCGGGTTCGGTGCCGCTTGTCCGAGACCGCAGATCGATGCGTCTGCCATCACCGCGCTCAGTTCCTCCAGCAGGTCGGTGTCCCAACTCGGCTGGCTCATCAGCTTGACAGCTTTTTCGGTGCCGTTGCGGCAGGGCGTGCACTGACCGCAGCTCTCATCCTCGAAGAATTTCAGCAGATTGAGTGCGACATCTTTCATGTCATCCTGATCGGACAGGATCACGACGGCATGCGAGCCAACCAATGCCCCATACTTCTCAAGTTGACCGAAATCGAGAGGGATATCCGCCATGTCGGCGGGAAGAATGCCTCCGGAGGGGCCGCCGGGGAGGTAGCCCTTGAAAGCGTGACCGCCCGCCATGCCGCCGCAATGATCCTCGATCAACTCGCGCGCCGTGGTGCCGGCCTCAACGAGTTTCACGCCTGGATTCTTCACCCGGCCGGATACGGAATAGCTCCTGATGCCCTTGCAACCGTTCTTGCCTTGGCTCGCGAACCACTCGGCGCCGTTCTTCAGGATTTCCGGCACCCAGTAGAGAGTCTCGATATTGTTCACCAGGGTCGGGCGGTCGAAGATGCCGCGGACCGAGACGAAAGGCGGACGGTGGCGGGGTAGGCCGCGCTTGCCCTCGATCGATTCGATCATCGCCGACTCCTCGCCGCAGATATAGGCGCCTGCGCCGCGCCGGAGATTGATCTTCGTGTGCGTGGCGAGGCCCGCTTTCTCCACCGCCTCGATTTCCTTGAGCAGGATCTCGCGGGCCGCCGGATACTCGTCGCGGAGATAGATGAAAACTTCCTCTGCCTCGACCGCCCAAGCCGCGATCAGCATGCCCTCAATGAATTGGTGCGGGTTGGTTTCCAGGTAGAGGCGGTCCTTGAACGTGCCGGGCTCACCCTCGTCGCCGTTGACGGCCATGAGGCGCGGACCGTCTTCGGCTCGAACGAAGCTCCATTTTCTGCCAGTGGGAAAGCCCGCCCCCCCGAGACCGCGCAGTCCGCCGTCGGACAGGGTCTCGATAGCCTGTTCGACAGTGCGCTCGCCGGACGTGCAGCTTTCCAGAACGTCGTAGCCGCCCTCGGCCCGATAGGTGGAGAAATTCTTATAGGGAGGTATCTCCGGGTGAAGGTGACCGCTACGGGCGACCGATAGCGCGCTTTCCGTCGTGCAGTGGTCGACATGACGGTGTCCGACCTCCGCGACCGGCGCCAAATCGCAACGGCCCATGCAAGGTGCGCGCAGCACGCGGATATCCGCGCCGGCATTGTTTTCGAGCTCCGAAATCAGTTGCTCGGCGCCGGCAAGGGCGCAGCTCAGGGACTCGCAGACGCGGATGGTGACCGGAGCGGGGCGTGTCTCGCCGTCGCGCACGATATCGAAATGTGCGTAGAAAGACGCGACCTCGTAGATCTCGGCCATTGGGATCCGCATTTCAGCGGCCAGGGCGTGGAGCAGGCCGGCCGGCAGGCAGCCTTCGCTGTCCTGTATGAGATGAAGATGTTCGATGAGGAGATCCCGGCGTCTCGGCCGATCGCCGAGCAGTTGCTTCAGCCGGTCGACATCTTCTCCGCTCAGAACACGTCCCTTGTTGAAGGTGGGCGCTTTGCGGCGGCCAGATCCGGGGTGGATCTTTTGCCCGACTTTGATCTCGTTCATCTCTCGCGTGGCCTTCTTGTTGCTTCCTCGGTTTGACCCGGGTCACTCTTGCGGCGCCTCGGGCTCACTCCCAATCGCGTCCGATTGAACGCTATCGGCCAGTCATTTCCCGGCTTCGCTCGTGTGCGTCATGTATTCGCTTCAGAGCGTCGCCGTAGCAGTCCATGCCTGCCTCGGCCGGAGTTCGTATTCTGGTGTCAATCGCGGAAAAATCGAAAAACCACTCGTAAACTATGTGCTTTTCCGGTCCGCGTGTCCGGCTCCTTTCAGTTTGGCATCTTGTATACCATAGCTCCCAGTTTTTTTTGTGTCGAGTGCCGGGGATGCTGAAGGTGCGCATTCTTTCGGGAAAATTTTTCTCCTCTTTATAATGGGATAGCGCAAGACGGGGATGCGAAGGGGACTTATGGAGAAACTGGTATACAAGATACTAACGCTTGGTATACCATTTCCATGCCATGAAAAGTTGTTGGTTATCGCGGAAAAGCGGAACTACGATTTGGTGACGGGCAAAAACAAAAAATAAGCTGCCCGGAAAACAACAAAGGGAGGAGTTCAATGAAAATCTCGAGACGCAGTCTTATGGGACTGGCCGTTTGCGCCGGTCTCGCCATGGGAGCAGTGCCTGCCGCGCAGGCGTTTGAACCCGTCAAGCCGATCGATTTCATCATTATGGCCGGCAAGGGCGGCGGCGCCGACAAGATGGCGCGGCTCATGCAGACCATCGTCGAGAAGCACAATATGGCTTCCAAGCCGCTGATCCCGATCAACAAGCCTGGCGGCTCGGGCGCCGAGGCTCTGGTTCATGTCCAGAATGCCAAGGATCAGGACCACACCATCATGGTGACCCTGAACAGCTTCTATACGACCCCGATGCGTCAGCCCGGCCTCGGCGTCGACTCTCTGAAGTTCGCGCCGATCGCCCGTATGGCGGAAGACACCTTCCTGCTCTGGGTACACAAGGACTCCGGCCTGACCTCGTTCGACCAGTGGGTCGACCATGTGAAGAAGGTCGGCGACAAGTGGGTCATGGGCGGTACCGGCAAGCTGCAGGAAGATCAGCTGATCACCGACTTCCTGAACGCCAATTTCGACCTGAAGATCAAGTACGTGCCTTACAAAGGCGGCGGTACTGTCGCGAAGCAGGTCGCCGGCAAGCACGTGAACTCTTCGGTCAACAACCCGTCCGAAATCGAAGGCTTCTACAAGGCGGGGACGGCGATTCCGCTGGTCTCCTTTACCAAAGAGCGCCTCGACGCGTTCCCCAATGCTCCGACTATGAAGGAGAAGGGGCACGATTTCGCATACTATATGCAGCGCAGCGTGGTGGGAGCTCCGGGCATGTCCCAGGAAGCTCAGGACTACTACACGGCCCTCTTCAAGAAGGTGTATGAGAGCGCCGAGTGGCAGGACTACCGTACGAAGAAAAGTCTCTACGGTGAGTTCCTGACCGGAGACGATCTGCGCGATTACTGGAAGGTCAACAACGAAACGCACCGTGCGATGTTGGCCAAGATGGGCGCCTCCTAAACATCGTGCCGCCTGCCCCGGAGCCGACGGTTCCGGGGCAGCGGACCGTGGGATCTGTTGATCCCGGGCATATGTTTTCAATTCACGACTGAGTGGGGAAGGTCGCCGCAAATGCGTCGCGCGGAATTGGTCACGGCTGTCGTTTTGGCAGCGTTTTCCATCTATCTGATGTGGAAGAGCACCGAGCTGAATATCGGCTGGGTCGAATACGAGGGGCCCGGCGGAGGTGCCTGGCCGTTCTGGCTGGCCGCAGTCATGCTGGTCTGCAACATCTGGACGATCGTGAACTGGGTCCGGAAGGCGACGCCGCAGTCGCGCTCGGTCGAGCAGTTCATGGACGCGCACGCCATCCGCATGTTCGTGCTGGTTGGCGGCAGTGTAGTGGCGCTGGTCGCGATGGTGCACTTTATCGGCGTCTATGGGGCGGTGCCTGTCTTCCTGCTGTTCTACCTGCGGGTGCTCGGGAGACATACCTGGCGGCTGACCGTCCCGGTCGCCGTCTCAGCTCCCGTCGTCATCTTCTTCTTCTTCGATGTCGCGATGCGGATCGTGTTGCCCAAGGGCTACTTGGAGCCACTGTTCTATCCGCTCTACGACATCTTTCTTTAAGGCCGCGGGGAACCTGACTTATGGAAATCATTCAGCATCTTCTCGACGGCTTCCTGATCGCGTTCGAGCCGCTCAATCTCGGGCTGGTGGTCGTGGGCGTGACTGTCGGTCTGTTCATCGGCGCGATGCCGGGGCTCGGTTCCGTGAACGGCGTGGCGATCCTTCTGCCGCTGACCTTCCTGGTCCCGCCGACCTCGGCGATCATCTTTCTTGCAGCGATCTATTACGGCGCGATGTATGGCGGCGCGATCAGTTCGGTCATGCTCGGAATACCCGGCGCCTCGACGGCGGTGGCGACGACTTTCGATGGGCGACCGCTGGCGCTGAAAGGGCTGGCTGACAAGGCCCTTATCGGGGCGGCGATGGCGTCTTTCTTCGGTGGGACAATCTCGATTGTATTGTTCACCGGCTTCGCGCCGGCGCTGGCCAGTGTCGCGCTCGATTTCGGTGATCAGGAGATCTTCGCCCTGATGCTCCTCGCTTTCGCGACATTTGTCGGGTTAGGCGGGGACGACATTCCGAAGACCATTTTCTCGATCTGCATCGGGCTTGTTTTCAGCGCTGTCGGGATGGACATCATCAGCGGAACGCCGCGTCTGGTATTCTTCGATATCACCGGCTTCCTGCACGGGATTAATTTCCTGGTCCTCGCCATCGGCGTCTACGGCATCGGCGAGATGCTGTGGACCATCGACTCGACGCGCGGAAACCCCTCGATGTCCAAGGTGAAGATCTCGATGGAGCGCACGGTTTCGCATATGAAGGAAGTCGTGCTGGAGTGGAAACCGGCCTGGATCGGCTCCTTGCTCGGCTTCTTCGTCGGCATCCTGCCCGCGGCGGGCGCCACACCGGGGTCTCTGATGGCCTACGGTATCTCGAAGATGACGTCCAAGAATCCTGACGGCTACGGTAAAGGCGAAGTCGGGGGCGTGATCGCGCCGGAAGCGGCCAATAACTCGGCGTCGACCGGCGCCATGCTGCCCATGCTGACCCTCGGCATTCCGGGTTCTCCGACAACGGCTATCCTGCTCGGCGGTATGGTGATCTGGGGACTGGTTCCCGGCCCACTGATGTTCATCGAGCAGTCGGACTTCGTTTGGGGGCTGACGGCGAGCCTCTATGCGGCGAACTTCTTCGCGGTGGTGATCAACATCCTCTTCATCCCGGTCTTCCTTTGGGTTCTGAAGATGCCGTTCACCATCCTCGCGCCTATCATCTTCGTGCTCTGCCTCGTTGGCGGTTATGCCCCGACCGAGGATATGCACGATGTCTGGCTGATGGTGATCTTCGGCTTCGGTGCCTATCTGCTGCGCAAGCTCGACTACCCGCTCGCGCCGGCAGTGCTCGCCATCGTGCTGGGGCCGATCGCAGAGCCGGCCCTGCGACAGAGCCTGATCATTTCGGGCGGCGATGCAACGGTATTCTTCACCCGTCCGATCGCGGGACCGATCACTGTGATCGCGCTCATCCTGCTCGTTCTCCCGCTCGTGCAGGTCGTGCGGAAAAAGATGAAGCAGTCGAAACAGGTCGAAGCCTGAAGGCAGGCAGGACCGAAACGAAAAGGGGGCGGCCTTCGGGCCGCCCCTTGCGTTTTACCGATTTGTCGGATCAGACGACGTTTACGACCAATTCGCCAATGCCGTCGATATGACCGTGCATAACGTCTCCGCGTTGCACCGGGCCGACACCTGCCGGCGTCCCGGACATGATGATGTCGCCGGGTGCCAGCTCGAACAGGCCGGAGAGATAGGAGATCATTTCCGGCACTTTCCAGATCATCTGGTTGAGATCGCCTTCCTGGCGCATCTCCCCATTTACTTTGAGCCAGATCGCGCCATTCTCGGGATGACCTATATCGCTTGCCGGGACGATCTCGCCGCAAGGGGCCGATTTCTCGAACGCCTTTCCGATTTCCCAGGGGCGGCCGAGCTTTTTCATTTCGCCTTGCAGATCGCGCCGGGTCATATCGAGGGAAACACCGTAGCCATAGACGCAGTCCATGGCCTCATCGACCGGGATATCGGTGCCGCCTTTGTGCAGCGCGACCACCATCTCGATCTCGTGATGGACGTCATTGGACTGCGGCGGGTAGGGAAAGTTCAGGTCCGGCACGATCAGATTGTCCGGGTTTTTCTGGAAGAAGAACGGCGGTTCCTTGTCCGGGTCGTGTCCCATCTCGATCGCATGTTCGGCATAGTTTCGCCCGACACAATAGACCCGGTGGACCGGGAAGCGGTCGTCCTGACCTCTAACCAGCAGCGAAACGGCGGGAGGCGGCGTGAAAACATAGCTCATGGCAGACTCCTGTCTGGGAGTGGCAGGCGCGCCGCGTTCGCCGCGGTCGCGCACCTGTGAAGCGGAGCGATACATATCCAGCACCCGGACCGGAGCGTCCAGTCCTATATTCGATCCGCTCTCTTCTCCGATCAGATCGGATTTCACCGCACAGGATCGTCATGTTTCGCTGTTTGATTGCCGCCCTCTTTTTCTCCTGTCTCCCGCGTTCGGATCTCTCCGCGGCGGAACTCCGGATCCGTCAGCTTGCATTGCCTGGAAGCGCTGTCGACCTGACGCACACAGAGGCCGGGGTCCTGGTTCGTTCGGACAAGGGCGAGACTTACCTGTACGGAGAAGACGGGGAGTTCCGCATCGCGCCGGCGGGCGCATGGCCGGAAGAGGCCGCTCCGCTGGCGCCGCCGATGGTCCGTGACGGCCGTGTCGCGCGTAGCTCCGCGTTCGGTCTCAGCGCCTGGTACGCGGAAGAGACCGAGCAGTACCGGCACGGGGCGCTAGGGGACCCAATCGAGGCCCTTGCGCTCGCGGTGCTCGAGGTAGGCGGCATGACCGCGATATATCGAATGGCCGGGGATGAGGTTTTCGAGGATCTCGAGCCCCGCATCGTCGACCTTGACGGCGAAGAGAATGGCCGGCCGGAAATCGTTACAATCACGGCCAGCGCAAATGAAGGCGCGGCGATTGCCGTGTTCGGTATCGGGCGCGACAGCACTGGCGCCCCGACTCTTGTACGGCTCGCGACTTCAAGCCGGATCGGCTCGGCCTATCGCTGGCTGAACATTGCCGGTATCGCCGATTTCGACGGGGACGGTTTCATTGAGATCGCCTACGTTGACCGGCCCCATATTCGCGGCGAGTTGGTGTTTCTGGAATGGCGTGGCGTACGTCTGCGCGAGCAGGAGCGGGAAGGCGGGTTCGCCAACCATCACGGAGGGTCGACTGTTCAGGGACTCTCCTTGGTTGCCGACATCGATGGCGACGGCCATCCCGATTTGCTCGTGCCGGACCGGGGCTACCGCCATCTCTTAGCTGTCGGGCTCGAAGGTGACGGTCTGCGGGAGATCGCCCGCGTAAAGCTCCCAGGCGTGCCGGTTTCGGCCTTCGGGCGCGCGGGCATCGCCGCAATGGTCTATCTGGACGAGGCGGGACGCCCCTTCGAGGTCCGCTGGGAGCCGTAACGTCAGACCAGTCCGCGGCCCTTGAAAAAACTGTTCATGGCTTCGGCGAGAGCTTCCGGCTGTTCCAGGCTCGGGATATGGCCTGCTCCGGCGATTTCGACATAACGGGCATCGGGCATGATATCTGCCATGGCTTCGACGAGCGCGGGCGGTGTCGCGCCGTCCTCGCCGCCGCAGACCACCAGCGTCGGCAGGGGGATAGCGCGGGTCGCCTCCGTGAGATCGGCATCCCGGATCGCCGCGCAGCAGCCGACATAGCCGACTTGGGTCGTTCGCGTCAGGAGATTGCGCCAGCCCGCCGTCTTGGCCGGGAAATTGGTCCGGAAGCTCTCCGTGAACCAGCGCTCCATCACACCGTCCGCGATACCCTCCAGCCCGATCTTCGCGATCGCATCCATCCGGTCCTGCCAGAGCTGGGCGTCGCCGATCTTGGGCGCGGTGTCCATGCAGACGAGGCCGTTGACCTGGCTCGGGAAACGGGCGGCGTAATCCTGTGCGATCATGCCGCCGATCGAAACGCCCCCGAGGAGGAAATGCTCAAGGCCTAGATGATCGGTGACGGCTTTCAGGTCGTCGCTCAGATCCCTTATCGAATAGGGCGCGGGCGCCGCGTCGCTCAGACCGTGACCGCGTTTGTCGTAGCGCACGACCCGACCGATGCCTGCCAGGTGAGGGAGCAGCGGATCCCAAATCCGGAAGTCGGTTCCGAGGGAATTTGCCAGCACCAGGGTCGGCCCATCGCCATGACGGCGGTCCGAATAGTGAATTGTTCGTGAGCCATGTTTGAAGAATGCCATCGCGTTTCGGTCCCGCTTTTGCCGGTTGGTGGGAGTCGCGCGCCGTGAGGCCGCAGAAATCCGTGTTCTTTATAAGCAATGTCCGGGCGCGGACAAGAAGCGGTGAACTTGATTGCGATGGTCCATGCTGCGGAAAGTGCGTCCCGAGGGCCTTTTCGGGTGCCGAAGCCGACCTATCTCGAAGGCGTCTTTCGTATTGGTCGAGGGAGGACCTGAAATGACGACGAATGCTACACGAATGAATCGCCGCGAGGCTTTGCTCGCTGCCGCCGGGACGCTTGCGGCACCGGCAATCCTGTCCGCGCTGCCGTCCGTGGCGGAGGCGGGCGCTCCGATGCAGGGGGCGTCTTATCCGACCCATTACCGCTTCAAGCTCGGAAAGTTCGAAATCACGACGGTGCGTGACGGGGCCATCCAGCTCGACGGGCCTCATCCGATCTTTGGGCAGAACGTTACCCAGGAGGAAGTCGCAAAGCTGGCGGAGGAGAACTTCCTTTCCGGCAGCCGGATGGAAATCTCCTTCACGCCGGTCATCGTCAATACCGGCAACGAAGTAATCATGTTCGACAGCGGTAACGGCGATGGGCGGAGGCCAAATGCAGGGCAGCTGGCGAGTGTTCTCGCGAAAGCCGGCTTCACTGCGGATCAGATCGATGTCGTGGTGCTGACCCATTTTCACCCTGATCATATCGGCGGACTGATGGAAGGCGGGCAACCTCTGTTCCCCAACGCCCGCTACGTCACGGGCGCAGCGGAGTACGATTTCTGGTCGCCGCCGGAAATGGCCGAGGGCAAACTTGCTCGTGTTGGTAAACTGGTACAGAGCAATGTCGTCCCGTTCGCGGAAAAGATGACTTTCCTCAAGCCGGGAGAGGACGTCGTGACGGGGGTACAGGCCGTCAACTCGTTCGGCCATACGCCTGGGCATATGGCCTATCATTTTGAGAGCGAAGGCCGCCGGCTTCTCGCCTGGGCGGATACGACAAACCACTATGTCGCCTCTCTTCAACGTCCGGACTGGCATGTCCGGTTCGATATGGACAAGGAGGCGGCTGCCGCGAGCCGGAAGAAGGTACTGGATATGGTTGCGGCGGAACGCATCCCTGCGACCGGATATCACATGCCTTTCCCAGCGGTCGGGTATGTCGAAAAACATGGAAGCGGTTATCGCTGGATACCTGCCAGCTATCAGCTCAATCTCTGATCCGTCTTCGCGCGATGAAGCGACCCGGTCCTAAAGCCGGGTCGCTTCATAACTTGCGCGGAGTCCGGGGAAAGCTGCTACACTTAAAAGCAGATCCGCAGCGGAAGGCGTTTGATAAGAAAACGTTAACCAATGCTGCGAAAAACTGCTTCGCTAGAATTCCGGCGAAAAGTGGGGAAGCGCATGGTTAGTTCGGACGGCGGTGGAAATGGATCCGGTGGGGCGCTCTCGGTAGCGGACGTTCAGGCTCTGCTGAAAGATCCCTCTGCCGAAAATCGCGCAATGACGGCCGCGAAAGTCGCGGGACAACTGACAGCTGCAAGTTTCTCTGCCACCGAGCTTCCGATGGCACAGGAAATTCTGCGTGTCATGGCACGGGATGCGGAACGCCGCGTGCGAGAGGCGCTAGCCCGGGAAGCACGGACGGCGAAGGACCTTCCGCACGATGTCGCGGTTCTGCTCGCGAAGGACGTTGAATCGGTGGCTATGCCGGTGCTCGAATTCTCCGAGGTCCTGCGCGAAGAGGACCTGATAGAGATCGCATCCGCCGCCGATGAAATGAAACAGACTGCCATTGCGCGGCGCGAGAATGTTTCCGAGGCCCTCGCAGACACCCTGATCGACAAGGGAAACCAGACGGTTGTCGAAACCCTGGTGAGAAATGAAGGCGCGGAAATCTCCGAGAGCGGTTTCAGCAAGGCAATCGAGCGGTTTGGCGACGACGAGAATATTCAGGACGGGTTGGTGCATCGCGAGGCCCTTCCCGTCGGAATTTCCGAGCGCCTCGTTTCGATCGTTTCGGATCGATTGAAAGAGCACTTGGTCAAGCATCACGATCTGCCGGCGAATACGGCGACCGATCTGCTGCTTGAGGCGCGGGAAAACGCCACGTTGAGTCTTGTCTCGAACGGCGCGCCGTCACAAAAGGTGGAAGATCTCGTTGCAGAGCTTCATCGCAATGGACGGCTGACGGAATCGATCGTGTTGCGTGCCGCCTGTCTCGGGGATCTCGACTTCGCCCAGGCCGCTATGGCCGAGCTTGCTTCGGTCCCGCTGATCAATGCGCAAAAGCTGTTCGACGACTCCGGAGACCTGGGTCTCAAGGCCCTGTTCGACCGTTCGGGGCTTCCGAAACGCAGCTACCCGGTGTTGCGCAAGGCGATCGATGTGATGCGGGATACCGAATACGACGGTCTGGAAAGTGATCGAGAGCGCTTCAGCCTGAAAGTTCTTGAGCGCCTCCTGACCGCCTTCGAGACCGACGACTTCGGCCTTTCCGACGACGATGTCGAATATCTCATGAAGCGGCTGTCTACATTGACCTCGAAGACCGCCGAAGCGCGCGAGCACCTGCACTGAGAAAAACCGTTCTCGGACGGCATGCCTTCGAATGCTATTGTGCCGACCGGCTGGGGACTTGAGTTCCGGGGCGGGGAGGGGTGTTTGTCCGAGACCAGTATGAAAGAAGCATTTCTTCGCTTGCGCGAGGAGTTCCTGCAAATCTGCCGCGGGCGGGTTGACGCGATTCGAGAGCAGGAACGGGTCCTCCGCTCCGGAGCCAGCGCGACAGACAAGAGTTCGGCATTGGAGACCATACGCCGGGAAACGCATACGATTTCGGGCAGTTCGGGTACTTACGGCTATGCGGATCTATCCAACAGCGCGCGGAGCGTCGAACTTGCGTGCGGGAGTCATTTGGCGGAACCGGACGGGCAACCGGATGACATCCTTGAGCGACTTGCCAAGCTCTATGCCGATGCCGACAAAATGTTTGCGGACCCTGACATAGGGACCATCCCGTTCTGAGGAACGCTCGTTGTTTAAGCGGTTCCGCTCTTCCAGTCAGTCCAGACGCGCTTTATTTCTTCGCTGAGCTGCATGGGATTGAACGGTTTTGCAATGACGCCGATTGCTCCCAACTCGATCAGCCGCTCGACCTCTCTCGCGTCCGTCTCCGCAGTCATGAAGATCACGGGAATATCGACGGTGTCCTGGCGCCGCCTGAGTTCCAGGAGCGTGGCTGGGCCGTCCAGATCAGGCATCATCACATCGAGCAGGATGCAGTCGGGCGAGACGGCCTCCAGGCAGCCGAGCGCTTCCCGGCCCGATTCACAGGACGTCACCTCAAAGCCGCCGATCGATTGCAGCGAGAGTTTGGCGATCGACCTGATATCTTTCTCGTCATCGACATGCAGGATCTTATGCATCTGGTAGGCATCTCAGGACAGTTGGGACCTTGGGCCGAGCGGCGCGGCGGTTGCGCACATTGCAAACATAGTCGTATCAAAATGCTGCCGACTAACTGAATCGTAACCATTGCCGGTTAACGAATTACAAAATGACGGACTGAGTGCGGCGAACCGGCGACACCGGTTGTTTCAGAAGCGAGTGGGCAGGACCTGATATGGAAGATTTCGAGAAACATCTAGCGCAGTTGCATCAGGAATTCCTGGATCACTCGAACGATCGGGTCGCGCACTTGGACGACATGCTGGACGCGGCATCCGCGAAAGGTGAGCTTGAGCCTGGAGCTCAGATCGAGCTGGCTCGTATCGTCCATTCCCTGAAAGGTTCGGGAACGACCTACGGCTATCCCAACCTCACGATCATCGCTCATCGCCTGGAAGATTATCTCGCGGCCTCAGACGGCTCCGAGTCGCTGTCGCTGAAAGATATCCGGATCTTCGTTGATCGGATCGGCGACGTGATCGACGGACGGATATCTCAGGATGGGCCGATCGACACTATTGTGCGTTCGCTCCCGATGCGCTCCCGTTTCGATGTTTCCGATGTGACGATTACGGAGATCGAGGTCGACCTGATCATGGAGCCGGGAGCTCAGGCACGCCTGGTGACCAAGGAGCTTGAAGCCTGCGGCTATCGTGTCACCCACGTTCAGTCTTCGATCCAGGCTATCGGTTATGTCTATCAGACGCGTCCTGATTGCGTCTTCGTGTCCGCGAACATGCCGGGGCTCGACGGTGTCGACTTCGTTCGTGCGCTGAAAGCGATGCGGGCGACAGAGGAAATTCCCTGCGCGCTGCTGACGGCGTTTTCGCGCGACAACCAGCTTCTGCAGGGGTTGCCGGAGTCGGTTCCGGTTATCCGCAAAGGAAAGTATTTTGGTGACGACCTTGCCGATGCATTGCAAAAGCTCGGTCTGCTCTAGCTCGCGCTTTGGTGGCTGGTTTCCAGTAAAGACGTGTGAAATTTTCAAAAAATAAAGCGGAATCTTGGATAAAGAGCCGTTTTGTATTTTGTGGAGTATTTCCAGAGATTGTTTTATTGAATTCGCTCCATTTTTTACGTTGGGGCCGGCGCGGGTATTTCCCGCCGTTTTGTCGCGATGAGTGATGTGTGGAATAGCGACCTTTCCTTTGATGTGGAAGGCGCGATCGAAGGCGCGTTCGACGTCATGCCGGATCCGGCGCGGGACGGCATTGTCCTTTGGAGCCGAAATGGACGGCTGCAAGCCTATAGCGGCCCGGTTTTGGGTATCCTCGGACTGCCGGACGGCGCGCTATCGCTTGGAATGAAGGCGAGCGACATCCATGCTTTGCAGGAGTCCTGCCGCGATGCCCGTTTCCTGAACGGTTTTGCTTCTGAGCTCGCGTCGGGTGACTTGGAACTTGCCGCGCCTCGGGAGGATTTCCGCGTCGTGCTGGATTCCGGGCGTGTTGTCAGGATCGACCGGCGCCAGCGGCGGGACGGCGGAGTCGCGACAGTTGTTTCAGAGGTGCCGGATTTCGTGCCTGCTGGAACTGCGGCACGCGAAGAATCGGACGCATTGCGGGGGATCTTCGAGGATTGCCCGATCGGGGTGCTCGTCCTCTGCAATGATACGAACGAATGCCTGATGGCGAATGCGTCGCTAACGCGCTGGTTCGGCTCGGATTTCGTCGAAGGAATTGCAGGGGCGAAGCCGTGTCCGGTGGGCGACCGGACGGACGATCTCGCTTCAATTCTGATCGACCCGAATTTCAGCATGGCGATGGCCGAATACGAGATCGAGCGTGAAGCGCTGGATGGCGGAACCCGTTGGATCCTGCTGAGCGGCCGGCCGATCACTTTTGAAGGCTGCGATGCCAGGATCATCTGGTTCCGCGATATCTCGGTCCGGAGGCGCCAGGCCAAAGACCTGCAAAGCAAGGTCGCCGAGAAAACGCGGCAGCTCGAGGAAGCCCTGCACCGGGCCGATCTCGCCAGTCTCGCCAAAACCCAGTTTCTGGCCAATATGAGCCACGAACTCCGGACACCGCTAAACAGCATCATCGGCTTTTCGGATCTGTTGCAGAAGGAGATGTTCGGGCCGATCGGCAGCGAACGATATGTCGAGTTCGTTCAGCATATACATTCGGCCGGAGCGCACCTTCTGGAGCTGATTAACGATATCCTCGATGTTTCGCGTATAGAGCTGGGAGAGATGGGCCTCAAGGAGGACCTTTTTGACATCGCCCGCTCGGTCTCCGCGACGATTGCAATGATCCGGCCGAAGCTGGCCGAGAAAGGGCATCATTTCTCAGCGAGTCTTCCGGACGGTCCGGTTGGCTTCGTTGGCGACGAGCGGCAGATTCGCCAAATCCTGATGAACCTTCTCACCAATGCAGTGAAGTTCACGGATGCGAACGGAGTGATTGCGCTCAGCCTGACGGTGGATGCGGCGGCGGGAGTTGTCCTTGAAGTCTCGGATAATGGCATCGGTATTCGAGAGGGCGATCTCGACCGGGTTCTCAATCCGTTTGAACAGGCGACCGACGAGACCTACAGCCGGTCTATCGAAGGGGCCGGGCTCGGCTTGTATCTCACGCAGGCAATCGCCAAGGCGCATGGTGGCGACCTGAAGATCAGGAGTGCCCTCAGCGAAGGCACGACCATCACAGTGACGTTGCCGGCTGAGCGGCTTCAGCCCCTCGCATAAACCGGGCATGCCGCCGCTGCGGATCTACTCCAGATGCTCTTCGACCGGGATGGCCGCCGGAGTGCGGATGAGGAGAGCGAGAAGGGCGCAAGCTGCCGGATAGACCGAAAGGCCTTGGATCATCAGGCTCGGCGATCCGAATGTATCGAACGCATAGCCGATCGGGAGCGGGCCGAGCGAGGCGCCGACGACCATAATCATCTGTCCTGTTCCCTGAATACTTCCGAGATGGCGGCGTCCGAAATAGCGCGGCCAGATATATCCGAACAGGGTCATGCTGCAGGCGTTGTTCAGCCCGAAGAGGGCGGCATAGAAAATCGCCGTGGGCACGTTATTGACCTGCGTCACCATGAGGAGGGCACTGGCCTGGACCAATAAGGCTAGCGCAAGCGCATGGCGGGTCTTGAGGCGGTCGAGCACACGTCCGACGACCGGCATCATGGCGACCATGGTGCCGGCTGTGATCGGGAAAACCCAGGCTGCGACGGCGGGATCGAGGCCCTGCGCCGTGAAGATCTTCACCTGGTAGAAATGGAGCGCGGTAACCAGCATTGCGATGGACGCCATGCTGAACCAGATCAGGTGAAAGGTCGGTGTTCTGAGCGCCTCGGAGAGTGTAAGGCCCGGAATGTCCTCTTCCTTGGAGTTTTTTACTGCGGCCGCGGCTTCTGGCCTCGGGCGGCTCTCACCGTCCGGAGCCAACCCCTTTTCTTCCGGACTGTCGATCACGAGGAGCCAAATGGCGGGAAGCATCTGGACCCAGGTCAGAAGACCCAGATAGGTCCAGGCCTGCCGCCAGCCGACGGTTTCGATCAGGAACTGCGCAAGCGGTGGATGTACGGCGATCGATGCACCGAAACCGAGTGCCATCAGCCCCATGGCCGTGCCGCGCTTCCTCGCGAACCAGCGGGAAGTCAGGTTGGCGGAGGTGAGCATCAAGGCACCCTGGCCGAAAAAGCGGAGGAAACCGTAGCCGAGAGCCAGCCAGACGAAATTCGCGGCGGCGCCGAAAAAGAGGCAGGCGAGCCCAAGCAGGAAGACGATCGCGCCCGCCATACGGCGCGGCCCGAAACGGTCGACCAAGCGTCCGGCAACGGGCAGGCAGAGGGCGGCGGCCAGCGTTGCCGTCCCGTAGGCAGAGGCGATAGTCGTGCTGGTAATCCCGAGATCGGCGCTGATCGGGTCGACGAACACGCTGAAGGTGTGGGATTGGCCCGGGCCGCTTGTGAAGAGGCCGAGACCAGCGACCGAGAGGATGACCCAGCCATAGAAGAAGCGGTCGTTCAGATAACCGAAAACGTGATCGCGCAAAGCCGCGACGGACATCCTCACCTCCCGATTATTGTTTTATTGCGAACTGATCCGTCCGCTTATCGTCACAGTGTATGCAGAACCGCGTCTGAACAAGGGGCAAGTTGCGTCGTAATCGGAAAGGGAGCATGTCCGCGGACCCGGATCGTCGCGCGGCAATGGTTGACGTTCGCCGCTATTCCGGACAAGTTCGGTAAGATGCGAGCAAAAACAACGGAGTGATATGCTGTGGTCAATGTGGTCGAAGCCAAGTTTGGTATCGGCGCGGTTGTTCGGCACAGGATGTTCGACTTCCGGGGTGTCGTGTTCGATGTCGACCCGGAATTCGCCAACACCGAGGAATGGTACGAGGCCATTCCGGAGGACCGCCGTCCCCGGCGCGATCAGCCGTTCTACCACCTATTCGCGGAAAACCCGGAGACCTACTACGTCGCCTATGTCTCCGAGCAGAACCTGATTGACGACAGCGGCAATGGCCCGGTCAACCATCCGTCCATTTCAGACCAGTTCACGGAATTCGACGACGGCCGCTACGTCGTCCGTCATCACGAAGCCTGAACTCTTCGCATCTTCAGGCGGCGCAGCGCGGCTTTGAGCGCTGGCCCGAACCGGATGCCCGTTTCCTGAATTCCCAGACCCGCGCCGGCGGCAGATTGCGCCAGGCGATGCCAACAGGCGTTGCCTTCAGGCCGAGTTCGTTCCGCAACGCGCGTGGAACCGGGCAGGACGGACCGTAGCTGTACTGGATCAGGGAGCCTTCCTCACCGAGGACCGAAAGGATCGCGGCAAGGATTGCCTTGCGCTGCGTGCGCGGAAGAGAGAGCAGGGGCAGGCTGGAGACGATCCGGCGGACCGGTCCGATCTCGCGGCGTGCAAGATGGTGGCCCAACTGCTCCGCGTCGCCCGCGATGACCGTCGTGCCGGGAAAATCGCGCCGCAGCCAGGCCGAAAGCGCCGGGTCGCGCTCAAGGATGACGAGGCGGTTCCGGGCGATACCGGCATCAAGGAGCGCGCGCGTCACGGCTCCGGTGCCTCCGCCGAGCTCGACTATCCACTCGTCGGGCCCGGTCCGTGACACGGTGCGTGCAATGAGCCGGGTCAGGTCGCGTCCGCTGGGGCGGACCGAACCGGTCTTCAGAGGGGCACGAAGCCATCGTGAGAGGAAGAAGATTTCCTCTCTGGCGGATCGAAGACCCATTTATGCATTGCTCCCCAGTGGCGCTCAGGACGGTGTCCGTACCCGGACATAGATAGGCAGTACGGATCGGCGCCAAAAGCATAATTTCCAAGCGCTCGCGCGCCAACAGGCATCGACAGGGTTATTCGCCCCGAGACTGCCTGTTTGAGGCGTTGCGCAGCTTTGGATCGAGCAAATCGCGCAAACCGTCGCCGAGCAAATTGAGGCCGAGGACGGTCACGGCGATGCTGATGCCGGGGAGAATCGCGAGGGTCGGCGCGAAATAAAGCATGGTCTGCGCTTCATGGAGCATTTTCCCCCAGCTTGGTTGCGGCGGCTGGGTACCGAGTCCGAGATAGCTGAGACCGGCTTCCGCGAGTATGGCGAGGGCGAATTGGATCGTCGCCTGCACGATCAGCGGACTGGCGATGTTGGGCAGCATGTGCCGGAGCGCGATCTGCAGCGACGGCACGCCGATTGCGCGGGCGGCGGACACATATTCCATCTGCCAGACCGAAAGGGAAACGCCGCGGGTGAGCCGGGCGAAGACCGGGACGTTGAAGATCCCGATGGCGATGATCGAATTCACCGTACCGGGCCCGTAGATCGCGGTGATCATCACGGCGGTCAGCAGGGCTGGAAAGGCAAAGGCGAGATCGCTCGCGCGCATCACGGCTTCGCTGATGAGGCCCGGTCGCATTGCGGCCAGCAGTCCGAGCGGACCGCCGACCCCGACCCCGAGCCCGACGGCGACGATCCCGACCAGAACGGAATTGCCGGCGCCGACCATGAGCATGGATACGATATCGCGTCCAAAATGATCGGTGCCGAGCGGATGAGAGAGGGAAAACGGCCGGAGTTTCTGGGCGATGTTCAGTTCGGTTACCGGGAACGGCGTCCAGATCAGGGCGAGCGCCGCCGTAAGGAGGACGAAGAGACTGATCGCGCCGCCGAGTAGGAAACCCGGATGACGCGATGCGCGCCGCCAGAACGGAGTGCGGACCGGACCTGACACGATCGAGACGCTTTCAGACATCGCTGCCCGCTTTCCGGAGCCGCGGATCGGTCCAGGCATAGAGAAGGTCGACGACGAAGTTGACCGTGATGACGAGGGCGACGAGAAGCACCACAACGTCCTTCACGACGATGAGGTCGCGTTGGGCGATGGCCTGGAAAATCAACCGGCCGAGGCCGGGCAGGTAAAAGACGTTCTCGATGATGACGGTCCCGGCGAGCAGGAAACTGAATTGCAGCCCCATGATCGTCAGTGGCGCCGCGAGCGCATTTCGCACCGCATGCCGCCAGAGCACCGTGCGACCGGAGAGCCCCTTGGCGCGGGCGGTGCGGATATAATCCTCGCCCATCACCTCTACGACCGATGAGCGGGTGACGCGCGCCAGGATCGCGGCCTGCGGCAGGGCGAGCGCGACGGCGGGCAAAAGCAGCGCGCCGAGCGCCGGCAGAATACCGTCCTCGAAACCGGGAAAGCCGCCGGCACTGGTCCAGCCAAGCGTGACGGCGAAGAGCAGGATCAGCAGGATCGCGAACCAGAAGTTCGGAACGGCAACGCCGAGCTGAGCGGCGCCCATGATGAAGGTGTCTGCGAAACCGCCACGGAAACGGGCTGCAAGCACGCCGCAGGGCAAGGCGATTGCGGTCGAGAACAGGATGGCCATGAGCGCCAGCGGAAGGGTGACTTCCATGCGCTCGCCGATCAGCTCCGCGACGGGGACGTCATAGGTATAGCTGATACCGAGATCGCCGGAGAGAAAGGCGAGGATCCAGACCAGGAAGCGTTCGGGCACCGGCCGGTCCAGCCCCATCTGGGCCCGGAGCGCGGCCAGCGTGTCGGGCTGGGCGTTGAGGCCGAGCATGACTTCCGCCGGATCGCCCGGCAGGACTTCCATGACCATGAAGACGACAAGGGCGGCAACCGCAAGGGTCGCCGCCAGTGCCGTCAGCCGTCGAACGGCGAATGCGAGCATATGCAGGGTCCGTCGGGCGCGGGGTTATTCCCAGTAGGCGCCTGTCACGTCGTTCGCCTGGATCGGCCGGTTGCGCCAGAGCCCCTTGATCTTCGTGCGCCAGACGCCGTTCTGAGCGAGTTCGAAGAGGAAACCGTTGACCGCGTCCTCCGCGAGGATTTTCTGTGCCTCGCCGATCAGGGAGTTCCGCTCCGTCGGATCTACCGCCTCTGTGAGAGCGGAATAGACATTCCGGAAGCGGTCGCTCTTGTAGTTGAAATAGTAGCTGTCGCGGGCATAGATCCCGATATCGAACGGTTCCGTGTGGGAGACGATCGTCAGGTCGTAATCCGTCGTCTTGAAGACCTGCTTCAGCCATTGGGCCCACTCGACCGGGATGATCTCGGTTTCGATCCCGACGGCTGCGAGCTGGGCCGCGATCACTTCGCCGCCACGCCGCGCATAGCTCGGCGGCGGCAGTGTCAGGCGCAGTTTCAGCCCGTCGGCGTAGCCGGCTTCGGCGAGGAGTGCCTTGGCCTTGGCGGTATCGTGCGGATACATGCCGGTCAGGTCGATATAGGCCGGGTGGTGCGGCGCGAAATGGCTGCCGATGGGGGTACCGGAGCCGAACATGGCACCGTCAATAATCGCCTGGCGGTCGATCGCGTGGCTGATCGCGCGGCGAACACGAATGTCGCTCAATGCTTCGTTCGCATGGTTCATGGAAAGGATCGTTTCCCCTTCCGTCGTGCCGATCATGACCAGGAAACGCGGATCGGAACGGAACTGCTCCAGCAATTCCGGAGCGCCGAAATTCGGGATCGCGTCGACATCACCTGACATCAATGCGGCCGCCGAAGCGGCGGCGTCCGGCATGATCTTGAAGCTGACCTTTGTGAGCTTTGCCTTCGTGCCCCAGTAGGCGTCGTTCCGCGCCAGATTGATCTCGGAGCCTTTCGCCCAGCGCTTGAAGCTGAAGGGGCCGGTGCCGACAGGGTTGGATTTATTCGCCCCGGCGCTTTCCGGCGCCACGATGACAGCGTCACCCCAGCCGAGATTGAAGAGGAAATGGCCGGTCGGGCGCTTCAGGGTGATCACGACCGTCGTCGCGTCCGGCGCCTCGACCTTCTCGATCGGTTCGAACAGGCCTTTCTGGGCGTTGGTGCTGTCTTCCGCCATGGCGCGATTGAGCGAGAACAGGACATCGGCGGAATCGAACCCGGTGCCGTCATGGAAGGCGACACCGTCCTGCAGCTTGAAGGTATAGGTGAGGCCGTTCTCGGAAACGCTCCAGGACTTCGCCAGTGCCGGCAGCACCGCGCCATCAGGTCCGATGCGCGTCAGGCCTTCGAACACATTTGCATAGACAACCTCGTCGATCGCCGCGGCGGCGCCGGCGGTCGGGTCCAGATGCGGCGGCTCAAGGCCAATACCGAGAGCGAGGCTATCCTTGGCGGCGGCATTTCCTGCGGCGCCCAGCGTGGTGGCGAGCAGCGCGGCGGCGAACAGCTTGGATTTCATCTTTTTCTCCCCGTTCAAAGCGGCGCGCCATCCGGTCGCCGCCCGATGCGCGCAGCCTTGCACGCTGCCCTTGGCGTCGCAACCAGCTTCGGCGGAGTCTGTATTGGGCCGTCGGATCAGGAGGAGTGTTTTAGCGCCGAAACGAGCGTTTTCGCGGCCTGTTCGAGGGCCTCGCGCTGAGGTCCCCCGATTTCCGCGTCGCCGAGGGTTCCGGCGATCGCTTGGAGGACGTCAGCAAGCAGGTAGTCATGCAGGTGGAACGAGGCGACACGCTTGTCGTCGCCGGGATGGACCAGTTTGAGCACGATACTGTCGTCATCCCGTGAAACTTCGAAGGTGCTGTCGCGGCGGAAATAGCCGAGATAGGCCTTGTCGGGAAATTCGATGGAGACCTCCGCTCCGTCGGTTATCGGCTTTCTCATGGTCTGTTCCAGTCGGCACACACGGGCATCGTTTGGTCCCTGAGGAGGATTAGGCGGTCGTTTCATGCTCTCAAACATTGATTTGGATCAATGTTTTTGACTTGTTTCAGGTCGATATTGAGAGTGACACTGGTATGAAACAAGTCGCTGGCCGGACAGGATTCCCAATTCCTGCCGATGAAAGAACGGCGGAAGTGGAGGAACCAGATGGTATCGGCCGATACGGTCCACGTGACAGGCAATGGCATGGAGCCCGACGAGCCGTGGGAATGGCTCGCGGCCGGGTGGCGCGACATGCTCGCCGTGCCTGGAATCAGCCTGACCTACGGGGTCGGGTTTACGCTGGTCAGCCTCGGCTTGGCGAGCACGCTTTTCCTGCTGGACGTTCCGCACCTTCTGCTACCGCTCTCGGCCGGGTTCATGCTGATGGGGCCGATGCTCGCCGTCGGTCTTTACGAAACCAGCCGCCGGCGCGAGGCGGGGGAGCCTGTATCGCTCAGGACCGCCCTGTTCGTGCCGGTAAAGAATCCAACCCAGCTCGCCTATCTCGGTGTGATCCTGATGGTGGTGCATCTGATCTGGATCCGGATCGCGACGCTGCTTTATGCACTTTTCCTCGGCACGCGGCCGTTTCCGGGGCTCGAGGACTCCATCGGCATCCTGTTCTTCACCTATGACGGCCTCGGGCTGCTTGTGATCGGCACGGCCTTTGGTGGAGTGCTGGCGGCCGCGGTCTTTGCCGTGACGGCGTTTTCCGTGCCGATGCTCATGGTGCGGGACGTCGATGCGGTGACCGCCGTGATGGAGAGCGTCCAGATGGTACGGCGCAATCTCTGGCCGTTGCTCGTCTGGGCCTGGCTCATCGTCATGTTGACGGCGGTCGGGATCGTGACCTGTTTCGTCGGACTCGCAATCACTTTCCCGCTGATCGGCCATGCGACATGGCATGCCTACAGGCGCGCCTTCGACGGGGTGCGGCCGGAATAAGCCTTATCCTCTCGGCGTTTCGCTCACGTCTTTCATCCATTTGAAGGCCCGGGGATACCAATCCTTCGGCGCCGAATGGCCGCCGTCATAGAGGCAGAGCGCGAGACGCTTGCCGCCGGAGCAGCCACGCCATTCCCGGCAATGCAGGCCCTTGTCGCCGGTGCTTTGCAGCTCGTCGGCCTCGCACCGGTCGTGGCTGCGCCAGAAATCGAAGCCTTCCAGCACGTTACCCTGCCGCCAGCGGCTTCCGATGGCGCGTCCCTCTATAGGGACCACCTTGTCGCCGCGCCCGTGGACGTGAAGCATGTTGATCGGGCCGCTTGGGCAGTTCTGTGGATGAGGACGCCAGAAGGCGCCGGAGACGGGAAGGAAGCCGGAAAAATCGTCCCCGCTGAGGCAGGCGACGTTCCAGGCCATGGAGCCGCCGAGCGAGAACCCGGAAACCCACAGGCGCGACCGGTCGATGGGCCATTTTGACGTAACGTCCACCCTGACAGCGCGGGTGAAGGCGATATCGTCCCTAAGTACGGAAGGGGCTCCCCGTACGCCCCATTGCCCTTCGATACCGTTCGGAGCGACGACGAGGATACCGGCCTCATCTGCAGCCCGCATCAGAGCCTTCATTCGCAGGACGGTCCTGCCACTCTGCTTGTAGCCGTGAAAATAGAGCACGGCCGGCAGCGGGCTTTGCCCGTCCCAGCCGGAGGGCGGTTTGACGTAATAGCTGCCGGCTGGGATTTCGCATGGGGTTTCCACGCCGCACGCTTCCGCGCCGCCCGGGGCGGCGGCGAGGCAAAAGGCGATCAGTAAGGCGGGGAAAAATCGGATCGGGTTCATAATCCGGAGCATGACCCAAACCCGGCCCGGATGTGCGTCACTTGGACGTGATTGAGAAGTGCTCAGTCCTCGTCGAGCATCCGGTGTGCCGCCCCATCGAGATCCTCGAATTGTCCGTTCTTCAGCGCCCAGAGGAAGGCGACGAGGCCCACCAGGCCAAGCAGCAGGGCGGCGGGGATCAGAAAGCTAAGCGCTGTCATTGGTCTGCTCCGGCTGAAGACGACCCAGTTTGATTCTGAGCGCGTTCAGGGTCACCACGAGGGACGAGGCGGACATTGCGATGGCCGCGATCAGCGGTGTCGCGAAGCCGGCTGCCGCGACCGGCACCGCGATGACGTTATAGGCGAGGGCGAGTGCGAAATTCTGCAAGACCAGAACGCGGGCCGAGCGGGCCGTCTTCACGGCTTCCAGCACGGGGGCGAGGCGCTGGCCCTGGAAGATGAAATCGGCCGCCGTCTGGCTTGCGTCGGCGGCAGTACCCGGCGAGATCGAGGCGAAGGCGGCGGCGAGGGCGGGCGCGTCGTTCAGACCGTCCCCGACCATGCAAACTTTTCTGCCTTTCTTCGCCAGCGCTTCAAGCCGGGCGATCTTGTCCTGAGGTGTGCAGGCCTCTCGCCACTGCGCGATACCGACATCGCGTGCGAGCCGCTCCACGGCCTCGCGGCGGTCACCGGAGAGAAGCTCGACCGAGAATCCGTGATCGCGCAAGGCTGAGACGGTTTCGCGCGCGTCGGCTCTGGCCTCGTCGCGGAAGCGAAACTGGGTGCAGCGATTGCCGTCGGTGAGCCAGAGCTCCGGGCCGTCGTGATAGGCGCCGGCCTCTGCGCCGACCCGGGCAAAATTGCGCCGCCCAAGACGGATCTCGGTCTGGCCGTCCATCGCACGAAGGCCCTGTCCAGGCACTTCCTCGACATCGTCCATCGCAGCAACGGGGCCGGCGACGCGGCGGATGGCGAGGGACAGAGGATGGCGGCTCGCGGCCGCGAGGGAAGCGGCGCGTTTAAGATCCGAAAGCGCAATATCGTGCCGGTCCAGCAGCTCCGGACGGCCGAGCGTCAGGGTCCCGGTCTTGTCGAAGACGATGGTGTCCACCGCGGCGAGCCGCTCCAGTCCGTCGCCCGATTTCGCGAGAATGCCGGCCTTGAGCAGCCGTCCGACGGCGCCGGCCTGAACCGCGGGGACGGCGAGGCCTAGGGCGCAGGGGCAGGTCACGATCAGGACGGTGATCGAAACCAGCAAGGCGGCTTGCCAGCCGATGTCTCCGAATGTCATCCAGCCGGCGAAGGTGGCAAGCGCCACCGCGTGGACGACCGGGGCATACCAGCGGGCCATCCGGTCCGCGAGGCGGACATAGCGCGCACGGCCCTGTTCGGCCGCTTCCATAAGGCCCACGATTTCGGAGAGCAAGGTGCCTTCGTCCGTCGCTGTCACGGTCACAGTCACGGGTGCGCCGAGATTGACCGTGCCGGCGAAGACCTTTTCGCCCGGCCCGGCGGCGCGCGGGACGGATTCGCCGGTCACCATTGAAGTGTCGATCTCTGTCTGTCCCGATTGCAGGACACCGTCGACGGGGAAGCGCTCGCCGGCGGCGACGGCGACCTTCATGCCCGGGCGGACGAGGTCTATCGGCTGGGAAATGTAACCGCCGTCCTCTCCGATGACGGTCGCGGAGACGGCTTTCAGGGCGAGCAGGTTCTGTGCCGCGGATTCCACCTTCCGCCGGAGCGAACGATCGAGGAAGCGGCCGATCAGCAGGAAGAAGAGCAGGCTGACAGAAGCGTCGAAATAAACATGTTCGCCGCCGCGCGTGGTCTCGAACAGGCTCATGCCCGCGGCGAGGATGACCGCTAGCGAGATCGGCACATCCATGTTCGTGCGGCCGTGAGAGACGGCGGAGAGGGCGGAGCGAAAAAACGGGCGCCCGGAATAGGCGACCGCCGGAAGCGCGATCAGCGCCGAGAGCCAGTGCATCAGCGCGCGGGTGGCTTCGCCCATATCCTGTGCGAGGCCGGCCCAGACCGCGACAGAGATCAGCATGACGTTCGCGGCGGCAAATCCGGCGACCGCCATCGCCTTCAGCAGTTCCCGGTCGTCGGTATTCGCCGAGGCGGCGAGTTTTACAGGGTCATAGGGTGAGACCTCGTAACCGAGATCGGCCAGCTTCTCGACGAGTGCCGCCGCGCTGGTTTCGGCTTCGTTCCAGCGCAGATGCAGTCGCCGCGTAGTGGCATTGAGACGGGCGAGGAGCACACCGGCTTCGGTGCCGAGTCCGCCTTCGATCTGACGCACGCACGAGGGGCAATGCATATTGCGGACGATCAGGTGCAGATCTGCGATACCGTCCGGACCGGCAGCGACGTAACTTGCCACATCGGCCGGGCGGATGACGTCCTCCGCTAGATCCATCGCCGCCGCGATCTCGCAGCAGCTCGCCAGCGGAGCGGTTTCCGTCTTGCCTTTGTCTGCCGGAGTGCGGGGCGCAGTGCTCATTGCTCTGCCTACTTGATCCAGAGTTCGCCGTCGCGGCGGAAGCTGCTGCCGTCCGCCATGCGCGCGGTCATACGTGTGTCCCAGTTGCCGGCGACGGGAAGCTCGGCTGCTCCGGTATAGCGGCCGTCCGCTCCACGCGTCAGCGCGATCGTCTGATCGTATTTCTCGTTAATCGGATGGCGGAAACTGAGGGTGACGCTCTCTGCGGCGAGCGGCTTTCCATTGCGGTCGCCGAGCGATGCGGTAACGGTCACCGCGAAGCTGTCCGGTTTGCCAGGATCCCGCGCGACGGCGATATCCGCCGTCCATCCGAGGGCTCGCTGCTTCGTGGCATCCTCGATGAGGCTGTTGTAGTTCAGCCCTTCGACATAGGATTTCGGCGTCGTCAGGCCGGTCCAGGTATCGAGCGCGATCACGACGAAGGTCACGTTGACCGCGATCACCACGCCGAAAAACCCGAGCAGGGTGAAGAGAACGTGTTTGCCTTTCAGGCGGGCGGGCTCGGTCATCGCGAGGTCACTCATTTTTCCGGTCCTCTGAATATGGTGTCGTTGACCGCCCGGTTCCCGTCAACCACGTCTGTCACGATGAAATCGAAATCCTGCCGTCCGTCCGGAACGGAGGCCGGCGGGACTGAGACGAACACCCGGAACTGCGCCAGCTTGTCGGCGGGCACCTCGAGGCCGCTGGTCCCGTCATGTCCGACGACCGTAACCAGGGCGTTGTCCAGGCCATCGACCGCGATCTCGAAACGCCGCACCTCGTGCTGCTTGTTGAGGATCTTGATCGTGTAGCCATTGCGGACGCCGCCGTCGGAAAGTTTGACGAAGAGCGGGTTTCGGTCATGCAGGATGTTTATGTCGAGCGTGGCGCGGGTCAGCAGGGTGGCGAGCATCAGCAGGCCGACGGCTGAGATCAGCGCGCTGTAGATGACGGTCCGTGCCCGGATCAGACGCGGTTTCTGTGTCGGCTGTCCTGTCGCGCGCCGCTCGTGATTGACGAAAGTATCGTAGGAAATCAGGTTCAGCGGCCGGTCGATACGAGTCATCACCTCGTTGCAGGCGTCGATGCAGAGGGCGCAGTGAATACATTCAAGCTGCTGGCCATCGCGAATATCGATGCCCATGGGGCAGACCGCGACGCACTGGTTGCAATCGATACAGTCGGCGCGCTCTGACCAGTCCTGGTTCTTGCGGAACGGCGCGCGCGGCTCGCCCCGATCGTCCTTGTAGGAGACGATCAGGGAGTCCTCGTCGACCAGCGCTCCTTGGATACGGGGCCAGGGGCACATGAAGGTGCAGACCTGCTCCCGCATCATGCCGCCGAAGATATAGGTGCTGGCGGTCAAAACGGCGACGGTGCTGTAGGCGACGACCGGGGCCTGCAGGGTAAAGAGATCGACCAGCAGGGTAGGCGCGTCCGCGAAATAGAAGATCCAGGCGCCGCCAGTCGCCATCCCGATCAGCAGCCAGAGAGCGTGCTTCACGGATTTCCGGGCGACCTTGTTCACCGAGAGCGGTTGCTTGTCGAGCCTGATCCTGGCGCTGCGGTCGCCTTCGACGAAGCGCTCGACCCAGATGAAGAGATCGGTCCAGACGGTCTGCGGGCAGGTATAGCCGCACCAGACGCGGCCGGCGAGGCTGGTGATCAGGAAGAGGCCGAGCGCGGCGATGATCAGGAGGCCGGTCAGATAGTAGACCTCTTCCGGCCAGATCTCGATGAAGAAGAAGTAGAACCGGCGCGCGGGGAAATCGATCAGGATCGCCTGATCGGGCGCGTTCGGGCCGCGATCCCAGCGGAGCCATGGTGCGACGTAGTAAACCGCGAGCGTGGCGGCCATGACCAGCCACTTCAGCTTGCGAAAGAAGCCGGTCGCCCGTTTCGGGTAGATCTTGACCCGGGCCTTGTAGAGGGAGCGCTCCTCCTTCTTGTTGACCGCATCGACGTCGATCTTCTCGACTGAGGCCTCGGGGGCGGTGGCTGGGCTCGAAACCTGGCTGGCCTGATCCATGGGTGACCTGTTTTCGCGGGTTTGCTGTCACTGATCCGGGGCGGTCCTGGCCCGGGCGGTTGGGAAGCTCCCGCCGGAGGACCGGCGGGAGCAATAAGGTTTATTCGCCGCCGCCGAGCGAATGCACGTAGACGGCAAGCTGTTTGATCGTCGCTTCGTCGAGACGGCCGGTCCAAGCCGGCATCACGCCGTAGCGGGCATTGGTGACAGTCGCACGGAGCGTGTCGCGGTCGCCGCCATAGAGCCAGATCGAGTCGGTCAGGCGCGGGGCACCGGTCTCCCGGATACCTTCGCCGTTCTCGCCATGGCAGGCAGCGCACTGCTCCACGAAAACGTCCTTACCTGCCGTGGCCATACCCGAGTCGTGATCCTGTCCGGAGATCTGCAGGACGTATTCCACGACCTCGTTGATCTGCGGGCGTTCCAGCAGACCGTCCCGGCCGAAGGCCGGCATTTCGCTGTACCGCGTATCGTCGTGATCGGAACGGATGCCGTAGAGGATCGTGGTCATGATCTCGTCCGGCTTTCCGCCCCAGATCCAGGCGTCGTCGTTGAGGTTCGGGTATCCGACAAAGCCCTGGGCGCCCTGACCATGACACTGGGAGCAGTTCACCGCGAAGGCCGAGCGTCCGCCGGCGAGCGCGAAATTCAGCAACTCGCTGTCGCCCCGGATCTCGTCCAGGGAGGCGGTCTCGATCTTCCCGAGATACTCTGACTGGGCTTCCTTTGCCTCTGCGATCCGGTCCATCACCTCTTGGCGGGAGGAATAGCCGAACATGCCTTCGGTATAGCTGGAGACCAGCGGCCAGGCCGGGTAGACGACCCAGTAGCCGATCGACCAAAGGACCGTGATGTAGAAGGTCCAGAGCCACCAGCGCGGGAGAGGATTGTTGAGTTCCTTGATCCCGTCCCACTCGTGACCGGTTGTTTCGACGCCGGTCACAGCGTCCTTTTCAGCGTTGTGAGCCACGGTCAATCCTCCTCAAGCGGCATGTGCGCGGCTTTTTTGAACTTGCCGCGGTTGCTCGGCCACAGCGCGTAAATCACCGCGCCGCCGAACATGGTGACCAGGAACACAAGGCCCCAGGTCTGCGCGAAAGCGGAGACAGTCTGGTAATCCATTTCTCCCTCCTATCGCAGCGCCGGATCCTGGGCGTAGAGGTCGAAATCGACCAGCGTACCCAGCATCTGGAGGTAGGCGATCACCGCATCGAGTTCGGTGAGCTTGTTCGGATTGCCGTCGAAGTCGCGTACCTGAACCTTCGGGTAGCGCTCCATGAAGGCATCCACTTCATCCGCATCCGGATTGACCTGGACCCGGGCATCGAGGACCGCGTTCTCGATCATCTCGTCCGTGTAGGGCACGCCGACGCCACGGTTCGCCGCCAGGTGGCCGGAAAGATCGTCGATCTTCAGCTCCTTATCGGCGAGGAACGGATAGCCCGGCATGATCGATTCCGGCACCACGGAGCGCGGATTGATCAGGTGCGCCACGTGCCAGTCGTCGGAATAACGACCGCCGACCCGGGCGAGGTCCGGTCCGGTTCGCTTGGAGCCCCACTGGAAAGGGTGGTCGTACATGCTCTCCGCCGCGAGGCTGTAATGGCCATAGCGTTCGGCTTCGTCCCGGAACGGCCGCACCATCTGGCTGTGGCAGTTGTAGCAACCCTCGCGGATATAGATGTTCCGTCCCGCGAGCTCGAGCGGGGTGTAAGGACGCATGCCCTTCACCTTCTCGATTGTGCTTTCCAGGTAGAAGAGGGGCGAGATCTCGACCAGGCCGCCGATGGCGACGGTGATCAGGATCCCGACGCAGAGCAGGATCGAGTTCTTCTCGAAGACAGCGTGTTTATTGAGCAGAGACATCGATCATTCTCCCGCCGCGACCGCGCCCTGGGGTGCGCGCACCGGCGCGCCCACGAACGGGGCTTCATCACGAAGATCGCCCCGCATGGTGCGGTAGAGGTTGTAAGCCATGACCAGGGAACCGGCGACGAAAACGGCACCGCCAAGAGCCCGGATCACATAGAAGGGATGCATGGCCTCGACGGTCTCGACGAAGGAGTATTCCAGAAAGCCGAGGGTGTCGTAGGCACGCCACATCAGGCCCTGCAGGATGCCCGAGACCCACATCGAGGTGATGTACAGCACGATGCCGATGGTCGAGATCCAGAAGTGCCAGCCGACGAGGCGCAGCGAGTAGAGCCGCTCGCGGTTCCAGAGGATCGGAACCACGCAGTAGAGGGCGCCGAAGCTGACCATGCCGACCCAGCCGAGCGCACCGGAATGCACGTGGCCGACGGTCCAGTCGGTGTAGTGGCTGAGGCCGTTCACCGCCTTGATGGACATGACCGGGCCTTCGAAGGTGGACATGCCGTAGAAGGCGACGGAGGTGACCAGCATGCGCAGGACCGGGTCCGTGCGGAGCTTGTCCCAGGCGCCCGAGAGCGTCATCAGGCCGTTGATCATGCCGCCCCAGGACGGCATCCAGAGCATGATCGAGAAGGTCATGCCGAGAGTCTGCGCCCAGTCCGGCAGGGCCGTGTAGTGCAGGTGGTGCGGACCGGCCCAGATATAGAGGAAGATCAGCGCCCAGAAGTGGATGATCGAAAGCCGGTAGGAATAGACCGGACGCTCGGCCCGCTTCGGGATGTAATAGTACATGATGGCCAGGAAGCCGGCGGTCAGGAAGAACCCGACGGCGTTATGGCCGTACCACCACTGCGTCAGTGCGTCCTGCACACCGGCGAAGGCGGAGTAGCTCTTCGCGCCGGCAAGGGAAACCGGCAGGGACAGGTTGTTGACGATATGCAGCATCGCGATGGTGATGATGAACGCGAGGTAGAACCAGTTCGCGACGTAGATATGCGGCTCTTTCCGTTTCCAGATGGTGCCGAGGAAGACCAGCAGATAGACCACCCAAACGATGGTCAGCCAGAGATCCACGTACCATTCCGGTTCCGCGTATTCCTTGCTCTGCGTGATGCCGAGAACGTAACCGGTCGCCGCCAGCACGATGAAGAGCTGGTAACCCCAGAAAACGAACCAGGGTGCGAGACCGCCCGCGAGCCGGGCCTTACAGGTCCGCTGCACCACGTGGAAAGAGGTCATGATCAGGATGTTGCCGCCGAAGGCGAAGATCACCGCCGAGGTGTGCAGCGGGCGCAGGCGGCCGAAATTCGTCCAGGGAAGGTCGAAGTTCAGGACCGGAAATGCCAGCTGCAGGGCGATGACGAGACCTACGGTAAAGCCCACCACGCCCCAGAAGGTCGAGGCGATGGCCCCGGCGCGGATCACGCCGTCCATATAGCCGACGTCGTCGTCCGCCGTCGGCACCGCTGGCGCGTTGGCCATATCGTAGTGGCGTTTCACCAGGACGAAACAGCCGAGAGTGAAAAAGGCAAAGAAAAGAAAGGCGTGAAAGCCCATCTCGGGGCTCGGCGCTTTTGCCATCCAAAGCAGGCTGACGATGGCACCGAGGGCGAAGAGAACCCCCATGGTCCATGCGCCGCCTGTATGGCGGTTTGCGGTTAGTGTGCTGTTCATGTCTTCCCTCGCGATACTGAACACACTCGAGTGACCATCCCCCCTCCGGGAACAGCCTTGCTAGCAAACTAGAAACGTTGCCCTAATCCGGCATTGATTTAGGTCAAATTCCCAGCATGTCCTGAGCCGTGGGCTCAAGATCCTCTATGGGCGGCGCAATGAGCATGTGGCGCGAGCGCACAGCGACATTGCGCCGCAACATTTCACTCAAACAGTCATATTTTTTGTTTAGACAGCACCCGAATGGCGGGCCTTGCCGGAAGCCAGGAACGCATCAAAAAGTGCCGCGACGACCCGGACATAGGGCCGCCCCTCCGGTGTTATCTCGATCCTCGATCCGTCCCACGTCAAGAGTCCGTCCCTTTCCATCTCACCAAGGGAATCCGCATCGCTCAAAACGTCTTCGACGGGGATCGCATAGTCAGCGCAGGTTTCCGCGACGTCGACGGTATCGTTACACATCAGTTTCTCGATCAGGGTTCGACGCAGACGGTCGTCTTGGGTCAGTGAGAGTCCCCGGGAGACGGCGAGGCCCGATTCGCGAACGCTCTGCTCGTAAAGGCGTGTGTCCGGAACGTTCTGGATATAGCCATTCGGCAAATAGCCTATCGAAGAAACACCGAAACCGATCAGAGCGACCGCATCATCGGTCGTATAGCCTTGGAAGTTCCGTCGGAGCGTGCCGGCAGCCGCCGCGCGGGCCATCGAATCGTCTGGGCGCGCGAAATGGTCTAGTCCGATCTGGACGTATCCGGCGGCCCGGATGCATTCGGACATCGCGTGCGCCTGCTCGCGGCGGCGCGCCGTCCCCGGAAGGGCAGTTTCCGGAATGAGCTTCTGATGTTTGCGCATCCAGGGGACATGTGCATACCCGAAGACCGCGATCCGGCTTGGCTCGAGGCTCAGCGCGAGCGAGACGCTCTTCTCTGCATCGTCAGTGGTCTGGTAGGGCAGGCCGTACATCAGATCGAAGTTGAGATTTGAAACTCCGGCGTGGCGCAGCGCCGAAACGCGGTCGGCGACCAGTTCGAACGGCTGAAGCCGGTTGATGCTCGCTTGCACTTTAGGGGTGAAATCCTGCAGGCCGAGGCTGGCACGATTGATGCCGGAACGGGCATAGGCGTCGATCTGGCTGTCGTCGAGCGTGCGGGGGTCGATCTCAATCGCGAGTTCCGCATCGTCCGAAAACTCGAAGTGGCGGCGCAGCAGCGACATCAGGCTGAAAAAGTCGCTCGCATTGAGCCGGTTCGGGGATCCCCCGCCCCAATGCAGGTGGCGCACCGGTCCGGGCTTAGCGAGATAATGGGAGACGGTTTCGATTTCCCGCTCCATTACCCGTGCATACTCGGACACCGGGCCGTACTTGCGCGCGACCTGAGCCGCGCAGCCGCAGTACCAGCACAGTTCCTCGCAAAACGGCACGTGGAGGTAGAGCGAGAGGGCGTCGCTCGGGCTCAACTCGCCGAGCCATTGTTTGTAGTCGTCCGCGGACACCTGGTTGCTGAAATGAGGGGCCGTCGGATAGCTCGTGTAGCGCGGCACGTTGCTCGCGCCGTATTTCTGTAGAAGCTTGAGTTCGCAGACCCTCCGGGGCCCTTCTTTACGCATCATATTCATTTGTCTTCACCTGGATCGAGGGTGCGGCGCCGTCGCTTCAGACACTCATTTCCTGTCCCGCGGGAAATCGGTCGTTGGCAGGCTCTCTCGCGCTCTGCCAATCCAGTATTTCCTGCCGCAATGTCTCGAATTGCGCTTCGCGCTGGCTTCCGAAAATGGGATCCGCCCGGTCCGACAGGTGATCGTCGAGATCGCGCCAATCCTCTTGTTTCAGTACCCGGAGTGCGGTCGGGAAGAAGATGCTCTCTTCCATCCGGATATGGCGACGCTGCGACTCGATGAATTCGAGCGCAGCATTGGCAAACTGACTGCGGGTAACGATACCGGTGCCAAGCACACTCGCGAGCGCGCCGGCAAAGGCTTTGATGAAGGCTTCGCACGCTTTGTGCTCTTCCTCGATCTGGCCGATCTCTTCTGCGGCTTGCGGGTCGCGCGCGAGGATCTTTTCGTAGATTTGATCTTCGCGCACGTGATGGAATTCGGCGGGGTAGGTCAGGAAATAATCGACGATTTCCGAAACCACATCGTAATCCGGTTCGCCCCGGAGATGAGCGTCTTTTACCTGTTTCTCAAGAATCGAGAGCAGCAAGTCATGCTGCTCATGATCTTTCTGCAGGATTTCAAGAATTTTTGGCATGGCGACCATCCCTGTTCAGGTCTTTACGGCCGCGAGTCTATGGAAGGGGGCGCGTGCGGGCGTTGATGTATGTCAATTGCCCGGAAAGCCGAGCTTCTCGGCTCTTTCCAGAACCGTCTCGGGAGCGCTGGACGCGTTTATCCGATGCCATGAGCCGAGCGGTCCATGGCCGCGGGCGAGTTGATCGCGCATAACGTTTTCCGTGGCATCGGACGCGTCACCTCTTCGCCCCGCAATGCGGGCTGCCATGAGCTCCGCAGGCAGGTCAAGCCAGAGTCCATGGAAAGGCACACTTAAAGAACGGGCGAGCGTCTCCATGGCGTCGCGATCTTCGAGGCGGTCGTTTACTGCATCGAGGATCACCGGATAGCCTGATTTCAGCACCGCTTCCGCGCGTTGCAGCATCAGGCGGTAGACTTCCGCGCTCACTTCGGAACGGTAAGCCCTATTGGGCAGACGGTCGGTCGGTGCCGCGCCGTGTATCCGCTTCCGGATGATGTCGCTGCGCAGGTGGATCGCGCCGGGGACAGGGCGCCGCCGGTTGGCAAGGGCGCGTGCGAGGGTCGATTTACCGGAGCCGGAAAAGCCACCGACGCCGATCAGGAGAGGCGCCGCCGGTTCGATCTGCGTCCTCGCGGCCTCGAAGGAATGGCGCGATTGCTCCAGCATGGCTTCGCGTGCGGCGGGATCGTCTTGTGCCATGGCACCGCTGACCATGATCTTCGCGCGGACGGCCGAGCGGGTGGAAATGAACAGTGGCAGGCAAGGCAATCCATCATAGCCTCCATCGACGAAATATCGGTTGAAGGCGAGGTTCGCGAGGTCCGGACGGTCCCGGATCGCAAGGTCGCTGAGGAAATAGGCGAAATCGTAGAGCACGTCGATGCAGGCAAAGAGTGGGTTGAACTCAAGGCCGTCGAAAAGCGTCGGCTCGCCGTCGAGCAGGCAGATGTTTCGAAGGTGAAGGTCGCCGTGGCAATGTTTGGCGTGCCCACCTGCCATCCGCCTGTCGAGGAGCGGCGCGAGGCTGTCGAAGGCGGTCCAAACATGCTCCGCATATCTCGCGACATCGGCGGGCGCGAAATGTTCCGGCTGGGCTTCGAATTCCTCGAAATTCTCCTTGAGCACCGCGCGCAGTCCGGCGGCGCCGGCCCCGGGTGCGTCCTCTCGTGGCAAAGCCGCCGCGGCGTCGTGGAAGGAGCGGATACGTTCCGCTGTCCTTTCTATCAGGGCGGCAGAGAGCGTCCCGTCATCGGCCATGCGATCGAGCAGGGCGCCGTCCGGAAAACGCCGCATCTCAAGGACATATTCGACGGTTTCGCCCGCGCCGTCCCATTCCAGATCGCCGGCCGGTGTCTCGGTCAGCCGCCGGATGCCGAGATAGAGCTCGGGAGCGGTGCGTCGGTTGAGGTCGAGCTCCGCTTCCGTGAATCGTTTCCGCTTCGAGAGCGTGCCGTAATCCATGTAGGGGAATGCCACCGCGCGTTTCAGTTTGTAGGCGCGGTCTCCGGCGAGAAAAACATGACTGCCATGGGTCGCGATATGGGCCGGATCCTGATCTGGCCGTGGATCGTAGCTGTCGCGGCGCCCGAGAAATTCCAAAGCCGCACTTTGGTCGTCGGTTTCTTCCATGGTTCGATGGTCCGCTAGATCCGGTCACATGAATTGCTGGAGGCTGCCATCATGCCGCCGTCCGGTTCAGATTCCATGACATGACTCAAACACGCCGGACGGGACAGGAGGAAACAGTGGGACGTGCCGATATTGAAGCATCGCAACCCGGAGCACCATCCTCGCCGACCCGGGAACTTGCCGCATGGGCGGTTTCGGCCAAACCGGGAAGTATCGGTGCGACTGCGCATGCCTGGGCGGAGGATGCGATCCTCGATTGGTTTGGCGTAACGCTGGCGGGCAGCCGCGAGCCATTGAGCCTGATGCTTGCGGAAGCCGCCCGGGAAGAAGGCGACGGTCCAGCGCGTCTGGTCGGTTTGGCGGACAGTCTCAGCCCGTTGAATGCGGCGCTGGTGAACGGTGCGGCTTCTCATGCACTCGACTATGACGATGTGAATTCGCGGATGATGGGGCATCCGACGGTTCCGCTCGTCCCGGTACTGCTCGCCATCGCCGACACGCGGAAAGTGTCGGGTCCGGATTTTCTCGACGCTTTCGTGGTCGGTTACGAAACTGAGGTTCTCGCAGCGGAAATGGTGGGGCTCAGCCACTATGATCGCGGTTGGCACATGACGGCGACGATCGGAACGCTCGGTGCCGCTGCCGCAGCGGCTCGCCTGCTTGGCCTCGATGCGGAGCGGGCGGCACACGCGCTTGGCCTCGCCGTCGCTCAGGCGGCCGGTCTCAAATCCATGTTCGGGACCATGTCGAAACCCTTCCAGGTCGGAAAGTCGGCCTCGAACGGCCTGCTCGCTGCCCGTCTGGCTGGCAAGGGGATGACCTCGCGCACGGATGCGCTTGAATGCGCGCAGGGGCTTGCCGATACCCAGTCGGACGGTTTCACGCCGCAGGAAATCTCGCCGGGCGGGAATAGCGCCTATGCCGTGGAAGGCAATCTTTTCAAGTACCACGCCGCCTGCTACCTGACTCATTCCTCGATCGAAGCAGCGCGCCAGCTGCGTCTGGAGCGCGGCGTTGCGCCGGAGGCGATCGAGCGATTGACCATCGAGGTCAATAAGGGTGCGCTTTCCGTCTGTAACATTGAGAGGCCGGAGACCGGCCTTCAGGTGAAGTTCAGCCTGCGTCATACGGTGGCCATGGCGCTGAGCGGGCGCGATACGGCGGATCTCAACGCCTATACCGATGATCTCGCGCAGGACGAGGCGCTCCGGGAGCTCGGACGGCGCTCGATGGTGGTGGGGGTCGAGGCCGACACCCGGACGGTCGGGCGCGTTCGTGCGGAGCTCAAGGACGGAACGGTGGTTGAAGAAATCCGGGATGTCGGTGTCCCGGCGGCTGATCAGCCGGCGCAGCGCCAGCGGCTCCTTGAGAAGTATCGGACGCTCGGCGAGCCGGTGCTCGGTGCGGCCCGGACCGTCGAATTGGCGGACCGGATCTTCGCGCTGGCGGAAATTGAGGATGCGAGCGTGCTTTCGGCGCTCGCACAACCGGACTGAGCGGGGTCAGGCCGCTCCGAAAGCGATGGCGGCGAGCGCCTGCAGGTTCGGAATGATCACCACGGTCGGGCGGGGGAGCTGAATCACGCCGTCCTTCTTGAAGGCGGACATGATCCGGCTGATCGTTTCCGGCTGCATGCCGAGATGGTCGGCGATGCGCTCGCGACGCATGTTGAGCTTGAGCTCGGTGCCGTATTTCATCTGCTTGCCGGTGCGCTTGGCGAGGTCGAAGAGGAACCCGGCCAGCCGTTCCGTCGCCGAGGAGCGGGCGAGGGTCAGCATGCGCGTCTGTGAGCGGGCGACTTCCTCTTTCGCTGCGCTGTAAAGTGTCTCCATCAACCCGCAGGCATCGGACGTCCGGTCCGCCAGCGGGGAGACTGAAATCACGCAGAGATCGGTCGGCTTGACCGCCTCGTAGAATTCACGGATATCGCCATTGTCTTCCCGGGAGAGTGGCCAGGCAAGTTCTCCGTCGGTTTTGAAGGCGGCGACGTGGCGCCGGCCGTCCTCGAGGACGTGTTCCTGCATGAGCATTCCGGAGGCGATCCTGAAGACCGTGTCGGGCTCAAAACCCGAGATCTCAAGCCGCTCGCCGGGACGTGCGGATATCTGCCGGATCGAGTCCGAACATTCCAGAAGTCCTGCCTCGCCAAGCGCTTTGCGGATGGGGCAATCGCGGTCATCGCATCCCGCACAGGGGAGCTTGTCCGAATCATCTCCGTCCACTGCAATCGATACGTCCATAACCAGCCTGCTTCGTTCGCGCCGAAAGATTCCGGCATTCAAGCGGGCACAGTCTGCTGAAGCTCCGGAACGCGCGCTTTGATCCAGGTCAATTCACGTATGTGGCCGGATCAGTCCCGGGCGGCGAGCCGCATCTTGATCGGGCCACGGGCGCGTCCGTTGATCATCTGTTCGAGATAGGGGTTGCCGGCATCCGGAACGGCTTCGCGTCTTCCGGACCATTTTATCTCGCCGTCGAAAAGCATGGCGACATTGTCGAACCGGCTCCGGGCGGCCTTCATATCGCCCGTAACGACAAGCACGGTCGTGCCTTTGCCGGCGGTCGCCCGCTCGATCAGGGAGAGGATCGAGTTTGTCAGGATCGGGTCTAGGCCCGCTGTCGGATCGTCGAGGATCAGCAGCTCCGGATTGCCGATCATGGCCCTGGCGACCCCGACGCGCTTCTGCATTCCGCCGGAAAGCTCGACGGGGAAGAGATCCGCCATCTCCTCGCCGAGCCCGACTTCCGCCATACGGATCAGTGCACGCTCGCGCGCCTTCTTGCGTGACATACGCTCCTGATTGATCAGCCTGAAGGCGACGTTCTCCCAGATTCTCAGGCTGTCGAAGAGAGCGTTCTGCTGAAACAGCATGCCGGCGCGCGACTGAAAGGCACTCCAACCGTCGGCATCCTGAGCATGCAGTTCCAGATTTCCATACTTCATGCTGCCGCTATCGATCGGCATCAGGCCGAGCAGGCATTTCAGCAGCACCGATTTTCCCGTGGCGGAAGGCCCGATCAGAACGGTGGACTCGCCCGCCGGGACTGTCAGCGAAATAGAGCGGAGGACTTCCTTATCGACGAAACTCTTGGCGAGCCCCTCGATCGTGATGGCCTCCGCGGCGCCAGACTGCATTCCTGCTGCTCCCCTCAGCGGGCGGCGCGCAGGTCCTTCGTCAGGCCTTCGTCGATCCGCCCTTCCTCATCGACGGCGACACCATAGACCGAGCGGGCCGCCTCCGGGGACACAAATCCGAGCACGACGTCGCGCGCCACTTCCGCCGGATCGCGCTCGAACGCGGAACCGAGGCCGCCGCCTCCGGGCATCGAGACGACGAGATGGTCGTCGCCGGAAATCGATTGCCGTCCCTTGGCGTTGAGACGGTCGTTCCGAAGCTTGCGCTCGATGATTCCGGCCTCGCCGTCGCCGCCGCCATTGCGGCCGCGTGCCGGATAGGTCACACGGTCGAACATGCAATTGATGGCGAAGGGGGCGTGCTGGGCGTGGGAGATTTCCATCACCTGTCCAACGCCGCCACGGAACTTGCCGGCCCCGCCGCTGTCGGTCCGGTACTCTTTCTTCCAGATCACCAGAGGGGCGATGGTTTCGTTCACCTCGATCGGTGTGTTGCGCACACCGGAGGGGAAGGCGGTTGCGTTGAGGCCGTCCTTGTTCGGTCGCGCGCCGGTGCCGCCGGCATGGAAGGTGTTGATCGCGAACGGCGTCGCGTCGCCGTAATCCTCGTCGGTCAGGCCATGGCCGCCGAGCAGCACCGGGTTCCAGAGGCATGATGTGCCTTCCGCCGGGACCCGGTCGGGGATCACCTGGTTGAGGCAACCGAGCACGACGTCGGGCAGCATCTGACCGATTACGTGCCGCGCGGTGACGGCGCAGGGATGCGGCGCGTTCAGGATCGAGCCTTCCGGCGCGGTGATGATCACCGGGGCAAGCGAGCCCGCATTGTTCGGCACCGCGCCGCCGATGACGCAGCGCACGCCGAAGCTGGCATAGGCCTGAGTATAGGTCAGAGGGACGTTAATGCCGAAGGTCGAGACCCCGGAGGTCCCGGAGAAATCCACCTCGATTTCTTCGTCGCGAATGGTGAGCGCCGCGACCAGATCGATCGGCGATTCGTACCCGTCGATCCGCATCGAGTTGCGGTAGGTGCCGTTCGGCAGTTCGCGGATTTCGGCCGCCATGCCGGCGCGCGCGCCCTCGATCACGTAGTCGGCGAGGGGAGCCAGATCGTCGAGGCCGAATTCCTTCATCATGTCCAGAAGGCGCTGGCCGCCGACATCGTTGCAGGCCGCGAGCGAGTAGAGATCGCCCTCGACCTCCACCGGGTTGCGAACGTTGGTGCGGATGATTTCGAGCACGGGCTCGCAGAATTCGCCATTCTCCGCGAGCCGCATGATCGGGATGTTGATGCCTTCCTCGTAGATCTGCCGCCCGTCCGGACCGAAGCCCTTGCCGCCGACATCGACCACGTGAGTGGTGCAGGCGAAGAGGGCGACGATCTCGTTGCCGCGGAAGGTCGGCGTGACGACGGTGAAGTCGTTGAGGTGTCCGGTGCCGAGCCAGGGATCGTTGGTCACGAACACGTCGCCCGGCTTCATCTTCGCGAGCGGATATTTTTGCAGGAAGAAGCCGACCGAAGCGGCCATTGCGTTGACGTGGCCCGGCGTACCGGTGACCGCCTGCGCCAGCATGCGGCCCTTGACGTCATAGACGCCGGCGGAAATGTCGCCGGCCTCGCGGGCCGAGGTGCTGAAGGCGGTGCGGATCAGGGTCTGGGCCTGTTCCTCCACGACGGAGAGGAGGCGGTTCCACTGGATCTGCATGCGGATCTGGTCGAGGGCGGAGGTTGTGCTCATGTGTCTGCTCCCTCAGGCCGCGGATTTGCGGGTCAGGACGAGATAGCCGAGTTCGTTTACCGCGGCGTCGAAGACCGAGGTGACGACCGTCGTGGTCTGCGCCTCGGCCACCAGCGCGGGGCCGGAGATCTTTGCGCCGACTGGCAGGTCGTCGCGCCAGTAGATTGCGGCGTCGACATAGTCGCTCGTCGCCGGATCGAACAGCTTGCGGCTGCCGGTCGGTATTGCTTCGCCGCCCTTCGGAGCCATCAGTTCGGTTTCTGTTTCGGGGCTCGGCGCCGTCATATTTAATGTCCAGCTCAGGATCTCCGGCTCCGGCCCCGGAATGATGCGTCCGTAGAGCCGCTTGTACTCGGTCTCGAAGGCGGCGCGGATCTCTTCGGCATGTTCGGCTGTAAGTGCGCCCGCCGGAAGCTGCACGGCAATCTCGTGTCCCTGGCCGACATAGCGCATGAAGGCGGTGCGGCCTTCGGCGAGCTTGGCTCCCTGGGCGCCGCTTTCGACGATGGCACGTGCTTCCTCGCCCATCTCGGCCAGCAGCGCGTTCGCGGCGCCCGCGTCGAAATCGGAGAGTTTCATGTAGCGGGAGCGCACGACCTCATAGGAGATCGGCGCGCGCAGGAAGCCGATCGCCGAGCCGACGCCGGCGCCGGTCGGTACCACGACTGTGGGGATGTCGAGCTTCTCCGCTAGGCGGGCCGCATGGAGCGGGGCTGCGCCGCCGAAGGCGATCATCGCCCGCGCCGCGATATCCTTGCCCCATTCGATGGCGTGGACGCGGGCGGCATTGGCCATATTCTCGTCTACGATCTCGCAGACGCCGAAGGCGGAGAGGGCGGGCGTCAGGCCCATCTTCTCTCCGATCTCGGCCTTGAGTGCCGCTTCCGCCTTCTCGGGCTTCAGCGCGACGGAACCACCGGCGAATTTCTCTGGATCGATCTTGCCGAGCACGACGTCCGCGTCTGTGACAGCGGGCTGAGTGCCGCCCTGATCATAGCTGGCAGGTCCCGGATCGGCGCCGGCGCTTTCCGGCCCGACAGCGATCCGGCCGAGTTTATCGATCGTTGCGAGCGAGCCGCCGCCGGCACCGATTTCGACCATCTCGATGGCCGGAATGCGCACCGGCCAGCCGCTGCCTTTCATATTGCGGTAGACGCGAGCGACCTCGAAGGTGCGCGTCATTTGCGGCAGGAAGTCGTCCAGCAAGCAGATCTTTGCGGTGGTGCCGCCCATATCGAAGGAGACGACACTGGAGAGATCGCATTCCCGGGCGATCTCGCTCGCCAGGATGGCACCGCCTGCCGGGCCGGACTCGACCAGCCGGATCGGGAAGCGCATGGCGGTGTCGAGAGAGGTCAGGCCGCCGCCCGAGGTCATCAGCAGGACCGGGCAATCGAACCCGCGTTTTTTCAGGTCCTCGCGCAGGATGCCGAGATAGCGCGACATGATGGGGCGCACATAGGCGTTGGCTGATGCGGTCGACTGCCGTTCGTACTCGCGGATCTCCGGGCAGACTTCGCTCGAGAGGGTGATGCTGAGGTCCGGGCGTGCCTTGCTCAGGATCTCCCCGACCCGCTCCTCATGCGCGCCGTTGGCGTAGGAATGGATGAGCCCCACTGCGATGGAGCCGATCTCGTGCTTGTCGATCAGGGGCACCAGCGCCTCGACGGAGCTTTCGTCGAGCGGGATCAGAACTTCGCCCTTGAAGTTCAGCCGCTCCCTGACCGGCCAGCGCAGATTGCGCGGCACCAGCGGGTCCGGCCGGTCGATATTGATGTCGTACTGCTCGAACCGGTTCTCGAAGGCCATTTCGACGGAATCGCGAAGACCTTCAGTAGTGATCAGAGCGGTCTTGGCGCCCTTGCGCTCGATTAGGGCGTTGGTCGCGAGCGTGGTCCCGTGGATCAGCAGGCCGATGTCCGCCGGGTTTGCGTTCGCCACTTCCAGAGCTTTCTCGATCCCGTTCATCACGCCGCGCTCCGGCATGGCGGGCGTGGTCAGGACCTTTGCCGTGTAGCGCTTAGGGCCAAATTCGAGGGCGACATCGGTAAAGGTGCCGCCAACATCGACCGCGAGGCGGCCGCGGATGCTGGACTCGGACATATTAGATCAATCGGCTGTGTAGAACGCAGTTTCAGAACGAAACCAAGGTCACTTAGACCTATTGCTTCGCAACCGTCAACGTTTGTGGCCCGATTAGAGCCGAACCACATTGGATGGCGACGTTTTCAGCACGTCGTTGCAGTATTTGCGCGCAGCCTCCTCCGCTTCGTCCGGGTTTTCGTAGAGAGATGTCGCGTGAGAAGAATCAACCTGACGTCCATCCTGCCAGATGGACCAGGGATATCGAATACCATCGGGGCTTGCCCAACACTCGATATAGATCTCGATCATGACTTCGAATCCAGGGTCGCTCGCCGGGACGGCAGGGGAAAATAGGCTGCGCGCCGCTCATCGCATGCGCAGGGCGCATTTAATCATCTCGGCGGGGCGGATGGCGAGAGCGGTTTTCCGGCTTTTGACCGGTTTTGGAATATCCAATTGAGGCAGTGGGATAAATTTTGGCGTGAACGTGTCCGCCGCGAGTGTCCGGCGAGCACTCAGTCGGGTATTAACCGCAAAAAGCGTGCGGAAAATTGCGGCGCTGAGGGCGGGAGTGGACCGTCGGTGCCGTGCAGGCCGGTTTCGACGAAGTCCTGCGCATTGTATTGCAGGTTGTCATAGATCTCGGCCGCAAGCTGTCGCGCGGTCCGGCCGCTCCAATTGTCCGGCATGAGCGGTGTCGGTAATCCGGGATCGCGGAGGAGGGCCCTCCGATAAGCGTGGATCATCAAAATCCGAAGCGTGAACGCCTCTTTCGGAGCCGGCTTTTCGGACGGTGCGAGAAGCCGGTCGCGCAGAGGCGTAAAGCGCCTGATGAATGCGCGATAGTCCTGATCCGTCGCATCGAGATGCCAGGCCTCGTGGCAAAGTGCCCGCAGAGTACCGGCTGCGCTGTTCGCCGTTGCTTCGAAGAGGGTCACCCTGTCTTCGAGGCCGAGCGTGGTTAGAGAGTCCTTTGCCCTCTGCAAATCGCTGCCGGTACCGATCAGCGCCTGCGTGCCCAGCATTCCGAAACCCGCCCATCCGAGTTCCCGGTGCAAAGCGTCCCGCTGCTCCGCATCGACGCTGCCGCCGAGGAGGGCGATGGTCCAGGGCGCGTTTTCATCGGGATCGCGCCGTTCGGTCAATGGAGCATAGATCTTGCGCTGAGCAGCATCGAACGCCCGCCGGCCGCCCGGGGTGAGGGCGTAGATGCTTCGCCTGCCAACCTGACGCGCGGCGAGCACGCCATCCTGCGTCAGGCGGAAGACCGATGTGCGGACAAGGCGCTCGCTGATGCCGAAACATTCCATGAGTCGGATCAGGTCGCCGAGCCAGGCTTCGCCGCCGTGCGGCAGGATCGCATCGCCGTAAACAGTGACGATCAGTGATTTCGCTCGTGGCTTGAGCGCCGCGAGAAGCGCGGCGGCATCGGTCGTGTCGGACTCGAGCTTGCGCGCGACACTCATCCGACTGCTCCATCCTCCACCAACGCGCCGCCGATCGTTCGGGAGCGGCCGCGGAAGTGGGCCACGACCGTACCGTCGGCACGCTGCACGACGGTGTCGTAGATCCCTGAACGACCGCGATGGAAGCGCTCCTCGCAAATGGCAACCAACTCGTCTCCCTCATGCGCCGGATTGACGAAGTCGATGTCGCAGCTCTGCGCGACGGTGAGCGCGTTTCCGGAATTGCAAGCAAAGGCGAAGGCACTGTCCGCAAGGGTGAAGATCAAGCCCCCGTGGCAGGTCTTGTGTCCGTTCAGCATCTCCGGCCGGACCGTCATCCTTAGGCATGCGTATCCCGGCCCGACCTCCTCGATGAGCATGCCGAAGTTCCGCGTAGCCGGATCGTTCTCGTGCATCCAGTCCGCGACTCTACGCGCAGTTTTGTTTGCCGGTTCCGTCGCCGTGACCGGAGGTTTGCTGTCATTCATGAGGTCTGCCTTTCGGTTAATATGATACAGTTTTTTCTGGACGCGGGAAGATTTTTGTATCATTTAAGTTTGAGCTATTCGGCAATGTCCGGGTTAAGCGAGGGAACGCAATGGCGCAAAGCCAAACACAGGGAATGGCCCCGGAAACAGACGAGGCCGCACATTTCCAGGCAAAGGTCGATCGTGAAATCAAGATCGAGCCGAGGGACTGGATGCCGGACGGGTACCGCAAGACCCTCGTTCGGCAGATCTCTCAGCACGCACATTCCGAGATCGTCGGCATGCTGCCGGAGGGCACCTGGGTAACCCGGGCGCCGTCGCTCCGCCGCAAGGTGCAGCTGCTGGCCAAGATTCAGGACGAGGGTGGGCACGGTCTCTATCTCTACAGTGCCGCCGAGACGCTCGGCACCAGCCGGGAGGAGATGGTCGACGCGCTGCATGAGGGGCGCGCCAAATATTCCAACATCTTCAATTACCCGGTGCTGTCCTGGGCCGATATCGGTGCGATCGGCTGGCTGGTCGACGGCGCGGCGATCATCAACCAGATCGCGCTTTGCCGCTGTTCCTACGGGCCCTATGCCCGCGCGATGGAGCGGATCTGTCGCGAGGAGAGTTTCCATCAGCGTCAGGGCTACGAGATCATGATGTCGATGGCCTTCGGGACGAAGGAGCAGAAACGGATGGCGCAGAGCGCGCTGGACCGCTGGTGGTGGCCTTCGTTGATGATGTTCGGGCCGAGCGACCGCGAGTCGGCGCATTCCTCCCAGTCCATGCAATGGAAGATCAAGCGGGTCTCGAACGACGATCTGCGCCAGCAGTTCATCGATATGACGGTGCCGCAGGCCGACTATCTGGGCCTAAGAATGCCGGACCCGGACCTGAAGTGGAACGAGGAGCGCGGCCACTACGATTTCGGCGAGATCGACTGGGCGGAATTGAAGCGCGTCGTCTCCGGCGACGGCCCGTGCAACAAGGAACGCATGGCGGCCCGTATCAAGGCGCACGAGGACGGTGCCTGGGTGCGCGACGCAGCGGCGGCCTATGCCGAGAAGCAGCGCATGCGCAAGGAAGCGGCGAAGATCGCCGCCGAATGAACGAATCCCGGCCTCCGAAGCCGGATCCATCGGGAGAGAGAGAATGACCACAGGGCACGACTGGCCGCTCTGGGAAGTGTTCATCCGGGCGCGCGAAGGCCTCAGCCACAAGCATGTCGGCTCGTTGCATGCGAGCGACGCGGAAATGGCGCTGCAGCATGCGCGCGACGTTTATACCCGCCGCCGCGAGGGCGAGAGCATCTGGGTGGTGCAGTCTACGGATATTGTCGCCTCGGCCCCGGCGGATAAGGAAAGCCTGTTCGATCCGGCGGACTCGAAGATTTACCGCCACCCAACTTTCTACGAGGTGCCGGACGAGGTTGAATGCCTCTGACCGGCAGCTTTGGAGACCTGAAACATGTCCGTTGAAGCGCAGCGTGAAGCTCTCTTCGAATATCTGCTCCGGCTCGGCGACAATGCCCTGATCCTTGGGCACCGGCTTTCGGAATGGTGCGGCAAGGGGCCGGTGCTGGAAGAGGATATCGCGCTTTCCAACATCGCGCTCGATCTGGTCGGCCAGGCCAATCTCTGGCTCGAATTCGCCGCGACCGTCGAAGGAGGGGAGCGGAGTGCTGACGAACTCGCCTTCAAGCGCGATGTACTGGACTGGCGGAATTTCCTGCTGGCCGAGCAGCCGAACGGCGATTTCGCGCAGACAATCGTCCGCCAGTTCCTTTTTGACTGTTTTCATGTCGAGCTGCTGCAGGCGCTGACAAAGTCTGCCAATCACGAGATCGCCGGCATCGCGGAAAAGGCGCTGAAGGAGGCGCTCTACCATCGCCGGCACAGCGGCCAGTGGGTAATTCGCCTCGGTGACGGGACGGAAGAGAGCCACGCCCGCGTGCAGGGGGCGCTGGATGCGCTCTGGGGATACACGCGGGAACTCTTCGATGGCGACGCTATCGACGAGATGATGATGCAGGCGGGGATCGCGCCCGACCCGGGCGATTTCGAGACGAACTGGAAAAACGCGGTCGGTGCCGTGCTTGCCGAGGCCACGCTCACCGTGCCGGCGGGCGACTGGTCTATCGGCGGCGGCAAGAAGGGGGTTCACTCTGAGCATCTTGGCTTTCTGTTGGCCGAGATGCAGTTCTTGCCGCGCGCCTATCCGGACGCGCAATGGTAAGGCCGGGAGATGCAGCCGCAATCCGCCAGCACGCCAGATGAGTCCCGGTTATGGGCTGCGCTTGAAGGGGTCTCGGACCCGGAAATCCCGGTGTTGTCCGTCGTCGATCTCGGCGTGGTTCGCGCGGTCGCGGTCGATGGCCATGCGGCCAAGATCACCATCACGCCGACCTATTCGGGTTGCCCGGCGATGTCCTACATCGAAATGATGGTGCGCGACGCTGCGCTCAAGGAAGGCTTCGCCGAGGTCGAGGTCAAGACCGTGCTGGCGCCGGCCTGGACCACCGACTGGCTGAGCGAGGCCGGGCGCGAGAAATTGCGCGGCATCGGGATCGCGCCGCCGGCCGAAAGCTCGACCTCCAAGCAGTCCCTGCTCGGGATCGATCCCGTGGTCGCCTGTCCGCGCTGCGGTTCGGAGAATACGGAGATCCTGAGCCAGTTCGGCTCGACGGCCTGTAAGGCGCTTTATCGCTGCACCGACTGCGCGGAGCCGTTCGACTATTTCAAATGCATCTAGGAGGAAAGCGGTCATGGCACGCTTCACCACACTGACCGTACGCGAGGTCCGGCCGGAGAGCCCGGACAGTGTCTCCATCGCTTTCGACCTGCCGGAAAACGCGAAGAGCGAATTCAGCTACCGGCCGGGCCAGTACCTGACGCTGCGAAAGGAGATCGACGGTCACGATGTGCGCCGTTCCTATTCGATCTGCAGCGGGCTCGGCGATGGCGAGATCCGGGTCGCGGTGAAACGGGTCGAGGGCGGGGCCTTTTCGGGCTTCGCGAATGACGAACTGAAGCCGGGAGACAGTCTGGAGGCGATGCTGCCGGAAGGGCGGTTCACGGCGGCGGTCGAACCGGGTGCGGCGCATACCTATGTCGCCTTCGCGGCGGGCAGCGGGATCACGCCGATCCTTTCCATCGCGAAATCGGTACTCGAGGCCGAACCGGGCAGCCGGTTCACGTTGTTCTATGGCAACCGCACGGTGCGCGACATCATGTTCCGCGACGCGCTGTCGGATCTGAAGAACCGCTATCCGGCCCGCTTCAGCATCCTGCACATCCTCAGCCGCGAGCCTCAGGAGGTGGCGTTGCTGAACGGCCGGATCGATCGGGAGAAATGCGAGACTTTCTTCCGCTCGATGCTGAACGTCCATGCGGTGGACCGCTTCTTTCTCTGCGGACCGGAAGGCATGATCGGCGATGTGCGGGCGGCGCTGGCCGATCATGGAGTGGAGGCGGAGAAAGTCAGCTTCGAGCTCTTCACGCCATCCAGCGACGCGGCGGCAAAGGCTGCCGCCGCGCGTCGGGCCAGAATGGCGAAAAAAGAGGGCGAGGCGCTCGCGTCAGGCTCGGAAGTGTCCGTGATCTACGATGGGGTGCAAACCGATTTCACGCTGGAGCCGGACGGCATCTCCATCCTCGATGCGGCCCTCGGGGATCGACCGGACATGCCATACGCGTGCAAGGGTGGGATGTGCTGCACGTGTAGGGCAAAGGTGGTCGAAGGGCGCGTCGAGATGGATCTGAATTACACGCTCGCCGAAGAGGAAGTGGAGCGGGGCTTTGTGCTGGCCTGTCAGGCCCACCCCGCGAGCGACAAGGTCGTACTGGATTTCGATGCCCGCTGACGGCCGCCGCACCCGTTAGGGCACGGCGTTCCGTCGGGGATCAGGCCATCCAGAAAGGCTTCTCGACTTCATAGTGGACGTCGGCCCGGCTGATGCCCATGTCGGCAAGTGCGCGGTCGTCGAGTTCGCGCAGCGACTCCCGCTGGCCGATGCGGTCTTCCCAGGTGAGCAGAAGTGCGACGAGGGTATGCAGTACGCCACCCTTGGCGCGCTTTTGCGCGAAGGCCGATCCGGTGGTTCCTGCAGTCATGACGGCGGCAGGAGCAACATTCAGGGTCTGGTTCTTAAACATGAAAGCTCTCCTTAATCAAAACGTCACACACGCTCATTCGTGTCTGTCGATGCGTTGGAATTTGGGGTATAAAATGCCGTACAACAAACGAGTTAATTTGTGGGATGAGTAAGTTTGGCTAATCCATGTTGAGCCGGCTTCCGCTCAATGGACTGCGTTGTTTCGAGGCTGCCGCGCGGCATATGAGCTTCAAGCTCGCCGCGGCGGAGCTGTTCGTGACTCCGGCCGCGGTCAGCCAGCAGATCAAGGCGCTGGAAACGGAACTCGGATGCCCGCTTTTTCTCCGCCGCCCGCGTGCACTGGAACTTACGCCGGAAGGGATGCGCCTTGCGCCCGTGGTGCGGGACGCGTTCTCGAGGCTGCTCGCGGCGGTCAACGATCTGAAGGAGCAGGAAGAGGGGCGTCCGCTGACGGTAAGCGTCTTGCCGTCTTTCGCGGTGAAGTGGCTGATCCCGCGGCTTTCCCGCTTTCGCATGCGCTATCCTGAGATCGATGTCCGCATCGCGGCCGAGGACCGGAGAGCGGATTTCGTCACCGACGGTGTCGACGTGGCGCTGCGGCTCGGCGACGGCAATTACGAAGGCTTGCATGTCGAGAAGATCATGAGCGAGCGGATCTATCCGGTCTGCAGCCCCGAAGTCGCGGCTCGGCCTCCCGGCCTCCGCAAGCCCGAGGACCTCAAGCACTATCCGTTGCTGCACGACGTGAATACTTTCGCCGGGGAAAGCTGGGATAACTTCCTGCAGCAGTTCGGCATCGAAGGCATCGATCTCAGACGCGGTGCGTTCTTCACCCAGATGGACATGGTTCTGCAGGCCGCTGTCGAGGGGCAGGGCGTAGCGCTCGCGCGCTCCCAGCTGGTGACAGACGATCTGCGGGCGGGGCGCCTTATCCGGCCGTTTGAAAACGAGATGCCCGCGCCGCTGGCTTACTATTTCGTCTGCCGCGAGGACGCGCTGCGCTCCAACAAGGTCTCCGTCTTCCGGGACTGGGTTCTCGACGAGGTGCGCCGGGACGGTATTCTGGACGAGCCGGAGTAATGGCCGAGCGGGAGCAGTGGGGGAGCCAGTTCGGCTTCGTACTGGCCACCATCGGGTCCGCGGTCGGTATCGGGAATATCTGGCGTTTTCCCTACGTTGCCGGAGAGAATGGCGGCGGCGGTTTTCTTCTCGTCTATATCCTCTGTGTGCTGCTGATCGGGCTGCCTCTCGTCATTGCGGAGCTGGCCGTCGGGCGTGCGGCGCGTCTCGACACGATCTCGGCCTTTCCCGCGCTTGCGCCGCGCAGCCCCCTTCGCCGCACGGGATGGGTGGCGGTGATCGCGGGAACGGTCATCCTGAGCTTCTACGCGGTCGTCGCGGGCTGGACGTTCCGTTATTTTGTCTCCGCTGTAAGCGGTTCTCTCTGGGAAGCGGGCGAAACTGGTTTCGCTGGATATTTTTCCGGTTTCACCGGGCGGACGGCGGAGCCGCTGCTCTGGCAGGCAGCGGCTGTTCTCCTTGCGGGACTTGTGGTCGCGCGCGGCGTACAGAGCGGGATTGAAAGGCTCAATAAATGGGCGATGCCGGTTCTCGCGGCAATCATGATCGCGCTCGCATTTTATGGTTTGTTGCGCTCCGACGGCACCGCCGGACTTGAGTATCTTTTCCGGATCGACCCGGAGACTTTCACGCGCCCCGGCGTCTATATCGCGGCGCTTGGTCAGGCGTTTTTCTCCATTGGCATCGGCATGGCCATCTTCGTGACCTACGGCAGCTATATGCAGCCGGAGACGCCGATCCTCAAATCCGCTCTCTTCATCGTCTCCGGCGATACGCTCTTTGCGGTTTTCGCAGGCATTGCGATTTTTCCCGCGGTCTTCGCGCACGGCCTCGATCCGGCTTCCGGCCCGGACCTGGCATTCGTCGCCCTGCCACGGGTGTTCAGCGAAATCACAGGCGGTGCAATGCTGGCCGTCGCGTTCTTCTTCCTGCTGGCGGCTGCGGGGCTGACCTCGATGATTTCGATCCTGGAGGTGCCTGTCGCGGTTTGCATGGACCGTTTCGGTCTGTCTAGAACAGCGGCAGCCACCATTATGTGTTTGCTCATATTTGCATTGGGGCTTGTGCCCGGACTCGGTTTCAGCCTCCTGAAGGATGTCAGGATCGCAGGAGAAGATCTGTTCGGAATCTTCGACCATATAGCCTCTTCGGTCCTTCTGCCTCTCAGCGGGATATGCGTCTCGCTCTTCGTCGGCTGGAGCCTCCATCGCCGGGACGCACTTGTATTTTCCGGATTGCGGGAGCGTCTCGGAATTTCGTGGATCTGGCTCTTACGGATCATCGTGCCGCTGCTGGTCGCGCTCGTGCTGTTGAACGGACTTGTCGAGCTCTGACCTTATTCAGTCGGTAAAATCGGGAATGCCGGCACCGATATCGAAAAATCTGCGATCCATGACATTCTGCACTGCGAGGCGCTCCGGTTCCGTCAGCGATCGCTCGGATCGCTCCTGACGCGTGCTGCAGAAATAGACGAACTTTCTGTTTTCTCTCTCGTCACCGATCGGCAGCGCGACGGTCTGGCGGAAATCGAGGTTGCCGCTGTCCAGAGAAGATATCAGCGTGACCGTCATTCCTGCCGGATGGTTTCTCACGAGGAAGATCGCCTTGGATGCCTTTGCCCGCCGGTCGGGCTCGACGAAATCGAGGTAGTTTTTTCCGGTGCTCTCGCTGCCGTAATGGCGCACGATCGCTGTCCCGACCAGCCTGAGGCGGATATTGTCGGGGGCGATCAACTCGTGAATAACGATGTTCGGGAGAAGGTGTTTGATATTGCTCGGGTCGAACTCTGCGCGATCGGGCATCATCCGACCGGCCCGCAGTGAGAGCCAATAGTCGAGAAAATCCCGTCCGGCGCTGCTAAGGCTGTCGCGGATTGAGATGTCGGGCGAGTTCATCTTGGATGACCCACGCAGTTTGTCTCCGTTTTTATCGTGCAGCCCATACTGACTATCTGGCTGCCGGGTCCGCGCCTCGTCGGTGCTTTACAGCCGATATCGCAGACCTCCGGGCCTCATGCGTCATCGCAGGGGCCTTTTTGCCGTGGCTCGGACCGGACAAGTGCAACAGCATTTGCGCAATTCGTCAAAGCATCGCCGCGCCGGGAGCTGAAATGTCGTCTGGCGCTGCTCTGGCGGCTGGTTCATGATTCGACCCTACCGAAAGGAAATATACATGCCGAAAGAGACGTCAGAGATCAAAGGCTATCACGCACACATCTATTTCGATTCCGAGACCGCCGAAACGGCCCGGCGCTTGCGCGAGGAGATCGAACGCCGCTTCGATATCGAGATGGGCCGGTTCCACGAAAAACCGGTCGGGCCTCACCCGCGCTTCAGTTATCAGGTCGCATTCGCGCCGGAGCTATTTGGCACTTTCATTCCCTGGCTTGCACTCAATCGTGAGGGGCTCACCGTTTTCGTCCATGCCGAAACCGGAGACGAACTCCGCGACCATACTGCGCATGTTTTCTGGCTGGGCGAGTCCGAGGGCCTGAAACTCGACATTTTTGAACGCTGAGGCGCGGCCTCAGGGCACGAGCCAGGATCCGCTGCCGTTTGGAGGCGCCAGCCGGTACCGGCGATTGCCTTCGGGCGAGAGCTTGAGGATGTCTACGCTGTCGGGCGCGAAGCCGAGCACAGCGAAGTTCTCGAAGCCTCCGCCCGGGTTATTTTCAGGAATGCCATCGCCCGGAGCGGGCAGCGGCGTTCCCGGCGGGTGGGCGGCCAGGTAATTGCGCCTGTTGCTCGGGGGGAGTGCTTCCCATGCCGCGTGCCTCTTGCAGTCGTCCCCGACCACGGCGATCCGGCCGCGGAGTCTCACCTGGAGGCCGACGCCGTGATCGTAGAAGACGAGGGTAACAGTTTGGGGAGTGCCGAGTTCGCGGATTTTAGCGCTGCGCCGGTCGGTATGAAGTGTGACGCGCCAGTGCTCCCGCTCGAAGGAACGAAGGATCAGCGTGCGGGCATCGGCGCCGCCCGACCCGTCCGCCGTAGCCAGCACCGGATAGCGGAACGGCGCGTTCCGGTCCACCGGAGCCGCGCCCAGGAGGTCTATTGCCTTCTCCAGAAGCTCTTCGGCATCTGCGCCGTGCCGGCTGCTCATTCAGCCGCTTCCATGGCGCCTTCACGCAGGGTCGCCCGGCGGGCCAGAAACAGGCTGACATGGGCGCCGAACGTGCCGATCAGGAGCGCATATGCGAGTGCAGAATAACCGGTCGCGTCCTGAAAATAGCCGACCAGAACGGTCGCCAGACCGCCGGCGCACATCTGCATGAAGCCCATCAGTCCGGATGCGGCGCCCGCGATGGCCGGGTTGACGCTGACAGATCCGGCGATCGCGTTGGGCTGGCTCATGCCGTTTCCGAAGGCGACGAGCGCAAACGGGAGGAAGATCGCGGTCGCGCTGATTACGTCGAGTGCGGACAGGGTTGTCAGGACGAATGCGCCGAGGAGCGAGACGCTGCAGCCGAGCAGGATCATCCGGTCGATCCCGAGGCGCCGGGAGATCCGTGTCGCGATGAAATTGCCCGACATGTAGGAGAGCGAGACGACGATGAAATAAAAGCCGTAGATCTGCGGCCCCAGGCCCAGAATCTCGATCGTGACGTAAGGCGCGGAGGAGAGAAACGCGAAGAAGCAGCCGATCGAGAATGAGGTGTTCAGGGTATAGCCGAGATATGCCTTGGATGAGAGCAGGGCACCGTAATTGCGCAGCAGTCCTGCAACGTCGATCCGTTCGTCACGTTGCTGGTGCGTCTCATGCAGTGTCGGAAAAGCATAGACGAGAACGGCTCCGCCGGCGGCGGCGACGAGGAGAAATCCAGCGTACCAGCCGAATGCGCTGTCGAGGTAGCCACCGACAGCAGGTCCGATCATCGGCGCGACGGCCATTGCCATCGTGATGTAAGCGATAACCGGGGCGGCCTCGTCGCGTTCATAGACGTCGCGCACGATGGCGCGGCCGAGCACCATGCCGGCACAGCCGCCGAGGGCCTGGAATACGCGTCCCGCGATCAGCAGGTCGATCGAGGTCGCAAAAGCGCAGAGCAGGCTTGCGAGAGCGAAAACGCCGAGCCCGGCCAGCAGAGTCGGTCGGCGCCCGATGCGATCGGAGACCGGACCGTAAATGAGCTGGCCGATCGCAACGCCGGCGAGATAGAGCGTGAGGGTAAGCTGAACGGTCCCGTAATCGGTGCCGAAGAGGGATACCAGACCCGGCATCGAGGGCACGAAAAGGTTGAGCGCCAGCGGCCCTGTCGCCGTTGCGGCGATCAGCACGAGTATCGGGGGTGCCTTTGGCTTTCCGGTCACGGGGGTCACCTGTTTTTCCTGCTTTGGACGCCGGGCGGGAGAGCGGATGCCGATCCTGGGCGCTTCTGATAAATAAGCTGAATTGGCGTCGATGCAAATGCGCTGACGCTTCGGCAGGCACTGTTTCGTGATTGGCATCAGATTGACCGGCCGTACGGTTTGACTTATTTTCCAGTTTCCAGAACTCCGGGCAGAAGATCCGGTAATTAGGGATAGAAATGGTCTCTGGCGTCGACACAGGTATCATCATCCGCGCGAACAGCGCCTTTATAGGTTCGGTGTTCGGCCGAAACCAGGATGAGGACACTCCCTTCCAATCCGTCGAGAGCGGCGCCGCAGGCAATGCCGGTACTCCTGAGGAATCCGGTGTACCGTCTTCCGTCGTTATTGCCCCGTTTGGGAACGGAGAGGCGGGAGACGGCGAAGACGAGGGACCGTTTTTCGTTTCCGGACTGAACGGACTCTTGGCGCCTCCGAGCATTGCCGCCGTCCAGGAAGAAGACGGAGAAGGCGAAGAAGGGGAGGAAAGCGGCTCCGGGCCGGGGGCTGCGATCGTCGAGCCGTCCGAACCGTCTCAAGAGGGCGCGCAGGATGCCTCTGCCGCGGAAGGCGAGGAAGAAACCGGCAATGGCGAGCTTTCCGAAGAAGAGCAGGAAATCGTCGACGACTTGAAGCAGCGCGACGCCGAAGTGCGCCGCCACGAGCAGGCACATAAGGCGGTCGGTGGCCAGTATGCCGGCGCGATCTCCTACACCTACCAGTCCGGCCCCGACGGCAACCGCTACGCGGTCGGCGGCGAAGTGCCGATCGACGCGAGCCCCATCCCAGGCGATCCCGAAGCGACCATCCGCAAGCTGCAACAAGTGCGCAGCGCGGCCTTGGCGCCGGCTGAGCCCTCCGGGGCAGATCGCGCCGTTGCCGCACAGGCGACGCAGGGGATCCAGCAGGCGCGCGCCGAACAGGCTCAGGAATCAGCGGAAGAACTGGAGGCGTTGTTCGAGGGGGGGGAAGAGGCGACCGACGACACGGAGATAGCTTCGCCCGAAACCGGGCCTGCGGAGGCCGCGGAGACAGAGCGTAGTGCTGAGTCCGGTCCGATTTCCTCCGTGCTCGATGGGGCGGGCACAGACAATTCCGGAGAGAACGGACCTGAGCTCTCCGGTCGGTCCATCGGCGAGAACGCTTCGGAGAGCGGCCCGTTTGCCGTGCGTCCGGAGGACGAGCAAGACTCGAAACTTTTGGGGGAGCGGACCGATCGCCGGTCACCCTTTGACTTCAATCCTTCCGCCGGGCGACAGACCTTAGATATTGTTATTTGATCAAAGCCTTATTCGCCTTCGTTCAAGCAACTTCTAAAGCTTTCCTCGGACTGATTTGGTGCCTCGCTGCAGGCGACGAAGCGGTCCCGGCAAAGGTCGAAATCATTGTCGCTGCCGACGAACCTGAGTTCGTCGCAGAAATCCAGAAAATGTCGCGCCACTGTCTCGAAAGTCTCGCTCCGGCGCTGTTCTGCGACTTCCGGCGCGCGGTTGAGCGGCGCCAGATTGAGCATCTGCGCGATTGCCTCATTGGCCCTTTTTAGCGGGATTTCGGCCTGCTCCATTTCACCTAGCTCGGTCCAGTAGCGGACGTGAAGCGTGTCGCCGAGCATGAAGTCGCGCAGCGGGGGCGGGACAATGCCCTTCTTCAGCGCGCCCCATATGATGAAATGGACACCTTTGTCGGTGATTTCGTACAGAGTGGGCTTGAAGCCGACTTCCAGCTCTTTCAAGGATTCCAAGTTCACCGGATCGCGGCCGTCGATCCAGTAGGTGGGCAGGCGCTTTCGGCTGATGCTCTTTTCCACATGCCGTGGCATCCGGAATTCGGCCCAGAGCGAATTGTCCTCTCGTTTCTGGAAGTGGAAGCGATAACCCTTGCGGGTCAGGATCCGTGCTTCAAGCACAGGCGCCTTTGTGATCGGGTCTGTCAGGACCTCGACATACCATTGGATCGTCTGCGCGCCCGCTGCAGGTACCAAGACCGAGAGCAAAAGCATCGCCGCGACGACAACCAGTCCGGGCCGCGTCCGGCGGCCGGTTGACGAGGCTAGGCAAGGGTGCTGTCGATCCATTCTCGGGTGCGGTCCTTCCGTTCTGCCGGAGCTGAGTTTTCTCACATACCATGCATCGAAGGCCCCCGTCACGCCGCCGGGCGGCGTGTTGCGGCTTGCAAGTGTCCGATTTCGAAACTATTTTTTAATCCATCGGAGCTATTGGTGGTCGTATGAGCATCTCAGGAGCACTCAACATTGCGGTTTCCGGTGTCCTGTCCGCAGGCGCGCGAACCGGCAATGCCGCGAACAATCTCGCGAATGTCCGCAGTGTCGCCGCGCCAGCGGACGAGGTGCTGCGCCCGGGCGAAGAGATTCCGGAAACAAATGCCAATGGCGAGCGGATCTTCCGTCCGACGGAGGTTCAGGCCACTACGGCGGGACCCGCCGGTGTGCAAACGCAAACCACGCTTGTCGATCCCGCTTCCTTCCCGATCTACGATCCGAGCGCGGCCGATGCCAACGAGGACGGTCTCTCCTCGATCCCGAACGTCTCGATCGAGCAGGAAACGGTCAATCTGATTGGCGCCCAGCGGCAGTTGGAAGCCAACGTTGCGGTGATCCGCACCGGCGACGAACTGCTCGAAGAAGCTATCGACATTCTCGCCTGACCGCCGGCGCTAACCCGGGTTGCCCGACTCCTTTTCTTTCAGCGCCTTGAGTGCTGCGTCGAACGGCAGCCGGACACAGTCATGCCGGGTCTTGAAGTCGCGGACCGGTGCGAAGCTTTCGAGCCCCTGCCAATCCAGACTATCCTCTGTGCTGCCGTCCAGGTAAGCGATCAGGCGATTACGGACCGCTTCCAGATCATGCAAATCGTGTCCGGGGGCGTTTTCCCTGATGAGCGCGGCCGACGCTTCGCAGAGCGCGCACCCCTGGACCCGGTGGCCGACCTCTGTGACCTTGCCGTCTTCCAGTTTCAGATCGATCGTCACCCTGTCTCCGCAGAGCGGGTTGTCCACCCTTGCGCTCGCATCCGCGTCTTCCAGCCGCCGGTTGCCGCGGCCTTCCTTGGCGAGACGCAGGATCTCCGCCTGATAGAGCGCGTCGCTCATCTCACTCCACCTTTTCGGGCTGGCCGCCCGCTTCTCTCAGCATTTCGGGGGTATCGATATCGAGGTGAACGCCGGGCTCTGACAGCTCGACCTCGTGGACGAGATCGGCAAACTCGGCCAGCAATGCCTTCGCGCCGCGGTCGCCGGAGAGTTCCTGCATTTCCGAAAAAAAACGGCTGTCCCAGAGGATCGGGTTACCGCGTTTCCCTTCCTGTACAGGGACAATGATGGCCCGGCCTTCGACCGGGTCATAAGCCGAGATCAGCCTGTTCAGAACGTCCGCGCCGACATGCGGCATGTCGCCGAGGCAAATGACTGCGGCTTCAGTCCCCACAGGCAAGGCCGAAATCCCGGCGCGCACGCTGGTACTCAGCCCGGCGGCGAAATCGGGGTTGTGGATGAAGCCGACATCGAGACCGGAGAGGGCGGTTCTAATCTTGTCCGGCTCGTGTCCTGTGACCACAAGGACCTTGCCTGCGGACGAGGCGAGAGCTGCTCCCGCCACGTGGCGGACAAGCGGCGTGCCATCAAGTGTGCCGAGCAGCTTGTTTGTCGGGCCCATTCGCGTCGATTTGCCGGCCGCAAGCACGATGGCCGCTATTTCCGGCCGCTCCCGCTGTTTGCCGGCTTTGTCGGTCCGTTTCGCGCTGGCCCGGGGCAGAGGGCGATGGGCAACGTCTTTCAGCAAGCCGCCGGCTCCCATCCGCATGATGTCCTGCGGCCGGAGCTCGAGGCCGGCGCATATCCGCTGCAGCGCCCAATCGAACCCGTTCAGCTTCGGCGAGCGTGCACAACCCGGCATGCCGATGACCGGGATCTTTCCAATCCGGCCGATGAGCATCAGGTTGCCGGGATCGACCGGCATGCCGAAATGCAGGATCTCGCCGCCGACCTGTTCGATCGCGCTCGGGATGATGTCACGGCGATCGACCACAGCGGATGCGCCGGAGATCAGGATCAGGCCCGGTTTCGCTGCCTCCGCTTGCCGGATCGCTGAAGAGAGCGCGTCGAGCGCATGCTCGCAGCGCGTTTCTGAAATCAGACTTGAGCCGAGTGCATCCAGGCGGTCGGCCGTCACGCGCATCGTGCTGTCGAGGACGCTTTCCTTTGTGCCGGGCAGATGCGTTTGCAGAAGGATGGTGTCAATCGGCGAGAAGGCTTTAACGCTGACCAGCGGACCGCCCTGGGTCGCGAGCGCTTCGGCAATCCGCACAAGGCTTTCCGGAACGGCAAAGGGAATGATCTTCAGCGTTCCGATCATCTGTCCGGCGGAGACGGCCTGAAACGGGGGGACGAGCCCGAGAGTGACGCTCTCGTCGACCAGGTTGAACGCATCGAGCCGGGCCGGATCGTAGAGCACGACCCCATCGGTTTCTGCGAAGAGGTTGGCCCGACCGGTAAAAGCGCTGCCGGCGCGGGTTTCAGCACCGCGGGCGGCTTCGGCCAGAATGTCCGCAGCCCGGTCCTCAGCGATGTCGCCCCGGTCGAGGCGCGCGCAGACAACGCGCTCGATCCCCGCGGCTTTCAGAGCGGCCAGATCGTCTGCTTCGAGTATCCGGCCTTTTTTCAGACTGCGGCCGTCGAGCCGGCGGCTGTGGGCGAGGATCGCGCCCTCGGCCTCCGCGACCGGCAATTCACCGAAATACATGGATCTCTCAGGCCGCGGCCTTGAGCGGCTCGGCCCCGTGTTTGACGGCGGTCATCTCCGCCAGTACTGAAATGGCGATCTCGGCCGGGGAAACCGCGCCGATGTCGAGCCCCGCCGGACCATGCAGGCGGGCGAAGTCCCTGTCGGAGAATCCATCCTCGCGCAGCCGCTCCAGCCGCCGCGCATGGGTGCGCTTGCTGCCAAGGCAGGCAATGTAGAAGGCATCGCTCTTGAGCGCGACCTGCAGCGCCGGGTCGTCCAGTTTGGGGTCGTGGGTGAGTGTCACGATCGCAGTGCGGCTGTCCGGCTTTAGCGCTTCGAGAGCTTCATCCGGCCAATCGTCGCTGAGATCCACGCCGGGGAAGCGGTCTTCCGTCGCGAAAGAGGCGCGCGGATCGACGATGGTGACGGCATATCCGGCCAGCGCGGCCATTGGCGCAAGCATCTGGCTGATATGGACGGCGCCGACCACGATCATGCGGAGCGGCGGATTGTGGACATGAACGAAATGCGCGCCGTCGGTGCTGATGCCGCTGCGATCGTCGCGCATCCGGGTACGCGCCTCGACCACAAGCTGGTCCGTGAGCGCCAGCGGGCCCTCGGTGCCGTCCACGCTGACCAGCGCCTGTTCTCCGCCCTCTAAGCGCGTCACCATGGCCACGGGAGACTTCGCTTCCCGGTAAGCCATCAGGGCATCGAACAGTTCGGCTTTCATTTTATTGTCCTTCGATCCGTTCCACGTAGACCTTCACCTCGCCGCCGCAGGCGAGCCCGACTTCCCAGGCCTGTTCGTCACTGACGCCGAAATCGAGCATGCGCGGCTGGCCGTCCTGAATGGACTGCATCGCCTCGCGTACCACGGCACCTTCGATGCAGCCACCGGATACGGAGCCGATCATCGCACCGCTATCGTCGATTGCGAGTTGGCTGCCCACAGGGCGGGGCGAACTGCCCCAGGTCTTTACCACGGTCGCGACCGCGATCCGGCGGCCGTCGCGGCGCCATTCCGCGATCCGACCCAAAATATCGTCCTGTTGTCTCGGATCGTATTTGTTCATCTTGCCGGTCTCCCTTCCCATCCGCGGGGAGGGAGGCTCAGGCCGTCTCCGCCGCTTCGATCTCGGCCAGTTTGCCGAGCCAGTCTCCCATTCCCTTGCGCCGGATTCCGGCCGGTTCTCCCAACAGTTTCGCCAGATCTTCCAGGCTGTCGAGAGAATGCACCGGGCGGAACTCGTCCACATGGGGCAACAAGGCCCGAACTCCCATGGATTTGGGAGCGAAGCCGTCGTAGCGCAACAGCGGGTTGAGCCAGATCAGCCTGCGACACGACTTATGCAGTCGTTCCATTTCGGCACCGAGCCCCTTGCCGGCCTCCCGGTCGAGGCCGTCCGTGATGAGGAGGACGACCGCACCCTGGGTCAGTACCCGGCGGGACCAGTGACGGTTGAAATCGTGCAGACAATGACCGATTCGCGTTCCGCCCGACCAATCCTCCACGGAGGCGCTGATCTTGTCCAGCGCTTCGTCCACGTCCTTGTGCCGGAGATAGCGCGTCACGTTGGTCAGCCGGGTGCCGAAAAGGAAGGTATGGACCCGGTCCCGGTCGTTGGTCAGCGTGTGCATAAAATGTAGCAGCATGCGAGAATAACGCGTCATCGAGCCGGAAATGTCGCAAAGCGTGACGAGCGGCGGCGGGCGCATCCGGCGTTTCTTGAGCTGCAAAGGGATGATGTCGCCGCCCGATCGGAGCGCTTGGCGCAGCGTGTTCCGCAGATCGACCCTGCGGCCGTAGGGGCTCGGAGAGAAGCGGCGGGTGGGAATGTCGGCGAGCGGCAGATGCATCTTTTCGATCGCCCGGCGGGCCGCGCGGATTTCCTCCGCGCTCATCTTCTCGAAATCCATCCCCTGCAGCAGTTCCTCGTCGGAATAGGTCATCACGGCGTCGAGCTGGATTTCCTGCTCCTGTTCACGGTCGGGCGCGCTGGCGTCCTCGCCCTGTTCCTGCTGCTGGCTCAGGGCGTCGGAGACCCGGCGGCTGATTTTCTCTGCATCTTCTTCGTTCGCGTCGCCGGCAAGCTGCATTTCCGGCAACACCATCTGCATCATCTTCTCCAGGATGCGTGGGTTGCGCCAGAAGATGTGGAACGCCTGGTCGAAGATCTCGCGTTGGTCGCGCCGGTTCACGAAGACCGCGTGCAGCGTCCAGTAGAACACCTCACGGTCGGTGATCCCGACGGTCCGGACAGCCTCGATCGCGTCCATGACCTTGCCGGGGCCGACCGGCAGGCCGGCGGCGCGCAGGACGCGTGCGAAATGCAGGATGTTTTCGACCAACCGTCCGCCGCCGCTCTCCGGGAGCTCCGGCATTTCTCCCGGCGGCGGGGCGCGGTCGTCAAGCGGCGCCATGCGGGCTTAGCCGGCCATGGCCAGCTCGGTGCGCACCTGGGTCAGGATGCGGTTGGCCTCGCTGCCCTGGATCTTCTGGATATCGTCCTGGTACTTCAGCAGCACGCCGAGCGTGTTGTCGACGGCGCTCGGGTCGAGCGCGAGATAGTCGAGCTGCACCAGCGCATGGGTCCAGTCGATGGTCTCGGCGACACCGGGCTGCTTGAAGAGATCCATCTTGCGCAGCTCGTGTACGAAAGCGACGACCTGGCGGCTGAGATCCTCCGGCGCGGTCGGCGCTTTCTTGCGCAGGATCTCAAGCTCGCGCTCGGCGTTCGGATAATCGACCCAGTAGTAGAAACAGCGCCGCTTCAGGGCGTCGTGGATCTCGCGCGTCCGGTTCGAGGTGATGATCACGATCGGCGGCTCTTCCGCCTTGAAGGGGCCGATTTCCGGGATCGTCACCTGATAGTCGGAGAGCACTTCGAGCAGGAAGGCCTCGAACGGCTCGTCCGTGCGGTCAAGTTCGTCGATCAGCAGCACCGGCGCGCCGCCCTCGGTCGGCTCCAGCGCCTGCAGGATCGGGCGCTTGATCAGGAATTCGTCGGAGAACAGATCGGCGGCGAGTGCCTTGCGGTCGGCGCCGCCCTGCGCCTCCGCCATGCGGATCTCCAGCATCTGGCGGGAATAATTCCACTCGTAGACCGCGGAGGAAACGTCGAGCCCCTCATAGCATTGCAGGCGGATCAGCTTGCGGCCGAGAGTTTCGGACAGGACCTTGGCGATCTCGGTCTTGCCGACACCGGCCTCGCCTTCGAGGAACAGCGGCCGCTTCAGCTGCAGGGCGAGATGCAGCGCGGTCGCGAGCGGGGTGTCGGCGACGTACTGACCCTGCCCGAGGAGGGCGAGCGTGTCTTCGACGGAAGCGGGGAGCGAAGCGGTCATGAACGGGATCCGGATCTCTGATCGGCAATCCCGTTGAGATAGCATGCGGACCGGGCGGTTTAAAGTGCCGCACGGCGGCGCGGGCAGCACCTGGTCCGTGCTTCCCGCGAACGGGCTAACCCTGTTGAAAGACCGCCCCCGAGGCGATCAGCCGGTCGATCTCGCTGCTGCCGATGCCACCCTCCGAGAGAATCTCCCGGCTGTGCTCGCCAAGCCTTGGTGCGCCGAGGCGGTAGGAAGCGGGGGTGGACTCATAGCGGATCGGTTGCCCAACAAGGCGGATCTCTCCCTCGCTCCGGTGCCGGAAGAGCGGCCAGAAGCCGATCTCGTCGAGATGAGGATCCTGCAGCAGATCTTCCGTACCCATGACCTGCATGGCGGGAACGTCGATCGCGGCGAAGAGGGCGAGCCACTCCGCCGTGCTGCGCTCTGGCGAGGCCTTCGCGACGATCTCGTAAAGACGGCCGATATTGCGGGAGCGCTCTGCGGGATCGGTGACCCAATGTTCGCCGGTCAGATCGTCCCGCCCGATCGCCGCGAGATAACTCGTCCAATGCCGTGTGGTGTACGGCAGGAGGGCGACATGGCCGTCCTTCGTCCGGTACGGCTTGCGGTGCGGCGCGAGCACCCGATCGTAGCCGGTCGGGCCCGTTCGCGGCGGGAAGGTCGCTCCCTGCAGGTGCTCCGGATGGAGAAAAGCAACAAGGCTCTCGAACATTGGGACCTCGACGAACTGGCCGATCCCCAAGCGCTCCCGCGCCACCAGTGCCATCGAGACGGCCGAGAGACACATCAGACCCGTGACTTTGTCCGCGATCACGGTCCGGCTGTAGGCCGGTGTGCCGTCCGCCCGGTCGTGATAGTCGACCAGCCCGCAGGCTGCCTGGATGATGTCGTCATAGGCCGGGCGCCCCGCATAAGGTCCCTGTTCGCTGAAGCCGTAGGCGCCGCAATAGATCAGTTTCGGGTTCTTGCTTCAGTTCCTCGTAAGCGAGGCCGAGGCGCCGCATGGCCGCGGGCCGGATCGAGCTGACGAACACGTCGGCGCTCCGGACCAGCTCCAGCAGTGCATCCCGCGCACCAGAGTCTTTCAGGTCCATGGAGAGAGAGCGCTTGTTGCGGTTCACATTGAGGAAAACCGTGCCCATTCCGGGGTTTCGGAACGGGGTGACATTTCGCGTAACGTCCCCTTCCAGGGACTCGACCTTGATGACATCGGCACCCATGTCGCCCATGATCTGGGTCGCATAAGGACCCAGCAGTACCGAGGTCAGATCAAGGACCCGGATCCCCGCAAGGGGGCCGGCCGCCGTTTCCTCCGCCATTTTCTTAATTTTTCCCGAGAAGACCCGTGACAGATGCACCGATCATAGAGACCGGATACGAAAACCTGAACCATGTCGAGGAGGCGGTGTCGCAGCGCCGTTCGGTCCGCGCCTATTTGCCCGATCCGGTGCCGGAGGAAACCGTCTCCCGGATCCTTTCGCTCGCCGGCCGGGCGCCGAGCGGAACCAACATGCAGCCTTGGAAGGTCCATGTGGTGACCGGCGCGGCGCGGGAGCGGCTCTGTTCGGAGATTGTCGAGGCGCATCGCGAGGGCGCCGAGCATAGCGGCGAGTATCAGTACTATCCGAAGGAGTTCTTCGAGCCTTTCAAGGCGCGGCGCCGCGCGGTCGGTTGGGCGCTTTATGGACTGCTAGAGATCACAAAGGGCGACTTCGAGAAGACCAAGGCGCAGCACGCCCGGAACTTCACCTTCTTCGACGCACCGGTCGGGCTGATCTTCACCATCCATCGCGGGCTCGAAATCGGCAGCTGGCTCGATTTCGGCATGTTCATGGAAAACGTGATGATCATCGCCCGCAGCCACGGGCTCGAGACCTGCCCTCAGGCCGCTTTTGCAACCTATCACAAGATCATCCGCAGCCATCTGGATCTCGCGGACGAGGATGTCGTGGTGGCCGGTATGGCGCTCGGCAAGGCCGATTGGTCGAAGATCGAGAACACACTCATTACGGAGCGGATGGCGCTTGAGGACTACGTCCGGTTCCATCGCGGCTAAGATCATTTCAACTGAAACGATAAAGGACCGGAGGGGACGAGATGGATTTCCAGCTGACTGAAGAGCAGCGGAGCCTGCAGGAAACGGCGCGCGCTTTCGCGACACAGGAAATGGCCGACATCGCGCGCGATCTGGAGGAGAAGGACGAGGCGCCGTCGCGCGAGCATATCCGTCGCTATGCGGAGATGGGCTTTCTCGGGATCAACGTGGCGGAAGAGTATGGCGGGCTCGGGCTCGGCAATCTCGAAGCGCTGATCGTGCTCGAAGAGTTCGCCAAGGTCTCCCCGGCCATCGCTTTTCCGATTTTCGAGTCCTCCGTCGGCCCCTGCCGGGCCGTTGAGCATTTCGCTTCCTCCGAATTGGCGAAAAAGGTTCTGCCGAAGGTTTGCGCCGGCGAGCTGACGGTCGCCGTCGCCATGTCGGAACCGGATGCGGGCTCCGCCCTGACCGACCTCAAGACCAAGGTCACGGAAGAGGGCGGCAAGCTGATACTGAACGGGCAGAAGCGCTGGTGTTCCGGCGGCGGGCATGCCGAAGCCTATGTCGTCTATTGCCGGATGTCCGACGCGCCGGGGGCAAAGGGGATCGGCGCGGTCTATGTCGATAAGAGCATGAAGGGACTCAGCTTCGGCGAGCGCGAGCGTCTGATGGGCTTCCGCGGCATCCCGAGCGCCGACATCTTCTTCGACAATATCGAGATCCCGAAGGAGAACGTGATCGTGCCCGCGGGCGGTTTCCGCCAGCTCATGGAAGCCTTCGATCTGGAGCGCTGCGGCAACGCCACCATGTGTCTCGGTATCGCCTCCGCAGCCTTCGAAACTGCGCTCTCCTATACCCAGGAACGCAAGGCCTTCGGTAAGGAACTGGTTGAGTTCCAGGCGGTGCAGATGAAGCTCGCCGAAATGGCCATGCGGGTCGAGGCATCGCGCCTGCTGATTTACCGGGCCGCCAAGAATGCCGAGGACGGACTGCCGTCAGTGCTGGATTCCAGTCTGGCGAAATGTTTCGCCAACGAGATCGTCCGCGATGTCACGGGCTCCGCCCTGCAGGTCATGGGAGCCTACGGCTACTCCAAGTCTTATGGCATGGAACAGCGCCTGCGCGACGGCTGGGGCTGGGGCATCGCCGGCGGGGCGATCGACATCCAGAAAGTGAACATCGCGGCCGCGCTCGTGGGACGGCGGTTCAACCAGCGGGCCTGATCCAGGTCAATTCCGTTGCCGTTGCCCGTCGTTATCGTTGAGCAAAAGAACGCCAAAATACCGTAAAGTGGCGTTCTGAGCTCTTCGAGGAGGCGGCGCGATATGAAAATCGGTACCCAGAAGGACTTCGAGCATGCATTGACGCTCGCGGTCTCGTCACTTCATCCGCTGGTCGCCATCCATTCCTTCGAGGAAAACCGCGTCATCGACAGTATCGAGCGCGTGGCGATCGCGGAGAAGTGCGACATTATCTTCTGGTCCTGCACGCGCGGCATCCACATGAAGCGGATCGGTTCGCTTCTGAGTGGCGGCAAGAAGGTGCAGGAGCATCAGTCCGCTTCGGACCAGAACGCGGATGTGATGACGGCGATCGAGCTGTTCGAGCGAAAGCTTGAGAAGGAGCGGGAGAAGAAAAGCTCCGAGCGCCGAAAGACCTTTTTGGTTTTGCTGGACGCTTCACCCTACCTCGTCGAGCGGCACAACAATCCGGTACACCGCCGTCGTTTGCGGGATTTTGCCCTGCAGAGCCGCCTCTCGTCGAAGAATGGCGTCATCATGCTTGTTTCCGCCGACGGGGAGCTGACGCAGGAGCTGGAGAAGGAAATCCTCCGTCTCGAGTTCCCGTTGCCGACCAAGGACGAAATCAAGGTCTGGGTCGACGACATCCTTGAGCGCCTCAAGACGACGGCCGCCGTCAAGGTCGACGAGGATATCGAGTTCCTGAAGGAGGCCGTGGTCAACGCTTCAAGCGGACTGACGATGTATGAAATCCGCAACGCGTTGTCGGATGCGCTTATCGAGGACAGGGTGCTTTCCCAGGAAGATATCCGCGAGATTTACCGGCTGAAGCAGGACGTGGTGAAGAAGAGCGGGATCCTCGAATACATCGATACCAACGATCTCTCGATGGAGGATGTCGGAGGGCTCGACAATCTGAAGGAATGGCTCCGCAAGCGCGCCCTGGCCTCGTCGGAGAAAGGCCGGGAGTTCGGGATCACTCCGCCGAAGGGGGCGCTGCTGACGGGTATCCCCGGATGCGGCAAGTCCCTTGCTGCGAAGTGCACGGCGACCTCATGGGGAATCCCGCTGATCAAGCTCGATATGGGGCGGGTCTACGCGTCTCTGGTCGGTGCGTCGGAGCAGCATATCCGTCACGCGATATCGATCTGCGAGGCGGTATCGCCCTGCGTGCTCTGGATAGACGAAATTGAGAAAGGGCTGCCCCGGAACCGCGGTCATGTCGGCGATAGTGGCGTGTCGCTCCGCGTGCTCGCGACCTTTCTGACCTGGCTGCAGGAGAAAACGGCGCCGGTCTTCGTCATCGCAACCGCGAACGAGACCTTCCTCCTGCCGCCGGAAATCCTGCGCAAGGGGCGGTTCGACGAGGTGTTCTTCATCGATCTTCCCAATGACGAGGAGCGCACGGAGATTTTCCGGATCCATTTGCAGCGGGTGGGGCATGACCCCAAGAGTTATGATATCGCGCGCCTGTCGGTTATGACTGGTCGCGACGAAGCATCGGCGGAAGGCGGTTTTAGCGGCGCCGAGATCGAGGCGGTCGTTCGTGAGGCCCTGGTTTCGGCGTTTTCCGAGGGAACGGCCAAGAAACAGGCGCCGCGTCTAGAGCAGCGGCACCTGGAGACAGCCATTCTTGAGACCCGGCCGCTCGCGGTGACCCGGGCCGAGGAAATCACCGAACTCAGGCGCTGGTCGGACGGGCGTGCCGTACCCGCGACCGGATCGTTGGTCGAGCCGCCGCTACCGTTTCCGTTCGAGGAAAAATTGAAAGCGATCCTGAAGTCGGACAAGCAGCGGACGGCCTGAGACGCCGGAACTCAGGCGAAATCGCGGAAATAGGCGATCGTCTTTTCGAGACCGGTCCGAAGATCGACCCTGGGCTCCCAGCCGAGAAGTTGCTTCGCCTTCCCGATATTTGGCTGCCGCTGCATGGGGTCGTCTTGCGGCAGCGGGTGGTAGGATATCCCGTTCTTGCCGCCGACCAGTTCGGTAACCGTCTCGGCGAGTTCCCTGACCGTCATCTCGCGCGGATTGCCGAGATTGACGGGACCGGTCACGGAATCCTCGCTGTCCATGAGTTTCATCAGACCGTCGACCAGATCGTCGACGAAGCAGAATGACCGGGTCTGGCTGCCGTCGCCATAGAGCGTCAGATCCTCGCCGCGCAGGGCCGAGAGTACGAAATTGGAGACCACGCGCCCGTCGTTCGGATGCATGCGCGGGCCGTAGGTGTTGAAGATCCTGGCGACCTTGATGCGCAGGCGGTGCTGGCGCAGGTAGTCGAAGAACAAGGTTTCAGCGCAGCGTTTGCCCTCGTCGTAGCAGGCGCGGATACCCGTGGTGTTCACGTTTCCCCAATAGTCTTCGGTCTGGGGATGCACGGTCGGATCACCATAGACTTCCGAGGTCGAAGCCTGCAGGACTTTCGCTTTGACCCGCTTGGCGAGGCCGAGAACGTTGATCGCGCCGATCACGCTCGTCTTGGTCGTCTGCACCGGGTCGCGCTGATAATGGATCGGAGAGGCCGGACAGGCGAGATTGTAGATCTCGTCCACCTCGACATAGAGCGGGAAGGTGATGTCGTGGCGCATCAGCTCGAAGTTCGGATGGTCCAGAAGATGGGCAACGTTGTGCCGCATTCCCGTGTAGAAATTGTCGACGCAAAGGACGTCGTCGCCGCGATCGAGCAACCTCTCGCAGAGGTGAGAGCCGAGGAAACCGGCGCCGCCGGTTACGAGGACGCGTTTGGGGACAGTTTTCATGGAACGGGTCGTGCTCTCTCAGTCGTCTCATTTTGTTTCGGAAACTGCATAGCGCATCCGCAACCGGGTGCAAATGGCCCTTCGCACACGACCGCCTAGACCCTGAGCTTGAGTCACTTGGGAACGCTTTCCGCTAAGCCATTGAATCGGCGCGAATCGTTAAGTTTTCTCGCAAGAAGCTTGAAACAAAACCACAAGGAGGAGTAGGCTCAACGCAGTCCGGCACAACATCTTGCGTCTCTTTTTGCGAGAAGCGATGTCGGCTTAGCCGGGAATGTCGCCGACTTTATGTCAGATTTGGAGGGCAGAATGGCCGAAAGCGCAGTCAGCGCGTGGACCGACGACCGTCTGGAACAGCTCAAGCAGCTCTGGGCCGACGGATTGTCCATTACACAGATCGGAAACGAGCTTGGCGTTTCGCGGAACGCCGTTGTCGGCAAGGTGCATCGGATGGGACTTCCGAAGCGGCAATCGCCGATCGTGCGCTCCGATAAGCCGGTCGAGCCGAAGAAGCGCAAACTGTCGCCGCTCGCGGCCCAGGAATGGGATCGCAACAAGTGTTCCTGGCCCATCGGCGATCCGAAATCGCCGGATTTCAAGTTCTGCGGTGAGCGTGTGGAGCCAGGACGGCCGTATTGCACGACACATTGTGCGGTTGCCTACACTAACATGCGGAATACCGCCGCGGCCTGACCGGTCGAGTGGATCCACAAGATAGAACGGGCGCAGCGGACGATCGCTGCGCCTTTTCTCGTTTCTGAACCGGTCGCGTTTCTCGCCATCTTTGGGGCCGCGGCGCGTATTGCCAAATCTCGGTCCCCATTTATGCTTCGATCTTGTCTGCCGGTCCTCGGCGGGATTTCTTCCGGAGCTGCCAATGCGCCTCAAAGACAGAACCGCGATCGTCACCGGTGCCGCATCCGGGATCGGCAAGGCGATTGCCCTCCGCTTTGCCGAAGAGGGGGCGCATGTCATCGTCGCGGACCTCACGGATATGCCGCGCGAGGGCGGCGACAAGACTCTCGATTTGATCCGATCCGCAGGCGGGAGCGCCGAATTCGTCGAGTTGGATGTTGCAAGCTGGGACTCGGTCGATGCCGCGGTCGGTTTCTCCGTTTCCCGGTATGGGGCACTGGACATTATCGTGAACAATGCGGCCATCGGGGTCAGCAAGGCGTTGCTCGAGACCAGCGAGGAGGAGTGGGACCGCGTCATGGGCGTCAATGCCAAGGGCGTATTCTTCGGCTGCAAGCGGGCGGTGCAGCAGATGCTGACGCAGCCGGCGCGTGACGGGGTGCGCGGGCGGATCGTCAATATCTCCTCACAGCACGGCATGATCCGCTCTCCGCACGATCTCGCCTACGGCACCGGGAAAGCCGCGGTCGTCTATATGACGCGGCAGATTGCCGGCGATTACGCGAAAGACGGGATCGTCTGCAACGCGGTAGCGCCCGGCAAGATCCTGACCGGCAAGACCGGTCCCGCGATCGACCCCGATATTCTCGCCTATTCCGAGGCACGCACTCCCTGGCCGCGTCTGGGCCTGCCAAGCGATGTCGCCAATGCGGTGCTGTTTCTTGCGAGCGACGAGGCGACCTATATTACCGGTGAGAACCTGATGATCGATGGCGGCTGGATGGCCAACTGAGCTGCCGCGACCGAACTTCCGAAAGATACGGAGTTGAAATGACACGCGTCGAGAACGCCGCCGGACCGCAAGTGAAGAGACTTTCCGATTACACCCCGCCGGCCTTCATGATCGATACAGTCGCGCTCGATTTCGACCTTCGCGACGGTGAGACGAAGGTTGCCAGTACTCTCCAGGGGCGGCGGAACCCGCAGACGACGGACATTACGGATGTGCTTGAGCTCGACGGACAGGGGCTCCGCCTGCTGTCCATCTCGCTGAATGGCGCGGCGGTGCCGGAAGGAGGTTACCGTATCGAGGGCGACAAGCTTTTCCTTTCTGCTGTTCCGGAAAACTTTACGCTGGAAATCGTCACGACGATCGAGCCGGAAAAGAATACGGCCCTCGAAGGACTTTACATGTCCGACGGCATGTATTGCACACAGTGCGAGGCCGAAGGCTTTCGCCGGATCACCTACTTCCCGGACCGTCCGGACGTCATGGCTGTCTATACGACACGTCTGGAAGCGGATGCGGATCGGTTTCCTGTGCTGCTCTCAAACGGCAATCTGATGCAGTCCGGAATGCTTGATGAAGGTCGTCATTTCGCTGTCTGGCACGACCCGTTTCCGAAGCCGTCCTATCTCTTCGCCGCGGTCGCCGGAGATCTCGCCTGTGTCCGGGACAGTTTCCGCACCATGTCGGGCCGGGAGGTGGAACTTCGGGTCTATGTCGAGCATGGCAACGAACATCTCACCGGCCACACCATGGACAGCCTCAAGCGCTCCATGAAATGGGACGAGGAGCGCTTCGGTCTCGAATACGATCTCGATCTCTTCATGATCGTCGCCGTCAGCCACTTCAACATGGGAGCGATGGAGAACAAGGGGCTGAACATCTTCAACAGCAAGTTCGTGCTGGCTGACCCTCAGACCGCAACGGATGCTGACTATGAGCGCCTCGAAGGCATCGTCGCGCATGAATATTTTCATAACTGGACCGGCAACCGGGTGACCTGCCGGGACTGGTTTCAGCTCAGCCTCAAGGAAGGCTTGACGGTCTTTCGCGATCAGGAATTCACTTCCGATACCCATTCGCGCGGGGTGAAGCGAGTGGCCGATGCGCGGCTGCTGCGGGCAGTCCAGTTCCCGGAAGATGCAGGGCCGACGGCACACCCGGTACGGCCCGAGAGCTATCTTGAGATCAATAATTTCTACACGGTGACCATCTACGAAAAGGGGGCCGAGGTCATCCGGATGATCCATGAACTGCTGGGAGCCGATGCCTTCCGCAGGGGGATGGATCTCTATTTCGAGCGGCATGACGGGCAGGCGGTTCGCTGCGAGGATTTTGTCGCGGCGATGGAAGACGCGAGCGGCATCGATCTCGGGCAGTTCCGGCTTTGGTACAGCCAGTCGGGGACACCCGAGCTTGAAGTCGATCTTGCGCATGACCCGGATGCCAAAACAGCCACGCTCAAGGTGCGTCAAATCCTGCCACCGACGCCGGGGCAGCCTGCCAAAGAGCCGATGCTTATCCCGCTCTCGATGGCGCTGCTTGATGGGGAAGGCCAAGCTCTGCCGCTTCAATTGCTCGGAGAGAATGCCGAGGACATCCCGAAGGCCCGCGTCCTTCCGGTTAGCCAATCCGAACAGGTTTTCGTTTTTGAGAATGTCGACGACCGTCCGGTGCCGTCCCTGCTGCGAGGTTTTTCGGCGCCGGTCAGGCTGCGTACCAACCGGACCGCGGAGCAGGAGTGCTTCCTCTACCGGCACGATGACGACCCTTTCGCGCGCTGGGATGCGGGGCAGGCCTATCTTACCGGAGCGCTCACCGCGGCCGCGCGTAAGGGGCGGTACGATGCGGTTTTGGATGACGATTTCCTGCAAGCGGTCGGAGAGATCCTGAGCGGTCCCGACATCGAGCCCGCTTTCGCGGCCGAATTGCTGACTCTTCCAGGCGAGAGCGTGCTTGCCGATGCGATGACGCCGGCGGACCCGGAGGCCATTCACGCAGCCCGCAATGCCGCGCGGCGCGAAATAGGTCTGCGCCATGCCGGCCTGTTCCAGGAAAGCTATGACCGGCTCTCCATCGCACACGATCCGGAAGACATGTCGACGGCGGCCATGGGCTCGCGGGCTCTCAAGGCCGTTGCACTTGGATATCTTGTCGCGGGCGGTGATACCGGAGCCGTGGCGCTCGCAGCACTCCAGGCTGCCGCGGCGACAACCATGACCGAAAGCATGTCGGCCCTGCAGGCGCTCAATAACGTCGATTGTCCGGAACGCCGCGATGCGATGAAGGCGTTCCACGATCGCTGGCAGGACACACCGCTGGTGCTCGACAAATGGTTCACGCTCTCGGCGACGAGTTCATTGCCGGATACGCTGGAAACGGTGAAGAGGCTGCTTGAACATCCGAAATTCGACCTCGCGACGCCGAACCGTGTGCGCGCGGTGATAGGGGCTTTCTCCAGTGGGAACCCGGTCCGTTTCCACGCGCCCGACGGCGCCGGATACAACTTTCTCGCGGATCAGGTTGTCCGGCTTGATGAGATGAACCCGCAGGTCGCCGCGCGCCTCGTGGCGCCCTTGACGCGCTGGAAGCGCTACGACGAGGCGCGCCAGCGTATGATGCGGCAATGCCTGGAGCGGATCCGTCGCTATGCCGGGCTCTCGCCCGACGTTACCGAACTTGTTGCCAAGGGACTTGGGGAAGAGAGCTAAGCCGATGAGTGATCCGATCGTTGTGATCAACCCGAACAGCACCGAAGCGGTTACGGAGGCGATGAGCGACGCTCTCGAAGGTCTCCGGCTGCCTGGCGGTCCTGACATCGAATGCCTGACCAATCCGGATGGTCCTCCCGGCGTTGAGAGCCAGGCAGATGCCGATCTTGCCGCCGTTCAGGTGCGGGAGATTGTGGCCCGCCGCGCGAACAGCGCGTCCGCATTCGTTATCGCCTGCTATTCCGATCCGGGTATCCATGCCGCGCGGGAAGCGGCGGGCAAGCCGGTCTTCGGGATCGCCGAGTCAGGAATGCTGAGGGCGATGAGCGTCGCCGGCAACTTCGGTGTCATAGCGATCCTTGAGAAGTCGATCCCGCGCCACATGCGCTATATCCGCACCCTCGGCTTCGAGTCCCGTCTGGCCGGCGAGCGCGCGCTCGGCCTCGGTGTTGTGGAGCTGTCGGATGAGACGCGGGCCTATGCCCGGTTGGTGGAAAAAGGCAATGAGCTACGCGAGCTCGACGGTGCGCAGGTCGTGGTGCTTGGGTGTGCCGGGATGGCGAGGTACCGCGCGGCTCTCGAAGAGGAGATTGGCATCCCGGTTATTGACCCGACACAAGCGGCGGTTAGCAATGCGTTAACCAATGCACTGCTAAAATCCCCATGAAATCAATACAATTCGATTTAAATAAGCGCTCCTTTGTAATCTTTAGTGCTTGAAAAATCGGAAAAAGACCAGCTCAATAACCTTCTGGTATAGTTTTCGTTGGAGCCGCGCCGGAACTGCATCTCGATGGATGAAGCTGCACTTAAAGAAATAATCGTCCTCCATCGAGGCTTCCTTGATGGCGTACCCGGATGCAAGCGTGCGGATTTGCGAAATGCAAGTCTGAAGGGATTGCGCGCGCCCAACGCTAAGTTACACAGCGCACTTCTTTCCGGCGTGGACATGACCGGAGCCGCCTTCGTTCGTGGCGATTTCTCGGGAGCCGACATGTTCGGCGCCGTCATGCGGCGGGCAAATCTTGCAGGATCGAATTTTTTCCGTGCGGATCTGCGCGGCGCAAAATTTACGGGCGCCCGCCTCGGCGGATCGGATTTCCGCGAAGCCGATATGCGCCCCGGAGATATCCGCGACGCGGGCATGGAGCGCACCCAGAGCGTCGATATGTCGGATGCGGTTCTCGACAAGTCGAATTTCTCCCGTTCAAACATGTCGGAAGCAAATCTTGAGGGGGCGTCGCTTAAGAACAGCAACCTCTCCGAAGCAGAGCTTATCGCCGTCAATTTCTCCGGTGCGGATCTCGAAGGTGCGAATCTCGAGCTTGCGCGCATGAAGAACGCCGTGATGGCGGGCACCAATCTGAAAGGTGCAAGTCTTCGCGGCGCGGACCTCGAGGGGGCCGTGCTCCGGAATGTGGACGTTTCGGTCTGCGATATAAAAGGCGCACGCCTCGATAATTGCCGGGTGTTTCTCGGCATCAGGGATCTTGAGGAAAGTCTCAAGGTCAAAGTCCAGAAGCACATGAAATGGCTGGCGACGGACGGTAAGGAAGGCGAGCAGGCTGATTTTTCGGGGGCCAACATGACCGGTCTCGACTTCCGAAATGCGGATCTCAGCGTCGCCAAGTTCACCGGCGCAAATCTTGAGAAGTGCAATTTCGGTAGCTCGTTCCTGACGATGGCCGATTTCACCGGCGCCAATCTTTCGAACACGAACTTCATGGATGCCGATATGCGCGGCGTCATCCTGATGAATGCCGACCTGTCCTCCGCGAACATCGCAAAGGCCGATCTCGGCTTCGTCAACGTTTTGAGTACCCGCGGCGACCGACGCGTCGTCCGGTTTCCGGCAACCCTCAACGGTGCGAAGTTCGAAAAGACAATCTGTTCGAACACGAATTTCGCCGGCGCCCGTCTGGACGGAGTGTCCTTCGAAACTGCGATCACGGACGGCGCGGTATTCTCATCTGGAGATGAAGACCTCGGCGAAGAGGTCTCTGCGCAAGAGCAGGCGTGAGTTGTAGAATATCTAGCCTTCGGACGGCTAGGTGAACGCCTTGAAGGTGATGATCGTGAAGGTATCCTTCACGCCGTCGATGCTCTGGATCTTCTCAGTGACGAAACGACCGATATCCGTATCGTCCGGTAGGTAGCATTTCATCATCAGATCGTACTGGCCGGATGTCGAATGGACTTCGGAGACTTCCTCGAAATCCATAATCGCCGCGTCGGCCACGTTGTAGGCCTCGCCTAGTTCGCACTTAACCTGAACGAAGATCGTCTGCATCGGAAATCCGGAGCTTAGGGCCAAGAAGGCTCAGATCGTTTCCGAAATGGGCGGTAAAATCAAGCGGCGCCGTAATGCCGGCACCGATACTACTTACGCAGCAGAAACGCCGGGACGTGATCGCCAAGGCCGACCACGGGTTCCAGATCGGCATCCTCGTCGCGATTGCGCCGCCGCTTAGACGGACGAGCCTCCTTCGCAGGGAAATCCGTCACGTTGTCGGCCTTGGGAGTGTCGTCGGAGCGTCCGTCACGTCCGCCGCGGGAGCGGGACTTCCGTCGGCCGCCGCGCTCGCGCTTTTCTTCGCCGCGCTCTTCCTCCTGCGCGGCGTCGCCGCCATCCGCAGCCGTGAGGCCCGGAATCTCGCATACCGGGATATCCTTGCCGATGAGCTTGATGATGGCCTGGAGGTATTTCGCCTCTTCGGAAGTCGTCAGCGTGAAGGCGCGCCCCTCACGGCCGGCGCGGCCCGTACGGCCGATCCGGTGCACATAGTCCTCGGCGTGAGTCGGGACATCGAAATTGAACACGTGGCTGAGACCCGCGATGTCGAGGCCGCGGGCCGCCACGTCGCTCGCGCAGAGCAAGTCGGCATCGCCGTCCTTGAACCTCTGTAGGGTCTTCATGCGGTCAGGCTGTGACATGTCGCCATGCAGCTCGACGGCATTGTAACCGTGCCGTTTCAGCGAGCGGTGCACGACCCCGACGTCGCGCTTGCGGTTGCAGAAGATGATGGCGTTTGTCGGCTTTTCGCTGTCGATCAGGCTGCGCAGAGCGGCCCGCTTGTCTTTCGGGGCGACCTTGGCGCGCCACTGCTTCACGGTCTCAGCGGCAGAGGACGCGGCGGCGACGGTGATTTCCTTTGGATTGATCAGGAAGGCGTCTGCGAGCTTGCGGATCTCCTTGGAGATCGTCGCCGAGAAGAACAGGGTCTGGCGGATACGCGGTAGCAGACTGACGATACGCTCGACATCCGGAATAAAGCCCATGTCGAGCATCCGGTCGGCCTCGTCGATCACCAGAACCTTCACGTCGGTCAGCAGGATGCGACCGCGCTCGAAATGGTCGAGCAGGCGGCCCGGAGTGGCGATCAGGACGTCCACACCGCGATCAAGCTTCTGCTCCTGCTCGGAGAAGGCTACGCCGCCGATGAGCAGCGCCATGCTGAGCTGGTTGTTTTTGCCGTACTTGACGAAATTGTCCGCGACCTGAGCGGCCAGTTCCCGCGTCGGGCAGAGGATCAGCGACCGAGGCATGCGCGCCTTGGCCCGTCCGGCAGCGAGAATATCGATCATCGGCAGCGTGAAGGATGCCGTCTTTCCCGTACCGGTCTGCGCGCAGCCGAGAATGTCCCGTCCCATCAGCACGTGCGGAATTGCCTGTTCCTGGATGGGGGTGGGGGTGGTGTACCCGGCGTCGGTTACCGCCGAGACGACCGCGTCGCTAAGTCCAAGGTCTGAAAACGTCAAGATACCGCCTATATTATCGCGTTGTCTGAGAAGGCACGGTTTTTCTTGGATGTGCCAGTCGCGAAGATGAGGCGGATATTAGGTGCAGGGCGCCCGCTGTCAACAAAGAGATGGCCGAATCCGTGCAATGCAGCCATGATTTCGTGCGAAATGTAGTAACGGAACAATAGGTCGGTAATAATTGTGAAATTATTTCCCGATTTCACTTCGCCGGCCGGAAGTCGCCCAATTCCTCAAACGTCGAGATCGGTGACGAACTTCGCATTCTCCTGAATGAATTGGAAGCGGAGCTCCGGCTTGCGGCCCATCAGCGTCTCGACCGTCTGTTCCAGCACACGCCGAGCTTCGGCGCCTTCGCTCGCGGGATCGGCGGCTTTCAGCGAAGGCGGTACGGAAACCCGCAGAAGTATGCGCTTCTCCGGGTCCATCGTAGTTTCCTTCAACTGTGCCGGCGGCATCTCGCCGAGACCTTTGAAGCGAGACACCTCGATTTTCGCGCGTCCGGTGAGCTCCGTCCGGAGCAGTTCCTCGCGGTGCGCATCGTCCCGAGCATAAACCGATTTCGTGCCCTGGGTCAGACGGTAGAGCGGGGGCATGGCGAGATAGAGATGGCCCTGTTCGACAAGTTTCGGCATCTCGCGGAAGAAATAAGTCATCAGCAGAGACGCAATATGGGCACCGTCCACGTCGGCATCGGTCATAATGATGACCTTGCCGTAGCGCAGGTTCTCCTCGTTGTAGCTGCTGCCCGAGCCGCAGCCGAGGGCGAGGGAAATGTCTGAGAGTTCCTGGTTGGCGCGCAGCTTCTCCGAGGACGCGCTGGCCACGTTCAGGATCTTACCACGCAGAGGCAGGATCGCCTGGGTCTTGCGATCGCGCGCCTGCTTGGCGGAACCGCCGGCGCTGTCGCCCTCGACCAGGAAGATTTCTGTCGCCTCCATGTCGGAGCTCGAGCAATCGGCAAGCTTTCCGGGCAGGCGCAGCTTCCGGGTCGCCGTCTTGCGCGAGACCTCTTTCTGCTGGCGCCGGCGCTGCCGGTCCTCCGCCCGCTCCAGGATCCGTTCAAGGAGGCGGTTGGACGTTTCCGGAGTGGCGGAAAGCCAGAGATCGAAATGATCTTTCACCGCCTGTTCGACCAGCTTGGTAGCATGCGCGCTGACCAGCTTCTCCTTGGTCTGTCCTTGGAACTGCGGGTCTTTCACGAAGACGGAGAGCATGATGCAGGCGCCACCCATGACGTCCTCGGCGGTGATCTGAGCCGCCTTCTTCTGCCCGCCGACCATTTCGGCATAGGCGCGAATGCCCCGGAGCAGGGCGGTCCGCAGACCTGCTTCGTGGGTGCCGCCGCTCGGCGTCGGGATGGTGTTGCAATAGGCGTGCATGAAGCCGTCGTCATTGTCGTCCGGCCAGGTGACGGCCCACTCGACGCGCTCGCGGGTCGCTTCTTCCTTGTCGCCGGCGAAAGCCTCGCCGATCAGGGCGCGGTCGCCGAGCGTGCTGGTCAGGAAGTCCGAGAGACCGCCTGGATAATGCAGCGTGGCGGCGGCCGGTGTGTCGTCGCCCTCGCCGATGAGGGCGGTGTCGCAGGACCAGCGGATCTCGACGCCTTTGAACAGATAGGCTTTCGAGCGCGCCATGCGGTAGAGCTGGGCCGGGCGGAACCGGGCGCGGCCGAAGATCTCGTCGTCGGGGTGAAAACGTACAGTGGTGCCGCGCCGGTTCGCGACTGCGCCACGGCTCTCCAGTCCGCCCTGGGGATGGCCGCGGCTGAAGCGCTGCGCATAGAGCTGCTTGTCCCGCGCCACTTCCACCTCGAGGTCGTCCGACAGCGCGTTCACGACCGAAATGCCGACGCCGTGGAGGCCGCCTGAGGTGCTGTAGACCTTGTCTGAGAATTTTCCGCCGGCATGCAGAGTGGTCAGGATGACTTCCAGCGCCGACTTGTCCTTGTATTTCGGGTGCGGGTCGACCGGAATACCGCGCCCGTTGTCGCGGATGGTGACGGTCATGTCGGCCGACAGATCGATTTCGATCCGGCTTGCAAATCCTGCGACGGCTTCGTCCATCGAGTTGTCGAGCACCTCGGCGACCAGATGATGCATCGCCCGCTCGTCGGTTCCGCCGATATACATGCCCGGGCGGCGCCGGACGGGCTCAAGGCCCTCAAGAACCTCGATATCCTTTGCCGAATAATCGTCATCGCTGCGGGCGGCGTTGCTTTGGAACAGGTCCGACATGGAGTGAATGCGTCCTTGAGGGTCAGAAATGCGTTTATCCTGTAGTCCGTTCTGCGAATACTACAAGATATGGTCAGTGCTCGCCAAGCAATCAGGAGTCGTTATGGCGCAAGACGAGAGGCAGCCCCGCGGAACCCTGCAAGTCCGCACGATTGCCATGCCGGCGGATACCAATCCGAGCGGCGATATTTTCGGCGGCTGGGTGCTTAGCCAGATGGATATCGCCGGCGGAACGGCTGCCGCGCAGCATGCGAAGGGACGGGTCGCGACGGTCGGTGTTGAGGCGATGACCTTTCATAAGCCGGTGAAAGTCGGCGATATCCTGTGCTGCTATGCCAGCTTCGAGAAGCAGGGGACGACCTCGCTTACCTACAAGATCGAGGCATGGGCGATCCGTTCCGGCGAGTATCATCTCGATGAAGTTCTCGTGACCGAGGGGCAATTCACCTTTGTCGCCCTTGACGGCAACGGACGGAAGCGCAAGCTGGAAAACAGCTGAGCCCGGTTGCCAGGGCGAATCAAAAGGCGTACTGTGTGCGCATATAAGGGCGAGATGATCGTGAAGTCGAAGTCCCGTCGCCGCGGCTCCATAGGGGCCACCGTCATGTTCCTGTTTCTGGGAGCGGGTGCTGCGTCCGCCGGTGAGGCGGATGTCGAGAAGGTGCGCGTCGAGCGCGCATCGAACGGCACCTATACCTTCCATGTGACGGTGCGCCATGCCGATACCGGGTGGGATCACTATGCCAATGCCTGGGTGGTGAAAACGCCCGACGGGACTTTGCTGGGCGAGCGCGTGCTCTATCACCCGCATGTCGACGAGCAACCGTTCACCCGGTCGCTTTCCGGCGTTGCGGTCCCCGACGGGACGCGAAAGGTGATTGTGAGCGCACGTGACAGCCAGCACGGCGAAGGCGGTCGGAGTATCGAAGTCGATCTTCCGTGATCTCTGCCAAACAGGGTTTCCGGCGCGTAGCCGGTACGGAAGACCGGAGGAACGATGTTCACCATCGCTGTTGCGAATACCAAGGGCGGAGCAGGGAAAACGACGCTCGCGACGACTTTGGCCGCGCATTACGCGGCCCGCGGACTGGACACGGCGCTCGGCGATCTCGACCTGCAGCAGAGCTCTCTTGGATGGCTGAGGCGGCGCCCCTCGGATTTACCGAGGATTCGCGGGGTCGACCTTGAGGAAGAAGGCGCGAAGCCGCGGAAGAAAACCGAAATTCTCGTGGTCGACTGCGTCGCGGCGATGAGCCGCGATGTGGTGAAGGACGTGGTGAAACAGGCGGATGTGATTGTCATCCCGGTGCTGCCCTCGGCCTTCGACGAGGATGGAACGCGGCGCTTTATCGATCAACTCGGCGGTTTGAAGCCGATCCGCAAGAACAAGCGCGCGGTCGCATTCGTCGGTAACCGGGTCCGTCTGAGGACCAGGGCGGCAGAACAGCTGGAGCATTTCCTTGAAGATCTCGGATTTCCGAAAGTAGCGACTTTGCGCGATACGCAGTTGTTCGCGCAGGCCGCGGCGGAAGGAAAGGCGATCCAGGAATTGACGAGCCGGCGTGCCTACGATCACGTGATGGATCTGCAGCCGCTGATCGACTTCATTGAGGAGACCCGTCTCGCCGGGTGATGCCCGGGGGCTCCCGACGCTGAACATTTTTGCATTCCGTACTCTCTGCATTGTTCGTTGCCCGAACGCGCCTGTCTCCCGATGATCCGCCACACCCATGGCTGAGCGGAACGAGATATGACTGCGCAAACGGCGCTGAAGACGGCCCTGCTGGTCGTGATTTCCTGTGCATTCTTCGCCGGAGCGAATGCTTGCGCGAAAGCCGTGCAGTTGCTGGAGGCCGGTCCGGCGCTGCATCCGGTCCAGATCGCGTTCTCGCGTTTTCTGTTCGGCTTCCTGACCCTGCTTCCCTTCGTCCTGCATCGAGGGCGCGGCGTGTTCCGAACATCCATCCCGATGAAACACGGTGTCCGTGTGGTGTTCGGCGCGGCCGGGGTCGCGGCGTCCTTCGCCGCGGTCGGCATGATGCCGCTCGCGGATGCGCTCGCAATCGCCTGGACAAGCCCGATCTTCGCCATGGTTTTCGCCATTCTTGTCCTGAAGGAGCAACTGGTGCCGTTGCGCTGGTTCGGCGCCGCCGTCGGTCTGGCGGGCGTCGTCGTGATGAACCAACCGGGAGCCGGTGTTTTCCAGACGGGAGCGATGATCGCCCTGTTGTCGGCGCTCCTGGTCGGCGCGGAGGTGGTGACGATCCGGGTCCTGGCGCAGAGCGACAAACCGTTGACCATTCTTGCCATCAACAATCTCGCCGGTCTTGTCATCTCGGGGCTGGCGGCAATCCCGTTCATGGAGCTCCCGAGCTGGGAGCAGATGCCGTACCTGGTCGGCGTCGGCTCGATCATGGTGTGCGGGCAATTGCTGTTCATTAAGGCGGCGGCGATGGGCGAGGCGAACTTCATCGCGCCGTTCTATTACAGCACGCTGCTCTACGCCGCTTTGTTCGGGCTGCTTTTCTTCGACGAGGTGCCGGGGCTGCATCTGATCGTCGGGGGAGGGATGATCGTTGCCAGCGGCTTGGTCATTGCTTTCGCTCGTCCCCGTGCCCGGGGCCGTGCCACCTGACAAAAAAACGGGCCGCACGAGGCGGCCCGAGTTTTGGGAGGAAGCCGCCCGCCGGCCATAAGCGCACCGGCGGGAGGACTTGGTGTCGTCGTAAGACGCGGCGGCCGGAAGGTCCGGCCGCCTGGCCGTCTTAGACGGAGTAGTACATCTGGAACTCGACCGGATGCGGGGCCTGTTCGAACTTGATGACCTCTTCCATCTTCAGCTCGATATAGGCATCGATCTGATCGTCGGTGAAGACATCGCCCTGGGTCAGGAACGAACGGTCCGCATCGAGGCATTCCAGCGCTTCGCGCAGGCTGCCCGCGACGGTCGGGACGTCGGCGAGTTCTTCCGGCGGCAGGTCGTACAGATCCTTGTCCATCGGGTCGCCCGGATGGATCTTGTTCTGAATGCCGTCGAGGCCGGCCATCAGCATCGCGGAGAAGGTCAGGTAAGGGTTGCCGGCGGCATCCGGGAACCGAACCTCGACGCGCTTGCCCTTCGGGCTGTTCACGAACGGTATACGGCAGGAGGCCGAGCGGTTCCGCGAGGAGTAGGCGAGCAGCACCGGCGCTTCGAAGCCCGGGACCAGACGCTTGTAGCTGTTGGTCGTGGAGTTCGCGAAAGCGTTGATCGCCTTGGCGTGCTTGATGATGCCGCCGATGTAGTACAGGCACATTTCGGAGAGGTCGGCGTACCCGTTGCCCGCGAAGAGCGGCTTGCCGTCCTTCCAGATCGACTGGTGCACGTGCATGCCAGAGCCGTTGTCTTCTGCGATCGGCTTCGGCATGAAGGTCGCGGTCTTGCCATAGGCGTGCGCGACGTTATGCACGACGTATTTGTAAAGCTGCAGGCAGTCCGCGGTTTCCAGAAGAGTTCCGAACTTCATGCCGAGCTCGTGCTGGCCCGGGGCGACTTCGTGGTGGTGCTTTTCGATCGGCACACCCATTTCACCCATGACCGCCAGCATTTCGCTGCGCAGGTCTTGCTCGCTGTCGACCGGCGGGACCGGGAAGTAGCCGCCCTTAACGCCCGGACGGTGACCCATGTTGCCTTCTTCGTAGGCGCGGGCGGAATTGGCCGGGAGTTCCGGATGATCGAGCTCGTAGTAGCCGACGTTGCTGCCGGTTTTGATCTTAACGTCTTCGAACACGAAGAACTCGGCTTCCGGGCCGAAGAACGCGGTGTCGCCGATACCGAGGCTGTTGAGGTAATTCAGAGCGGCTTTCGCGGTCGAACGCGGGTCGCGCTCATACGGCTGACCGGTGATCGGGTCCAGAACGTCGCAGAACAGCATCAGGGTCGGCTGCGCGAAGAACGGATCGACACGGGCGCTCGACAGGTCCGGCATCAGGTTCATATCGGACTCGTTGATCGCCTTCCAGCCGGCGATGGAGGAGCCGTCGAACATGAAGCCTTCGGTGAGGCTCTCTTCGTCGATCGTTTCGATGGCCTGGGTCACGTGCTGCATCTTGCCGCGCGGATCCGTGAAGCGCAGATCAACGAACTTGCAGTCGTGTTCCTTGATCATGCTCATGACGGCGTTCACATCAGACATAAGTCTTCCTTCCTGACTCCTAAGAGGGGCTTGCCTTTGCGGCGCTTGGCCAACCTGTGCCTGGTTGTCCGAACGCCTTGGTGGCGGTGCTCCCTGTTTCGGCGGGCCCCTCTCCCCGGGTGTCCCTGCCATTGTTTCGCCCGACTGACATCAGTGCGGGCGTTTCGTTCCTCCGGTAAGGCGGAACGGGTTCATTGCCCCCTAGAGGGCATCGCCCCCGGATTCTCCGGTTCGGATACGGATGACATCATCGACGCCGGAAACGAATATCTTTCCATCGCCGATACGACCGGTGCGCGCCGCGGACTGTATGGCGTCCACGGCCCGTTCGACCAGAGAGTCCTCCATAACGACCTCGATTTTCACCTTGGGGAGAAAATCGACGACGTACTCGGCTCCTCGGTAAAGTTCGGTATGCCCTTTCTGGCGGCCGAACCCCTTGGCTTCGGTTACGGTGATTCCCTGGATGCCAACTTCATGCAGCGCTTCCTTCACTTCGTCGAGCTTGAAGGGCTTGATGATGGCTTCGATTTTTTTCATTGCTTCGTTGCTCTGCTGTTGATGTCCCGCCATGCGGGTCACGGACACCCAAATAGCATACTCCGTGCCAATCGTGCGTGGAAATGTAAGTTATTGATTTAATGTGACTATCTGATCCGAACGAGAGTGTGGCCTCCCATCTTTTGCGCAAATTCTGAGCGCCTGCCTAATTTTTGGGCGTCTGTTCGGGCGGCGTGAAATTCGTCCGAGCTTCATAACGTGACCACCATTCCGTCCGAAGCGGTTTCGTAATCGAGAGAACCTGTTCTTGCGAGCATGTCCTCGTTCATGTGGGTCAGGATCAACCGCTTGGGTGTCAAGTCCGGCAGCCTGTCTGCGAGCGTCGCGAGGTCCAGGTGGAAAGGCACCTGTTTGTCGAAGAAGTAGGCCTCTGCAATCAGAAGGTCGGCGTTCTTTCCGATTGGGACGAGGCTGCCGGTCCATTCGGTATCGCCGGTATAAGCGATTGTCTTGCCCCGCGTTGAGATACGGTAAGCGAGGAACGGGCCGTCCGGCGCTCCGTGAAGGGCTTGCTCCGCGTGAATCTCGAGCGAGCCGACGCTGTGTGTGGTTCCGGGTTCAATCTCGATCAGGTTGAGGTCGAATTTTCGTTTTGCGCGCGAAGAGCCGGGAAAGGCGGTTTCCATCGTGCGTTCGATCCAGTGCTCGAGGCCTGTCGGCCCGACGATAGTCAGTGGCCCGGTCCGTTTGCTGAAGAACTGGGCATCCAGCATGAAATAGGGGATGCCCCCGAAATGATCGCCGTGGAAATGCGTGATCAGAATGCTCTCGATCGGGTTGCGGTCGACGCCGAGCGCTTTCATCGCGATCAGGGAACTTGCGCCGCAATCGATCAGAAAGCGTGTCTCCGGCGTCTGCACGTGAAAGCAGGTATTGAAGCGTCCTCCGCTACCGAAGGCATCGCCGCAGCCCACAAAGGTAAGAGTGATATCTTCTGCCCCGGTCATGGTCTGTCCGCCCTGGGAGGGATCAGGCAAGGCAGGTCTTAATGCGATTGATGGCCTCAATGATGTTTTCGGTCGAGTTCGCATAGGAGAAGCGCAGATAGCCTTCTCCGAAACCGCCGAAGCTGGTACCCGCGATCACGGCGACGCCGGCCTCTTCCAGGAGTTTTTCCTGCAGGGCCTGCGCCTTCACACCGGTCCCTTCGATATTGGGGAACGCGTAGAACGCCCCGCCGGGTTCGATACAGCGGAATCCCGGGACTTGGTTCAGTTCGCGCACGATGACTTTGCGCCGCTCGTCGAACGCCTTCAGCATCTCGCCGACCGCGTCCTGGGGGCCGGTGAGGGCCTCGAGGCCGGCATATTGCGCAGCGGCGTTCACGCAGGAATGAATGTTGACGCAGAGCTTCTCGGCGTGCGGGAAGACATCCTTTGGCCAGACGCTGTAACCGAGCCGCCAGCCGGTCATCGCGTAGGTCTTGGACCATCCGTCGAGCAGGATCAGCCGGTCGGCGATTTCCGGATATTGCAGGAGGCTGACATGTTCGCGCCCGTCATACAGCATCTCGCTGTAGATCTCGTCGCTCATGATCGCAACGTCCGGCCAGGCCTGCAGGCCGCGGACGAGCTTGTCGAACTCGGCGCGCGGGACCACGCCCCCGGTCGGATTGGCCGGGCTGTTGACGATGATGAGGCGGGTGCGCTCGGTTATGCCGGCGAGCACTTCCTCCGCCGAGAAGGCGAAGCCGTTTTCCTCGCGAAGCGGGATTGATACAGCCTTGGCGCCGGAGAACTCGATGGCAGATTGATAGATCGGAAAGCCCGGGTCGGGGAACATGATCTCCGCGCTTTCCTCTCCGAAGATCATCATCGCGAGGAACATGGTCACCTTGCCGCCCGGAACGACGAGGACCCGGCCCGGATCGACGGCGACGCCGTGGCGCTTCTCAAGATTGGCGGCGACTGCGTCGCGCAAAGCCGGAATTCCGTTCGCCGGCGTATAGCCGTGGTGCCCGTCATGCAGGGCCTTGACCGCAGCCTCGACGATATTGTCGGGGGTGCGGAAATCCGGCTGGCCGATCCCGAGATTGATGATGCTCTTGCCTTCGGCTGCGAGCTGGTTCGCGCGGGCCAGCACGGAGAAGGCCGTCTCTGTCCCCAGATGGTTGAGCCGTTCCGCCAGCTTCCTCATAACCCTGTTCCTTCCGAATTTATCGGTGAATTATTGATTTCTCCGGCGCCCTTATAGCGGCGGGCTCAATCCCTCACAATCAGGCGTTTCGCCGCGTGGAACCGGGAAGTCTTGCCAAGCACGCGGCCTTGGGCTAAGCGCCTTCGCACTTTTTTGCCGCGGCCCCTGCCGGAGTGACTTCTATGAAGCCTGCCAACAGCCTCCTGTCCTCTTATGGAACGACGGTTTTCGAAGTCATGTCGCGACTGGCGATCGAACACGGATCGATCAATCTCGGTCAGGGGTTTCCGGATGACTTTGGTCCGGAACCCGCCCTGAAGAAGGCGTCCGAATTCCTCTTCGACCGGCCGAACCAATATCCGCCCATGCTGGGGGTTCCTGAATTGCGTCAGGCGGTCGCTGCGCATAACAAGCATTTCTACGGTCTGGACGTAGATTGGCAGACCGAGACCATGGTCAGCACCGGTGCGACCGAGGGGCTTGCCGCCTGTTTTTTCGGGCTGATCGAGCCTGGCGACGAAGTGGTGCTGATCGAGCCGACCTATGACTGTTATCTGCCGATTATCCGACGGGCAGGGGGCATTCCCCGGGTCGTCACGCTGCGGCCGCCGGAATGGAATCTCGATATTGCGGCCCTTAAGGCGGCATTCACCGAGAAGACCAAGTTGCTGGTCCTGAACTCGCCGATGAATCCGGCCTCGAAGGTCTTTACGGAAGAAGAGCTAAGCGCGATCGCGGAGATCGTGATCGCGAACGATTGTTACGCGGTCTGTGACGAGGTCTACGAGCACATGGCTTTCGACGGCCGCCGGCACCACCCGCTCATGACATTGCCGGGGATGCGCGAGCGCTGCGTTCGGATCGGATCCGCGGGCAAGACCTTCTCCCTCACTGGTTGGAAGGTCGGCTATCTGACGGCTCCGGCAGAGCTGCTGCAGCCGATTTCAAAGGCGCACCAGTTTCTGGTCTTCACGACAGCACCGAACCTGCAGCGTGCGGTCGCCTACGGCCTCGGCCTCGGCGACGGCTATTTTCACGGGCTTAGAGACTCAATGCAGGCCAAGCGCAATCGTCTGGCGGACGGGCTCAGCCGGATCAACGGCTTCGACTGCGTCGAATGCGAAGGAACTTACTTCCAGTTTGTCGATATCTCCGGTCTCGGATTCGACGGTGACGACATTGAGTTCTGCCGCCATATAACCACGGAAGCAGGGGTGACCGCGGTACCCGTCAGCGCGTTCTATCACGGAGCGGCGCCAAAGAATTTCATTCGCTTCTGTTTCGCCAAACAGGATGCGATCCTGGATGAGGCCGTCGCGAAACTGGCAGCCTATTTCGGCAGCTAGAAGTCGCTGGGAATTTCGCATGGCAAACCGGTTGACGGACTTTCCGTGTTACAGTAGTTAAACGGCCCTCGCGGTCACGCGGGAGACCATGTGGCGGGTGTAGCTCAGCTGGTTAGAGCGCCAGATTGTGGATCTGGAGGTCGTGGGTTCAAGACCCATCACTCGCCCCATTTTCCCTCTTCGAATTAAGGCCTGACTGTCCGTGCTCCGGCAATTCCGAGTGCGATCCAGCCTGCCATGAAGCTGATCCCGCCGAGCGGTGCGAGCCCGGTCGGTATCTGGCCGCCGCTGAAAGCGTTCGCATATAGCGATCCCGAGAACAAAAGCATGCCTGCGATGAAGAGCAGGGCGCTCGCTAGAGCCAGTCGCGCCTTGGACTGGTTGGCGAGGAGCAGCGCGGCGGCTAGCCCGGCAAGGTGGACAAGCTGATAGAGTAGCGCGGTCTCGAAGCGGTCGCGGGCAAGTGCATCGAACCCGGCTGCATGCGCACCATAGGCCCCAAGAGCGACGGCGACAAACCCGAGTACCCCGAGGGCCAGCCAGAGAAAACGCGTCAGAATAATCATTTAAGAATCCGGCTCTGCGTCGAGGTGAGTGCATTCGCGCATTCCATGGCCTGTACTCTCGACTTATCCTGTGGTTTCGACAAGAGCAACAGCCTGCGGCGAATTGCCGGGGCCGGGGATGGATTGGGAGATCTGGGGTGAACGAGCTGGCGCTGCTCACCGTTTCGGAAATGGGCGAGGCCGACCGGATGACGATAGAGGGCGGCATGCCCGGTATCGATCTGATTGAAGCCGCCGGCCGGTCGGTCGCCGCCTCGATCAAAGAGCGATTTGCGACCGGACCGGTGTTGGTTGCCTGCGGGCCGGGCAATAACGGCGGTGACGGTTTCGTTGTCGCACGCCTGTTGCGGGACGATGGCTGGCCGGTCGAACTGGTGTTGCTCGGCGATCGGGATCGTTTATCCGGCGATGCGGCGCTTGCGGCACGAACCTGGGACGGTCCGGTAGGGGAAATGGACCCGGAGCGCCTGGACGGTGCGGACATTCTGGTCGATGCGGTTTTCGGCGCCGGTCTCGCGCGCGATATCGAGGGAACGGCGTTCGATTTCCTCAGTGACGCGAAGGCGCGGGTCGAACAGGGCGCGCTGATCTCCGTCGCTGTGGATATTCCGAGCGGGGTCGATGGGAACAGCGGAGCCGTCCGCGGAGTCGCGGTGCCTGCGGCCCTGACCGTGACTTTTTTCCGCAAGAAGCCCGGGCATCTGCTTTATCCGGGCCGCCAGCTCACGGGAGAGCTTGTGCTCGCCGATATCGGTATCGGAACTGATGTGCTGGAAGATATAGGGCCGGCGATCTCCGAGAACGGCCCGGTCCTCTGGCGAGATCAATTTCCCCGCGCGGGCGCCGCGAGTCACAAATACACCCGCGGTCATGCGGTCGTGAGCGGCGGGCCGATGACTGGAGCCGGGCGGCTTGCCGCCCGTGCCGCGCGGCGGATTGGAGCCGGTCTCTTGAGTATCGCGGCTTTGCCGGAACATTGCGACCTCTACGCGCTGGACGCGCCGGGTGCGATCGTCCTGCCCGCGCCGGATCTCCCGGCCTTTGAGGCAATCCTCGGAGACACCCGGAAGAATGCGGTCCTTGTCGGACCCGGCCATGGTTTGACTGGCCGCACGCGCGAGTTCGCGAATGCCGCTCTCCGAACGAACAAGGCTGTCGTGCTGGATGCCGACGCGCTTACGGCCTTCGCCGGAAATATTGAGGGGCTTTCCCGAAACATCTCCGGTCCTGCAGTGCTGACGCCGCATGAGGGCGAATTCGAGCGTCTGTTCCGGGGGCTGTTGGGAAGCAAGCTTGAACGGGCCCGCGCGGCCGCTTCGCGGACAGGGGCGGTTCTGGTGCTCAAGGGGCCCGATACGGTTGTAGCGGCCCCGGACGGGCGGGCAGCGATCAACAGCAATGCTCCGCCCTGGCTGGCCACCGGTGGTACGGGAGACGTTCTTGCCGGTACCATTCTCGGCCTGCTGGCACAGGGCATGCCGCCTTTCGAGGCCGCCGCCGCCGCTGTCTGGATCAATGGGGCGGCGGCGGACCGGTTCGGGCCGGGCCTGATCGCCGAGGATCTGCCCGAAATCTTCCCCGATATTCTGTCCGAGATTCTCGTCCGGGCGACGAGTGACACCAAGGCGTCATCAAGAGACCATTGAAGGCGATGCAGAGCTGGGCCATCTTCTGAATATGCCGAACGATCAACCGACAAGCTTCATCGACCGTACGCTCTCGAACCTGCGCCAGGCATGGTCGGGACTGTCCGATTCCACCCGCTACATGATCACGGGCCTTCCGCGCCCGGAGCTTCCCGAGGACGACCTCGAGCGAGTGCACCAGCAAATGGAGGATTGCCTCACGGTTCGCTCCGACGAGGTGTCGGCGCGCGCCCGGGCGGCTGGTCTCGGGCGGACCTATCTCGCGCTGGATGGGACCGGTCAGCTGCGCTTTCTCAAACTGCTTGCTGAAAATTATGGCGTGGACCGCGACGCCGTCGACGCGGCCATGGAAGCCGTGCGGGGGGCGGAGGATCCGGACGCCCGCGCCAAGGCGGAAAGCAAGTTGCGGCGGGCACTGGAGCCGCGCTGGCGTCGGTTGCTGAAGCGCTTCACCACGCTGCCTGAGGGTGTGAAATTCCTCGTCGATATGCGGGTTGTGATGCTTGAGCACGCCCGGAGTGAGCCCGCCATCAAGGCGCTTTCGGATGATTTGCGGGAGATGTTGGCGGCCTGGTTCGATGTCGGCCTGCTGGAGCTTAAACAGATCACCTGGGAGAGCCCGGCGGCGATTCTGGAGAAACTGATCGCCTACGAGGCCGTGCACGAGATCCGCTCCTGGGACGACCTCAAGAACCGGCTCGATTCTGACCGGCGCTGCTTTGCCTATTTTCACCCGGCGATGCCGGCCGAGCCCTTGATCTTCGTCGAGGTGGCGTTGCTGCCCGACATGGCCGCGAACGTACACGACATTCTGGATGCGGACGCTCCGATGGGCGATGTATCGGCCGCAACCACGGCGATTTTCTACTCGATCTCGAATGCCCAGAAGGGTCTGGTCGGCATCAGCTTCGGCAATTTCCTTATCAAGCGCGTTGTCGAGCTGCTGAAACATGACTTCCCGAATCTGAAGAAGTTCGCCACGCTTTCCCCTATTCCGGGACTGGCGAAATGGTCCGCGAGAACGCTCGAGGAAAACGGCTTTGAGTTGACCAACCAGGAGCGGAAAGCGCTCGGACAGGTCACGGATGGCGAGACGGACGCGGACCTTCTGAAATCCGCGCTCGGGCGGGCGAACTGGTACGACGACGAACATCTGGCAGCGGCGCTGCAGGGACCGGTGACCCGCATGGCGGCCCGGTATCTTTATGCGGACCGCCGTCCGGACGGAAAGGCGAGGGACCCGGTTGCCCATTTCCATCTGTCGAATGGGGCGCGGATGGAGCGCCTGAACTGGCTCGGCGACACCTCGAAGAAAGGGCTCGCGCAGGCGCATGGGATGATGATCAATTATCTCTATCGTCTGTCGGATATCGAGACCAACAGCGGGGCCTATTCGGCCGACGGAAAAATCGCCGTTTCCTCTTCGGTGAAACCGCTCGTTCGCGACTGAAACCCATAAGTGTTGACGCGCTCCCCCGGTTCGGATAGCCATGCCGGTCCAATACGACATGGCGCCTCCATGGACGCCAGCGGTCCGCGGGTGTGGTGGAATTGGTAGACACGCCAGATTTAGGTTCTGGTGGCGAAAGCCGTGGGGGTTCAAGTCCCTTCACCCGCACCACCGGGCTGGCCATGGCGCGAGTATCGTGGGCGTACGCAGACGAAGCAGATTGAGCGAAAACCAATGCAGGTTACCGAAACTTCCTCCGAAGGCCTGAAGCGCGAGTTCAAGGTCGTGATCCCCGCCGAGACGATCAGCGGTGAAGTCGATGCACGCCTGACGCAGCTGGCCCCCTCTATCCGTATGCCGGGGTTCCGTCCGGGTAAGGTTCCCGTTGCGCTCCTGAAGAAGCGCTACGGCCCGTCCGTTATGGGCGAAGTCCTTGAAAAGACGGTGAACGAGACCTCGCAGAAGACGCTCGACGAGCGGGAACTCCGCGCCGCGACCCAGCCTCAGATCGAAATCACCTCGTTCGAGGAAGGCGGCGATCTTGAGTTCAGCATGTCCGTCGACATCATGCCCGAGATCACGCCGGTCGATTTCTCGACCCTTGAGATCGAGCGGCTGACCGCCGAGCCGAGCGACAAGGAACTCGACGAGGCGATCGGCAAGCTGGCGTCCCAGCACAAGAGCTCCGAGCCGATCAAGCGCAAGCGCAAGTCCAAGGATGGCGACATCGTCGTCATCAACTTCAAGGGCACGGTCGACGGCGAAGCCTTCGACGGCGGCGCGGCGGACGGCCACCATCTCGAACTCGGGTCCGGAACCTTCATCCCGGGCTTCGAAGAGCAACTGGTCGGCGTGAATGCCGGTGACAAGGTCGACGTCAAGGTCACCTTCCCGGAGAATTACGGCCAGGCTTCGCTCGCAGGCAAGGACGCGGTCTTCGAAACCGAGGTCACCGAGATCCGGGAGACCAGCGATCCGGTGATCGACGACGAGTTCGCCAAGCTGTTCGGCATGGACGATCTCGATACGCTGAAGGAAGCGATCAAGGGTCAGCTCAGTCAGGAATATGCGGGCGCGGCGCGCTCCAAGCTGAAGCGGACTCTGCTCGACGCGCTTGAGAGCAAGCACGAGTTTGATGTGCCGGAAGGCATGGTCGATGCCGAATACGAGGCAATCTGCCAGGCGGTAAATCCTCAAGAGCATAATCACGATCACGATCATGACCATGACCACGATCATGACCACGACCATCATCATCACGACCACGCCGCGGACGAAGGCCTGAGCGACGAGGACAAGGCCGAGTATCGGGGCATTGCCCAGCGCCGGGTCCGTCTCGGATTGCTGCTCCAGGAGGTCGGCCGCCTCAACAATATTACTATCGCCGACGAAGAAGTGGCGCGGGCGATCTATCAGGAAGCCTCCAAGTACCCGGGGCAGGAACAGCAGGTCGTGGAGTTCTATCAGCAGAATGCCCAGGCTCAGGCCAACATCCGGGCCCCGCTGCTTGAGGACAAGATCGTCGATTTCATCGTCGAGATGGCCAAGGTCACCGAGAAGTCCGTGAGCGCGGAAGACCTCTTCAAGGAAGACGAGGACGAGGGCGCGGAGAAGAAGCCGGCGAAGAAAGCGGCCGCCAAGAAGCCTGCCGCGAAGAAAAAAGCCCCGGCTAAGAAGGCTCCGGCCAAGAAGACCTCCGCCAAGAAGGCGGAAGACGACGCTTAAGGGGTGTTGTATGGGGCGAAAAGCCCCATATGATTTGAAACGATCCTGAACGCGACGTAACCCAAGAAGGCCGACTGAAATGAATGATCCCGCAGAGATCTATATGAACTCCTTGGTCCCCATGGTGGTCGAGCAGACCAATCGAGGGGAGCGGGCCTACGACATCTATTCCCGCCTGCTGAAAGAGCGGATCATTTTCGTGGTCGGCCCGATCAACGACGCCATTTCCAGCGTCGTCTGCGCGCAGCTGCTGTTTCTGGAAGCCGAGAATCCGACAAAGGACATCTCGATGTACATCAACTCTCCGGGCGGCGTCGTTTCGTCCGGTCTCGCGATGTATGACACCATGGAGTATATCCGTCCCGACGTGTCGACAGTCTGTATCGGTCAGGCGGCGTCCATGGGCTCCCTGCTGTTGACGGCAGGGGCGAAAGGCAAGCGTTATTGTCTTCCGCATGCGAAGGTGATGATCCACCAGCCTTCCGGCGGATTCCAGGGACAGGCTACCGATATCGAGATCCACGCCCGCGAGATTCTTGCGACGCGTGCGCGTCTGAACGAGATTTATGTCTATCATACCGGCCGGAAGCTGGATGAGATTGAAAACGCCATGGAGCGCGACAATTTCATGGTTCCGGAAGAGGCCAAAAAGTTCGGCCTGATCGACGAAGTCGTCGAAAAACGGCCGGTCGACGCCAAAGACGAGCCCGAGAAGAGCTGATCGCTCTCGGCATGGAATGGCCCCGTCCATGATGGCTGACGGGGCCCTGTTCCTGCCTTCCGGTGCCAGGCTTCGGCATGCCGCGCCACTGGATGTGATTTTTTCACATTGTGCGGCTTCGTTGCCTTTGGCTAACATGACAAGTCAGCCGTCCCGTAACGAATGTGGGTAAGATGAGCAAATCCGGCGGAAGCACGAACGGCGGTGATTCGAAGAACACCTTGTACTGCTCGTTCTGCGGAAAGAGTCAGCATGAGGTCCGCAAGCTGATTGCGGGCCCGACGGTCTTCATTTGCGACGAATGCGTCGAGCTCTGCATGGACATCATCCGTGAAGAGCACAAGACCACGCTGGTCAAATCGCGCGACGGAGTTCCGACTCCGCGCGATATCATGGAAGTCCTGAACGACTACGTGATCGGCCAGCCGCATGCGAAGCGGATTCTCTCCGTCGCGGTCCACAACCACTACAAACGGCTCTCGCACACCAGCAAGAACAACGACGTCGAGCTGGCGAAGTCGAACATTCTGCTGGTCGGCCCAACCGGTTGCGGAAAGACCCTTCTGGCACAGACCCTGGCCCGGATCATCGACGTCCCCTTCACGATGGCGGACGCGACGACTCTGACCGAGGCCGGCTATGTCGGCGAGGACGTCGAGAACATTATCCTGAAGCTGCTCCAGGCCGCCGACTACAACGTCGAGCGGGCGCAGCGCGGCATCGTCTATATCGACGAGGTCGACAAGATCAGCCGCAAGTCGGACAACCCCTCGATCACCCGGGACGTCTCGGGCGAGGGTGTGCAGCAGGCGCTGCTGAAGATCATGGAAGGCACGGTCGCCTCGGTTCCGCCGCAGGGTGGCCGTAAGCATCCGCAGCAGGAATTCCTGCAGGTGGATACGACCAACATCCTGTTCATCTGCGGCGGCGCCTTCGCCGGACTGGAGAAACTGATCTCGAACCGCTCGCAGGGCTCCTCGATCGGCTTCGGGGCAGACGTGAAGTCGCCGGACGACCGCCGCACCGGCGAGATCCTGCGCGAGGTCGAGCCCGAGGATCTGCTGAAGTTCGGCCTGATCCCGGAATTCGTCGGCCGTCTTCCGGTGGTCGCCACGCTCGAGGATCTCGATAACGATGCGCTGGTCGATATCCTGACCAAGCCGAAGAACGCTCTGGTGAAGCAGTATCAGCGCCTGTTCGAGATGGAGAACGTCAATCTCGAGTTCCGGGAAGAGGCGCTCAAGGCCATCGCCCAGAAGGCGATCGAGCGCAAGACCGGTGCCCGCGGGCTGCGCTCCATCATGGAAGGCATCCTGCTCGATCCGATGTTCGATCTGCCCGGCATGGAAGATGTCGAGGAGATCATCATCAACGGTGAGGTGGTCGATAGCGGCGCCCAGCCGATCATGGTCCATGCGGATCGGCGCGGAGATGTCGAATCGAGTGCTTGATCCGTCCCGCCTTGAACCGGGCCGAAGCTAGCGCCACTTAATACTCTGGCTGGCCCGGGCTCTCTCCCCATCCCGGCAGCCGCTCTGAAGAGGGGAGCGAGTTGAAAGACTGATGCAAGAGACAGGCACCGCGAGTTACCCCGTCCTTCCGCTGCGCGACATCGTGGTCTTTCCGCATATGATCGTGCCTCTCTTCGTCGGCCGCGACAAATCCGTGCGCGCCCTCGAAGACGTCATGAAGGACGACAAACAGATCCTTCTGGTGACTCAGAAAAATGCGGCAGACGACGATCCGTCGCCGGAAGATATCTACACTGTGGGCACCATCGGAACGGTGCTCCAGCTGCTGAAACTGCCCGACGGGACCGTGAAGGTTCTGGTCGAAGGCGTACAGCGCGCCCGCATCACCGAATTCAAGGGCAATGAGGATTTCTTCGAGGCCGAGGCAAAAGTCATTGTCGATGCGGACAGCGACGAGCCGGAGAAAGAAGCGCTTGCCCGTGCCGTGGTCTCGCAGTTCGAGCAGTATATCAAGCTGAACAAGAAGATCCCGCCGGAGGTTCTGGTTTCCGTGAACCAGATCGAGGATCCGGCGAAGCTGACCGACACCATCGCCTCCCATCTCGCGCTCAAGATCGCCGAGAAGCAGGAGTTGCTGGAGAGCGAGACGGTGATCGACCGCCTGGAGCGGGTCTACGGCTTCATGGAAGGCGAGATCGGCGTCCTGCAGGTCGAGAAGCGCATCCGTAACCGCGTTAAGCGGCAGATGGAGAAGACCCAGCGCGAGTACTATCTGAACGAGCAGATGAAGGCCATTCAGAAGGAACTCGGCGAGACCGACGACAGCCGCGACGAGCTGGTCGAGCTTGAGGAGCGGATTCGCAAGACCAAGCTCAGCAAGGAAGCGCGCGAGAAGGCCGATGCGGAGCTCAAGAAGCTGCGCAACATGAGCCAGATGTCGGCGGAAGCGACGGTCGTGCGCAATTATCTTGACTGGCTTCTGACGATTCCATGGAAGAAGCGGTCTCGGATCAAGAAGGACATCAAGCTGGCCCAATCCGTTCTCGACCGGGATCATTACGGTCTGGAGAAGGTCAAGGAGCGGATCCTCGAATATCTCGCCGTGCAGCAGCGAACCGGCAAGGTCAAGGGGCCGATTCTCTGCCTCGTCGGTCCTCCCGGCGTCGGCAAGACCTCGCTCGGCAAGTCGATCGCGGAGGCGACCGGACGTAACTTCGTGCGCATCTCGCTTGGCGGCGTGCGGGACGAAGCGGAGATTCGCGGTCACCGCCGGACCTATATCGGCTCGCTTCCGGGCAAAGTGATCCAGGGGATGAAGAAGGCCAAGGCCTCCAATCCGCTGTTCCTGCTCGACGAGATCGACAAGCTTGGCAACGACTACCGGGGCGATCCGTCCTCGGCGTTGCTCGAAGTGCTCGACCCGGAACAGAATTCGACCTTCCAGGACCACTATCTCGAAGTCGATTACGACCTTTCGGATGTCATGTTCGTCACCACGGCGAACACGCTCCGGATGCCGCAGCCGCTTCTCGACCGGATGGAGATCCTTCGTGTCTCTGGCTATACCGAGGACGAGAAGGTGGAGATCTGCAAGCGTCACCTGATCGACAAACAGGTCGAGCAGAACGGCTTGAAGAAGAACGAGTGGTCGATCACCGACGACGGTCTGCGCGACCTGATCCGCTACTACACCCGCGAGGCTGGAGTCCGGAATCTGGAGCGCGAGCTCGCTAATCTGGCGCGCAAGGCGGTGAAAGAGATCCTCATGGAAGGTGTCGAGAGCGTCGAGGTCACGCCCGACAATCTCGAGAAGTTCGCCGGCGTCCGGAAATACCGTTACGGCGAAGCCGAGGAATCGGATCTCGTCGGGGTCACGACGGGACTCGCCTGGACCGAGGTCGGAGGCGAGCTGCTTTCCATCGAGTCCGTCACCGTGCCCGGGAAGGGCAAGGTCATTTCGACCGGCAAGCTCGGCGATGTGATGCGGGAATCGATCCAGGCGGCTGAAAGCTTCGTGAAGTCGCGTTCCCTGATGTTTGGTATTTCGCCGAAGAGTTTGGAGAACAAGGATATCCACGTCCACGTGCCGGAAGGCGCGACGCCCAAGGACGGGCCGTCGGCAGGGGTCGGGATGGTGACGTCGATCGTCTCGGTCCTGACGGGTATCCCCGTGCGCCGCGATGTGGCGATGACGGGCGAGGTCACCTTGCGAGGCCGTGTCCTTCCGATCGGCGGCCTGAAGGAAAAGCTTCTGGCGGCATTGCGCGGCGGCCTTAAGGTCGTGCTGATTCCGAAGGACAACGAAAAGGATCTCGCCGAGATCCCGGACAATGTGAAAGAAGGCCTGGAAATCATCCCGGTCTCTTCGGTCGACGAGGTGCTGTCGACGGCGCTTACCAAACCGCTTGTGCCGATCGATCCTGAGGACATCGTGATCGATTCGGTTGCGGGCGCAGAGGATAAAGGCGAGAAATCGCTCACGACACACTGACGCCTGCACCGGTTGCGGTGCTGTTTCGATCCGAAAAGGAAACCCCGGCAGTTTTGCCGGGGGTTTCATCTTTTGTAACTGCTGAATTTATTTGCAATTTCATGATAAACTAATGGTTAATGTGGCGAATGCCCGAGAATCTGCGGAAACCCGCCGGTTGTGTGATTGACGCCTGCATTTCCTGCGATTTAGAGTGAAGTACTGATTGGGCCGATGATCCGGCCGTTTTCCAGGTGATTCTTCTTCTTCTGATAGGGGGGCTATAACGTGAATAAGAATGAGCTCGTCGCGGCCGTTGCCGATTCTGCTGATCTTACCAAGGCTGATGCGGCTTCCGCTGTCGACGCTGTCCTCGACTCGATCACCTCCGCACTGAAGTCCGGCGACGAGGTTCGTCTGGTCGGTTTCGGCACATTCAGCGTGGCGGCCCGCGCTGCCAGCGAAGGCCGCAATCCGCGGACTGGCGAGAAGATCAAGATCGCTGCGTCCAAGCAGCCGAAGTTCAAGGCAGGCAAGGGGCTCAAAGACGCCCTGAATTGACCGGAAGGATTTCTGTCTTTTCGCGACGCGCCGTCCCTGTTAGAAGGGGCGGCGTTTTCGTTGGGGCTTCCCCGACGCGAGACGGGCGCTTAGCTCAGCTGGGAGAGCATCTCGTTTACACCGAGAGGGTCGGCGGTTCGATCCCGTCAGCGCCCACCATTCCTCAAATTTCCAGACCGCGTCAGATGTGCCGTCCCTGCATGATGGCGTAGCGGTACATGGCCTGCAGATCGGCGCGCGTTTTCGGGCGAATCCGGTTCTCTTTGATCTCCTGCGCATAATCCCGGATGTCCCGCTTGGTTTCGACCGACACCCGCGGGCTTTGCATCAAAGCCTCATACATCTGCTTCGGAGTGGCCTGGGTCGGGTCGAGCGGCGCGCTGTCGGCGGGCGCGGACGCGATGTCGTCCGCCTGCGCGTCCCGGACCTTCAGGAACTTGCGTGGCAGCAGCAGGTCGGTCCAGACAAGGCCGTACTGGTTCAGGATATTGCTGATGGAATCGACGGCGTTGAGCACCTCGCCGTCATTGTCACTGGAGAGCATGGCGACCAACTTACTGAGTCGCTGGTAGTCCCGTTCCGTCATCATCTGTGGCGGTTCCACTTAGCTGAAAATCTCTGCCGACGACAGCATACGCGTGCGGCCAAGTTCGGTTGAATAAAGAATTTTCACCCGAATTTCCGGCATTTCCGCTGCTTACGGTTGGGCGGTCAAAAAAAGTGTCATTTTTCCGATCCATCCTGCTTGACACTCCATAGGCCCCAAAGTACATAAGCGCCTCCTCGTCGGGGGCGCCGCCAACCACGGCACCGCGGCCCGGATGCGGGGGTGTAGCTCAGTTGGTTAGAGCGCCGGCCTGTCACGCCGGAGGCCGCGGGTTCGAGTCCCGTCACTCCCGCCACTCATCTCTTTTTGATCCCGTTTCGTACAATGATGTGTCCCGGTTTCGAACCGGGTCCAAATAACTCGTCGCAAGCTCCGGAATTTAAAGGTTTCTTTGCGGAAAGTTGGCGCGAGACGGGCTTTTCTTGGGCGCCTGTTGGAACTATAGTGCGCCGGTAAACAAGGCGTCGTGACGCTCCGCCGGAGTGCATTAAGCGCCGGGAATGAGAGAGAGCTGACGATATGAGCGATATTCTCCGGGAATATTTGCCTATCCTGATATTTCTCGTCGTTGCGATCGGTCTCTGCCTCGCGATGGTGATCGGGTCCCTGGTGGTCGTGAAGCAGCGACCGGACTCGGAGAAAGTGTCAGCCTACGAATGCGGCTTCGAGGCCTTCAACGATTCCCGAGGCCAGTTCGACGTCCGCTTCTATCTCGTCGCCATTCTCTTCATCATCTTCGATCTCGAAGTCGCCTTTCTTTTTCCCTGGGCAGTCTCGCTCGGCGGCATCGGTCTGTTCGGTTTCTGGTCGATGATCGTCTTCCTCGGCGTGCTGACCATCGGCTTCGTATATGAGTGGCGCAAAGGCGCCCTGGAATGGGAGTGAGGGACACCATGCAGGCTTCGCAGGATCTTCGCCCGATTCCGCCCGGTGCCGACCAGGATGCGATCCTGAAGGCCGTCGGGGACGAACTGAACGAAAAGGGTTTTGTGGTCGCGCAGGCCGACAAACTCTTCAACTGGGCCCGCAGCGGTTCTCTCTGGCCGATGACCTTCGGTCTCGCCTGCTGCGCGGTCGAGATGATGCATACCGCGGCCAGCCGTTATGACCTCGACCGTTTCGGAATGGTCTTCCGGCCGAGCCCGCGCCAGTCCGACGTCATGATCGTGGCCGGCACGCTCACCAACAAGATGGCACCGGCCCTGCGCAAGGTTTACGACCAGATGGCGGAACCGCGCTGGGTGCTGTCCATGGGGTCCTGCGCCAATGGCGGGGGCTATTATCACTATTCCTATTCAGTGGTTCGCGGCTGCGACCGCATCGTTCCTGTCGACGTTTATGTCCCGGGATGTCCGCCGACCGCCGAGGCTCTTCTCTACGGGCTTCTCCAGCTACAGAAGAAGATCAAACGCACTTCGACCATCGCCCGCTAATCCGGTCCGCGAGTTAACGCCAGGCAAAGGTACGAGACAGCATGGCATCACCGACTGAAATGCAAAAAGAGCTGGCTGACTATCTGGCAAGCCAGCTCGATACGGAGTTGGTCGAGGTCGGGTTTGTACTCGACGAGCTGGTGCTCCGGACCCGTCCGCAACATATCTGCAAGGTCCTGACCTTTCTCCGTGACGACTCGCAGTGCCAGTTTCGCTGCCTTGTCGATATCTGCGGTACCGACTATCCGGAGCGCGAGCTGCGGTTCGACGTGGTCTACAATCTGCTCAGCGTGCAGCAGAACAACCGGATCCGGGTCAAGGTCGCGACCGACGAGCAGACGCCGGTTCCTTCCGTCGCGGAAGTTTTCCCGTCCGCCAACTGGTTCGAGCGTGAGACTTGGGACATGTACGGGGTGTTCTTCTCCGACCATCCGGATCTGCGCCGCCTGCTGACGGATTACGGTTTCGAAGGCCATCCTCTGCGCAAGGACTTCCCGCTGACCGGGCATGTCGAAGTGCGCTACGACGATGAGCAGAAGCGCGTTGTCTACGAGCCGGTGAAGCTCGTGCAGGACTTCCGGAGCTTCGACTTCCTGAGCCCGTGGGAAGGCGCTCGCTCGCTGCTTCCAGGGGATGAGAAGGCGGATGATCAGGCCGAAGAGGGAGCCTCCTGATGGCTGAAGCGCAGATCAAGCCGCTTACGCTGAATTTCGGCCCGCAGCACCCGGCCGCGCACGGCGTGTTGCGCCTCGTGCTGGAAATGGACGGCGAGATCGTCGAGCGGGCGGATCCGCATATCGGTCTGCTGCATCGGGGCACCGAGAAGCTGATCGAATACAAGACCTACCTGCAGGCGGTGCCGTATTTCGACCGGCTCGATTATGTCGCGCCGATGTCGCAGGAACATGCCTACGCGCTCGCGGTCGAGAAGCTGCTGGGCATCGGGGTGCCGAAGCGCGGGCAGTATATCCGCGTGCTCTTTGCCGAGATCTCGCGGATCCTGAACCACCTGCTGAATATCACGACCTTCGCCATCGATGTCGGTGCGATGACGCCGCTGCTCTGGGGCTTCGAGGAGCGCGAGAAGCTCATGGAGTTCTACGAACGGGTCTGCGGCGCGCGTCTGCACGCGGCCTATTTCCGGCCGGGTGGCGTATCGCTGGATCTGCCGGCGGGGCTGCTCGACGACATCATGGCCTGGACCGAGACTTTCCCGGCCCTGATGGACGATATCGAGAGCCTGCTGACCGAGAACCGGATCTTCAAGCAGAGGACCGTCGATATCGGTGTCGTCTCGGCGGAAGAGGCACAGGCGATCGGCTTCAGCGGTCCCTGCATCCGGGCGTCCGGCCTGCCGTGGGATCTGCGCAAGTCCCAGCCTTACGACGCCTATGACGAGATGGATTTCAACATTCCGATCGGCAAGACCGGCGACTGTTATGCGCGCTATCTGGTGCGTATCAAGGAAGTCCGCGAGAGCCTGAAAATCATCCGGCAAGCTATTGAAAAGATGCCGGAAGGACCGGTCCGGACGGAAGACAACAAGGTTGCTCCTCCGCGCCGCGGCGAGATGAAGCATTCGATGGAAGCACTGATCCATCACTTCAAGCTCTATACCGAGGGCTATCACGTCCCGGCCGGCGAGACCTACACGGCCGTCGAAGCGCCGAAAGGCGAGTTCGCGGTGTTCCTGGTGTCGGACGGCACCAACAAACCTTATCGCTGCAAGATCCGGGCGCCAGGATTCTCCTTCCTCGCCGCCATGGATTTCCTGTCCAAGGGGCACATGCTGGCCGACACCGTCGCCATCATCGGCTCGCTTGACATCGTGTTCGGGGAGATTGACCGGTGAGCGGTATCGACATCGCCGAGAACCAGCCGGAGAGCTTTGCCTTTACGCCCGAAAACCTGGCGAAGGCGGACGCAATCATCTCCAAGTATCCGGAAGGCCGGCAGGCCAGTGCGGTGATGCCGCTGCTCGATCTGGCCCAGCGCCAGCACGACAACTGGATCCCGCTCGCCGCGATCGACGTCATCTCCGAGAAGCTGAAGATGCCGAAGATGCGCGTGCTCGAGGTCGCGACCTTCTACACGATGTTCAACCTGAAACCGGTCGGGAAGTACTTCCTGCAGGCCTGCACGACGACGCCGTGCTGGCTGCGCGGCTCCGATCAGGTGATGAAATGCATCAAGGACAAGCTCGGTCTGGACAACCACCAGACCAGCGACGACGGCATGTTCACCCTGCTGGAGGTCGAGTGTCTCGGGGCCTGCGCCAACGCGCCGATCCTGCAGGTGAACGACGATTTCTACGAAGACGCCGATTACGAGAGCACGGCCAAGCTGCTGGAGGCCCTGAAGAAGGGCGAGGTTCCGGAACCCGGATCGCTTTCCGGACGCAATGTGTCCGAGCCGGAGGCTGGCGCGCAGACGCTCCTGTCCTACAAGGATAATGGAGCGGCCCGGACCTACGATCCGAAGATCAGTGCCGGCGAAACGGGAGAGAAGTGATGCTGAGGGACGAGGACCGCATCTTCACGAACCTCTATGGCTGGCACGATTGGGGTCTCGAAGGCGCCCGCAAGCGCGGCGACTGGAGCACCACCAAGGAAATCCTGAGCCGCAGCCCGGAAGACATCGTCGAGGACGTGAAGGCGTCAGGACTGCGCGGCCGCGGCGGCGCGGGCTTCCCGACCGGCGTCAAATGGTCCTTCATGCCGAAGGAAGTAAAGGACAAGCCGCATTACCTCGTGGTCAATGCGGACGAATCCGAGCCGGGTACCTGCAAGGACCGCGAGATCATCCGCAACGATCCGCACAAGCTTGTCGAAGGCTGCCTGATCGGCGGCTATGCGATGCGCGCGACGGCGGCGTTCATCTATATCCGCGGCGAGTTCTACAACGAGGCGGTCCGCCTTCAGGCCGCGATCGATCAGGCCTATGAGGCCGGTCTGATCGGTAAGAACGCCTGCGGTACCGGCTACGATTTCGATGTGATCCTGCATCGCGGTGCCGGCGCCTATATCTGCGGCGAGGAAACCGCGCTGCTGGAAAGCCTCGAGGGCAAGAAGGGCCAGCCACGCCTGAAGCCGCCATTCCCGGCCGGCGTCGGCCTCTATGGCTGCCCGACCACGGTGAACAACGTAGAGAGCGTCGCCGTCGTTCCGGAGATTCTCCGGCGCGGCGCGAGCTGGTTCGCGGATCTCGGCACGCCGAAGAATTCCGGCACCAAGCTGTTCTGCATCTCGGGCCATGTCGAGAATCCCTGCAATGTCGAGGAAGAGATGGGCATTCCGCTCAAGGAGCTCCTCGAGAAGCATTGCGGCGGCGTGATCGGCGGCTGGGACAATCTGCTTGCGGTCATCCCGGGAGGGTCCTCCGTGCCGATGATGCCGAAGTCCGTCTGCGACGACGTGATCATGGATTTCGACACCTTGCGCGGTGTCGGCTCCGGCCTCGGGACCGCGGCGGTCATCGTACTGAACAAGCAGACCGACATCGTGAAGGCCATCGCGCGACTCTCCTACTTCTACAAGCACGAGAGCTGCGGCCAATGCACGCCGTGCCGCGAGGGCACCGGCTGGATGTACCGTGTCATGGACCGTCTGGTACGTGGCGAGGCCGAGGTCGAGGAAATCGACGCGCTCTACGAGGTCACCAAGCAGATCGAGGGCCACACCATCTGCGCCCTCGGCGACGCGGCGGCTTGGCCGATCCAGGGGCTGCTCCGGCATTTCCGGCCGGAAGTCGAGCGCCGGATCGCGGCCCGCAAGGCCGGCCAGCCGATCATGGAGGCCGCGGAATGATGCGCGTGACGACGAAGTGCCTCGGGGGAGAGCGCAATGCCTAAATTGACGGTCAACGGGGTCGAGGTCGAAGTCCCCGCCGGGGCGTCCGTGCTCCAGGCCTGCGAGAAAGCCGGCGCCGAAATCCCCCGCTTCTGCTACCACGAACGGCTTTCCATCGCCGGGAACTGCAGGATGTGCCTCGTCGAGATGGAACGCTCGCCGAAGCCGGTCGCGTCCTGCGCGATGCCGGCCGGCGACGGCATGGTGATCCGTACCGACAGCGAGCTGGTGAAGAAGGCACGGGAAGGGGTGATGGAGTTCCTCCTCATCAACCACCCGCTCGATTGCCCGATCTGCGACCAGGGCGGCGAATGCGACCTGCAGGACCAGGCGATGGCTTTCGGCCAGGATTGCAGCCGCTTCGACGAGAACAAGCGGGCGGTCGAAGACAAATATATGGGGCCGCTGGTCAAGACCATCATGACCCGCTGCATCCATTGCACCCGCTGCGTCCGGTTTTCGACGGAAGTCGCCGGCGTCACCGACATGGGCCTGCTCGGCCGCGGCGAGAACGCGGAGATCACGACCTATCTCGAGAAGGCGATCGACAGCGAGATGTCTGCCAACGTGATCGACCTCTGCCCGGTCGGTGCGCTGACTTCCAAGCCCTATGCCTTCGTTGCGCGCCCCTGGGAGCTGCGCAAGACCGAGTCCGTCGACGTGATGGACGCGGTAGGCTCGAACATTCGCGTCGATGCGCGCGGCGGCGAGGTGCTTCGCGTCCTGCCGCGCCTGCATGAGGACGTGAACGAGGAATGGATCTCCGACAAGACGCGCTATGCCTGCGACGGCCTGAAGCGGCAGCGGCTCGACCGGCCCTATATCCGCAAGGATGGCAAATTGCAGCCCGCCTCCTGGGAAGAGGCCCTGACGACGGTCGCGGCGAAGCTGAAGGGGCTGAAAGGCGGCGAGATCGCGGCGATCGCCGGCGATACGGCCGATGTCGAATCCATGTATGCCCTGAAAGGGATCATGACCGCGCTCGGTTCGCCGAACCTGGATTGCCGCCAGGACGGGGCCAAGCTCGATGCGACGAGCCGGGCGGGCTATCTCTTCAATTCCACCATCGCCGGCATCGAGGACGCGGATGCGATCCTGATAGTCGGCGCCAACCCGCGCTGGGACGCGGCGGTGCTGAACACGCGCATCCGCAAGCGCTGGCTCGCCGGCGGCCTCAAGGTCGGCCTGATCGGCGCGCCGGTCGATCTGACTTATGAGTACGATCATCTCGGCGCCGGTCCGCAGACCCTCGGTGAGGTCGCTGACGGCAAGCATGCTTTCGCATCGGTCCTGAAGGACGCCGAGCGGCCGATGATCATCCTCGGGATGGGAGCGCTGGCACGAGATGATGGCGGCGCTGTGCTGGCCACGGCGCGCAAGATCGCCGAGAGCACCGGCATGCTGGTCTCCGCGTCCAAGGACGAGGATGGCAACGAGATCCCGGCCTGGAACGGTTTCAATATCCTCCATACTGCGGCCGCCCGCGTCGGCGGCCTCGATCTCGGCTTCCTGCCGGGCGAGGGCGGTGCGGACGTCGCCGGCATTCTCGAGGGCGCGTCCAAGGGCGCGATCAAGGCGGTCTATCTGCTCGGCGCCGACGAGATCGACACCCAGCGGTTCGGCGATGCCTTCGTGATCTATCAAGGCCATCACGGCGATCGCGGCGCGCACCGCGCCGACGTAATTCTGCCGGGCGCGGCCTATACCGAGAAGGACGCGCTCTACGTCAATACCGAGGGGCGGGTGCAGCTCGGTTTGAGGGCCGCGTTCCCGCCGGGCGAGGCCCGCGAGGACTGGGCCATCCTGCGTGCGCTCTCCGCTCATATCGGCAACCCGCTTCCCTTTGACAGCCTCGAACAGCTGCGCGCCAAGCTCCGCGCCGAGAACGAGATCTTCACCGAGATCGACGTCGCGCCGGTCGCGGAATGGGGGCCGTTCGGCACCGAGGGGGCAATGGGCGAGACCGGCTTCGGCATTACGGTCGAGAATTTCTACATGACCGACCCGATCAGCCGGGCCTCCAAGACGATGGCCGAATGTACCGAGGTGTTCGTCCTGCCGAAGCAGGGCCGGACCGGGACCGAGGGGTAAGACGTCAGATGGATATGAATGCGATCCTCGACACCTACGTGATCCCGACAGCGATCATCCTGGCGCAGATTCTGGCCATCGTGGTGCCGCTTCTGGTGGCCGTCGCATACCTGACCTATTTCGAGCGCAAGGTCATCGGCTTCATGCAGCTCCGCAAGGGGCCGAACGTGGTCGGCCCGTTCGGCTTGCTGCAGCCGCTCGCGGACGGCGTGAAGCTGTTCGCCAAGGAAACCATTCTGCCGGCCGGCGCGAACAAGATCATGTTCGCGATGGCGCCAATGCTGACCTTCATCCTTGCGATGATCGCCTGGGCGGTGATCCCGTTCGACGAGGGCATGGTGCTGGCGGATATCAATGTCGGCGTGCTCTATCTCTTCGCGATCTCGTCGCTCGGCGTCTACGGCGTCATCATGGCGGGCTGGGCCTCGAACTCGAAATATGCCTTCCTCGGCGCGCTCCGCTCGGCGGCGCAGATGGTCTCCTACGAAGTCTCGATCGGCTTCGTCATGATCACCGTCCTGCTCTGTGTCGGCTCGCTGAACCTCTCGGCCATCGTCGAGGCGCAGAAGACGGTCTGGTTCGCCATTCCGCTGCTGCCGATGTTCGTGATCTTCTTCGTCTCGGCGCTGGCCGAGACCAACCGTGCTCCGTTCGACCTTCCGGAAGGCGAGTCGGAGCTGGTTGCGGGCTATTTCGTCGAGTATTCCTCGATGACCTTCGCGCTGTTCTTCCTCGGCGAATACGCGAACATGATCCTGATGAGCGGGATCACCACGATTCTGTTCCTGGGCGGCTGGCTTCCGATTTTCGACGTGGCGCCGTTCAACTGGGTTCCGGGACCGATCTGGTTCGCGCTGAAGATCTGCTTCGTGCTGTTCTTCTTCCTCTGGGTTCGGGCGACCTTCCCGCGCTATCGCTACGACCAGCTGATGCGTCTCGGCTGGAAGGTCTTCCTCCCATTCTCCCTGATCTGGGTCGTCATCACCGCCGGCGTGCTCGTCGCCTTCGGCTGGGTGCCGGATCCGGTGCTGAGCTGAGGGAGGACGCGATCATGACGCCGAACGCCAACCAAACACGCATCTGGGAGAGAGGCTGAGCCATGAGCATGCTGCAACAAAGTGCGCGCGGGCTTCTGCTGACCGAGCTGCTATCCGGGATGTACCTGACGCTGAAATACTTCTTCAAGCCGAAGGTGACGATCAACTACCCCTACGAGAAGGGGCCGATCAGCAGCCGTTTCCGCGGCGAGCATGCGCTGCGCCGCTATCCGAACGGCGAGGAGCGCTGCATCGCCTGCAAGCTCTGCGAGGCGATCTGTCCGGCGCAGGCCATTACCATCGAGGCGGAGCCGCGCGAAGACGGCAGCCGGCGGACGACCCGCTACGATATCGACATGACGAAATGCATCTATTGCGGCTTCTGTCAGGAGGCCTGCCCGGTCGATGCGATCGTCGAGGGACCGAATTTCGAATTCGCCACGGAAACCCGCGAGGAACTGTTCTACAACAAGGACAAACTACTCGCGAACGGGGACCGCTGGGAGCGCGAGATCGCGCATAATCTGACCGTCGAAGCGCCGTATCGCTGACGGTGCCGGGGGGCGAGGGGAACATGAAGAAAGCCGGCGAAATGGCTGAGATGACTCAGAAATCGCCCGTCGCACACGCGGCGGGGGGAGGGCGCCGATGATCCAGGCACTTGTCTTCTATGTGTTTGCCGCGATCACCATTGCTTCCGGTATCATGGTGGTTTCCTCGAGGAACCCGGTGCATTCGGTACTGTTCCTGATCCTGGCATTCTTTAACGCTGCGGGCCTCTTCGTCCTGCTCGGTGCCGAGTTCATCGCCATGCTCTTGGTTGTCGTCTATGTCGGCGCGGTCGCGGTGCTCTTCCTCTTCGTCGTCATGATGCTCGATATCAACTTCGTCGAGCTCCGGCAGGGCTTCATGAAATATCTGCCGATCGGTGTGCTGATCGGCATCGTGATCTTCGTCGAGTTGTTCTTCGTCGTAACGAGCTGGGCCATCGCTCCCGAGCTGGTGACCTCGGCGCCCGCTCCGGACGCATCGCAGGTTAGCAATACCCACGCGCTCGGGGCGCTGCTCTATACCCGCTACGTCTATCTCTTCCAGGCGGCGGGACTGATCCTGCTCATCGCCATGATCGGCGCCATCGTGCTGACGCTGCGGACCCGCGAGGGCGTGAAGCGGCAGCGGATATCCGCGCAGCTCGCCCGGACCACGGACGAGACCGTCGAAGTCGTCGAAGTTCCGCGCGGGGGAGGCGCCTGATCATGCTGGAAATCGGTCTCGCCCATTACCTGACCGTCGCCGCCGTGCTCTTCACGCTCGGCATGTTCGGCATCTTCCTGAACCGGAAGAACGTGATCATCATTCTGATGTCGATCGAGCTGATGCTGCTCGCGGTGAACATCAACCTGGTCGCTTTCTCGGTCTTCCTGAACGATCTCGTCGGGCAGGTCTTCGCGCTCTTCGTGCTGACCGTTGCTGCCGCCGAGGCCGCCATCGGCCTCGCCATCCTGGTTGTGTACTTCCGCAACCGCGGCAGCATCGCTGTCGAAGACATCAACCTGATGAAAGGGTAAGGCCGGATGTACGCCGCAATCGTCTTCCTGCCGTTGCTCGGCAGTCTCATCGCGGGGCTCGGAAACAGGGCCATCGGAGACCGGCCGGCACAGCTGGTCACCTGCGGAGCGATGGTCCTGTCGCTTGCCCTTTCGATCCTTGCCTTTTTCGATGTCGCGCTCGGCGGAAACCCGGTCACGATCGAACTCTTTACCTGGATCGCATCCGGTTCGATGGAGGCGGCTTGGTCGCTGCGCTTCGATACGCTGACGGCGGTCATGCTGATCGTGGTCACTGGCGTTTCGAGCATGGTGCATGTCTATTCGATCGGCTACATGAGCCACGATCCGTCCAAGCCGCGCTTCATGGCCTATCTCAGCCTCTTCACCTTCGCGATGCTGATGCTGGTGACGGCCGACAACCTGATCCAGCTCTTCTTCGGCTGGGAAGGCGTCGGGCTCGCGTCCTACCTGCTGATCGGTTTCTGGTTCCACAAACCGTCCGCCAACGCCGCCGCGATGAAGGCCTTCATCGTCAACCGCGTCGGCGATTTCGGCTTCGCGCTCGGCATCTTCGGCACCTATCTGCTGTTCGATACCGTTGTGCTCGACGACATCTTCGCCGCCGTGCCGGAGAAGGCCTCCATGACGATGGAGTTCCTGGACTACGAGTGGCATGCGATGACTGTGCTCTGCCTGCTGCTCTTCATCGGCGCGATGGGCAAGTCGGCGCAGCTCGGGCTGCACACCTGGCTGCCGGACGCGATGGAAGGCCCGACCCCGGTCTCCGCGCTTATCCACGCCGCCACCATGGTGACGGCCGGAGTCTTTATGGTCGCGCGCCTCTCGCCGATGATGGAGTTCTCCGAGACCGCACTGATGGTGATCACGGTCGTCGGGGCGACGACGGCTTTCTTCGCCGCGACCGTCGGTCTCTGCCAGAACGATATCAAGCGGGTGATCGCCTATTCGACCTGCAGTCAGCTCGGCTACATGTTCTTCGCCTGCGGCGTTTCGGCCTATTCCGCCGCCATATTCCACCTGATGACCCACGCCTTCTTCAAGGCGCTGCTGTTCCTCGGCGCGGGCTCCGTGATCCATGCCATGTCGGACGAGCAGGACATGCGTCACATGGGCGGCATCTGGAAGCACATCAAACTCACCTACATCATGATGTGGATCGGCAGCTTGGCGCTCGTGGGCCTGCCGCCCTTCGCCGGGTTCTACTCCAAGGACCTGATCATCGAGGTGGCCTACGCCAAACATACCGGGATCGGCGACTATGCCTTTTGGCTCGGCGTTGGCGCTGCCTTCATGACCGCTTTCTACAGCTGGCGCCTGCTGATCATGACCTTCCACGGAACGCCGCGCGCGAGCCAGGAAGTGATGAGCCACATCCACGAATCCCCGATCGTGATGACCGTTCCGTTGATGGTCCTCGCGGTCGGCGCCGTGCTCTCCGGCTGGCTCGGCTACGAATATTTCGGCGGCCATCTCCGCGAGGAGTTCTGGGGCGCGGCGATCTTTGTCGCCGAAGGCAACGATACGATCGAGGGCGCGCACCATGTCCCGGCCTGGGTGAAAATCCTGCCGATCGTCATGACCGTCGCCGGAATCGGGCTCGCCTATCTGATGTACATGTTCATGCCGGGGCTTCCGGCGAAGGTCGCGAGCAGTTTCCGCCCGGTCTACCTGTTCCTGCTGAACAAATGGTACTTCGACGAGCTCTACGACTTCCTCTTCGTGCGTCCGGCGATGAAGCTCGGCCGCATCTTCTGGAAGAACGGCGACGGCGCGATCATCGACGGCTTCGGTCCGGACGGCGTCAGTCTGGTGACCCGTCTCGCGGCTGTCCGGGCCGGCAAATTGCAGTCGGGCTATGTCTACCACTATGCCTTCGCGATGATGATTGGCGTGGTGGCCATCATCTCCTGGTACATGCTGATGAGCGGGAACTAAGACCATGAGCGATTGGCCGCTGCTTTCACTGGTTACGTTCCTGCCGCTCGCGGGCGCGCTCTTCGTCGCGCTGACCCGGGGCGAGGAGGAGCAGGTCGCGCGGAACGCCCGTTATGTCGCGCTCTGGACCTCGCTCATCACCTTCGTCATCTCGCTGCTGATCTGGGCCGGGTTCGACCCGGCGACGGCGGATTTCCAATTCGTCGAGAAACGCGAATGGCTGCCCGACTGGGGCATCGGTTATCACATGGGCGTCGACGGCATCTCCATGTGGTTCGTGCTGCTCTCGACCCTGCTGACGCCGATCTGCATCCTGGCGAGCTGGGAGGCGGTGCAGAAGCGCGTGAAGGAATACATGATCGCGTTCCTCGTGCTCGAGACCTTGATGGTCGGCATGTTCTGCGCGCTCGATATCCTGGTCTTCTATATCTTCTTCGAGGCCGTGCTGATCCCGATGTTCCTGATCATCGGCGTCTGGGGCGGCGCGCGACGGGTCTACGCGGCTTTCAAGTTCTTCCTCTACACGCTGCTCGGCTCCGTGCTGATGCTGATCGCGATCCTGGCGATGTATCTGCAGGCCGGCACGACCGACATCCCGAGCCTTATGCAGGCCGGCTTCCCGGTGGAACTGCAGACCTGGCTCTGGCTTGCCTTCTTTGCCTCCTTCGCGGTGAAGGTGCCGATGTGGCCGGTTCATACCTGGCTGCCCGACGCCCACGTGGAGGCGCCGACCGCCGGTTCCGTGATCCTGGCCGGCGTGCTCCTGAAGATGGGCGGCTACGGTTTCCTCCGCTTCTCCATTCCGATGTTCCCGGAAGCGACCGAATTCTTCACCCCGCTGATCTATGCTCTCAGCATCGTCGCGGTGATCTACACCTCCCTGGTGGCGCTCGTGCAGGAGGACATGAAGAAGCTGATCGCCTATTCCTCGATCGCGCATATGGGGTTCGTGACCATTGGCATGTTCACCATGACGACCCAGGGACTGGAAGGCGCGATCTTTCTGATGCTGAGCCACGGCATCATCTCGGGCGCGCTCTTCCTTTGCGTCGGCGTCGTCTACGACCGGATGCACACGCGTGAAATCTCGGCTTACGGCGGCCTCGTCGAGCGCATGCCGCGATATGCGCTGGTCTTCATGATCTTCGCGATGGGATCGGTCGGCCTGCCGGGCACCGGCGGTTTCATCGGCGAATTCCTGGTCCTCATGGGAGCGTTCCAGGACAATACATGGGTCGCGGCGCTGGCTTCGACGGGGCTGATCCTCGGCGCTGCCTACACGCTCTACCTCTATCGTCGGATCGTCTTCGGGGTGATGGAGAAAGAGGCGCTGAAGAAGCTGCTGGATCTCTCGCCGCGCGAGATCGCAGTCTTCGCGCCGCTCATCATCCTGGTGTTCTGGATGGGGATCTATCCGTCGACCTTCCTCGACATGATGTCGGTTTCGGTCGATCACCTGATCAGCAATTACAAGGTTGCGCTCGGCGATGCCGGCGTGGCCGTGGCCGCCCGCTAGGGCAGGAGTGAGACCCATGGATGCGATCACAACGCTTCCCGTGATGAGCCCGGCGGCCGGCGAGATCTTCCTCGCGGCCTCGGCCCTTGCCTTGCTCATGTTCGGCGTTTTTAAAGGCGGCAAGGCGCAGGAGGCAACCTCCTGGCTGGCTGTCGCGGTCATGCTGATCGCCGGCGGCCTTGTCGTCTCCTATGGCGGTGATACGACGCCGGCTTTCTTCGGCATGTTCCAGGGCGGCTCATTCGCCCAGTTCACCAAAATCCTGATCCTTGCGGGCTCGATGCTTGCGATCATCATGTCGCGCAGCACTTTCCGCCGGGATAGCTTCGAGCGCTTCGAATTCCCGGTGCTCATCGTGCTTTCCACGCTCGGCATGATGATGATGGTCTCGGCCAACGACATGATCGCGCTCTATGTCGGCCTCGAGACCCAGAGCCTCGCGCTCTATGTCGTGGCCTCGATCCGGCGCGACACGCTGCGCTCGACCGAAGCGGGTCTGAAGTACTTCGTCCTGGGCGCGCTCTCGTCCTGCATGCTGCTTTACGGCTCCTCCATGGTCTACGGCTTTGCCGGGACCACAGAGTTCGACAAGCTGGCCACTGTCTTCACCGGTCTCGCCGGAACCGAGCCGTCGGTCGGTCTCATCATCGGCCTGGTCTTCGTGATCTGCGGCCTCGCCTTCAAGGTCTCCGCCGTGCCGTTCCATATGTGGACGCCGGACGTCTATGAGGGGGCACCCACGCCGGTGACCGCGCTTTTTGCCGTTGCTCCCAAGGTCGCGGCACTGGCGCTGTTCCTCCGCGTCCTGCTGGAGCCGTTCGGCGCTTTGGTTGGCGAATGGCAGCAGATCATCTCTCTGATTGCCGTGCTTTCCATGGCGATAGGCGCGGTCGGCGCCATCGTGCAGACCAACATCAAGCGACTGATGGCCTACAGTTCGATCGGCCATATGGGCTACGCGTTGGTCGGACTAGCGGCGGCCAACGAAGCGGGCGTCGCCGGCATTCTGGTATATCTCGCGATCTACCTCTTCATGAATGTCGGGACCTTTGCCTGCATCCTCGCGATGCGTCGGCAGGGCCGGGCGGTCGAGGGGATCCACGATCTGGCCGGGCTCTCCAAGAGCCATCCGGGCATGGCCGCTATGATCCTGATCTTCATGTTCTCCATGGCGGGTATCCCGCCGCTCGCGGGCTTCTTCGGCAAGTGGTTCGTCTTCATGGCGGCGGTTGATGCCGGCCTCATCGCCCTCGCGGTCCTTGGCGTTCTCGCCAGTGTCATCGGCGCCTTCTATTATCTGCGGATCGTCAAGATCATGTATTTCGACGAGGCGGAGGAGCCGCTGGACAATTCGGTTCCCGGCGACCTGAAGATCATCATGACTGTGATGGCCGCCGTGACGCTGCTTTTCTTCATCGTTCCGGCTCCGCTGGTCAGCAGCGCCAAGGCCGCCGCTTCCGCTCTGTTCGCGGGCTGACGGGCTCCTCGTGACTCAACGCCCCCGGGAGGACCGGGTTTTTTGAATTACGAACGCCAGAGCCACGGCTTCAGGATCTGCAGTTTCGACGCCGTTACCAGCACCAGCGACGAAGCGGGCCGGCTGGCGCGGGATGGCGCGCCGGACCGGACGCTAGTCTGGGCGCGTAGCCAGACCGTCGGTCGGGGCCGCCTCGGGCGGCCTTGGCATTCGCCTGAAGGCAACCTTTACACGACGGCGATCCTGGACCCAGGGCTTCCCCTTGCGCGAATGCAGGAGCTCTCTTTCGTCGCGTCCCTCGCGGTGCATGATACGGTTGCGCAGTTGCTTCCCGCCGCCGATCTGAAGCTCAAATGGCCGAATGACGTGCTGCTCGACGGCGCCAAGATTTCCGGCATCCTGACCGAGACTCAGGCGCGCGATGGCGGATATATCGCCTTACTCGGCGTTGGGATTAATCTTGCACACGCGCCGGAGGTGGCACGTTATCGAGCGACCGCTCTGATAAATCATCTCGTTCCACCACCGACCGTAGAGGCGCTCCTGAACCTGTATGTGGAAGCGCTGGCGCTTCGCTATGATGCTTGGTGCTCTGACGGCTTCGGGGCTATCCGGGACGCATGGGTGGCGCGCGCCCGCTGGATCGGGCAAACCGTCTCGGTCGAAAACGGCGCGGACCGCAAGCTGGGTCTCTACGAAGGGATCGATGCGGACGGAACAATGATTCTGCGGCTTGGCGATGGCCGGCTTGAAAAGATCGCGGCGGGCGATGTCCGCCTCGTGGAGGAGAACTGATGCTGCTGACGATCGATTGCGGCAACACCAACACGGTGTTCGCCGTCTTTGCCGGCAAGGAAAAACGGGGCGCTTGGCGCACGGCAACGAACGTCGCACGCACGGCTGACGAATATGCGGTCTGGCTGACCCAGCTCATGGCCTTGGAGGGGATGGAACTCGGCGACGTGTCGGAAGTGATCATCGCGACCGTGGTGCCTGAGGTGCTCTTCAATCTGGAAACGCTCTGCCGGCGCTATTTCAAGCGGGAGCCGATGGTCGTCGGGAAGAAAGGCGTCGACCTCGGGATCGAGATCCGGATCGATCATCCGGAGCAGGTCGGCGCCGACCGGCTGGTGAACGCGGTCGCTGCGCATGCGGTTTACGAGGGTGCGCTCATCGTGATCGATTTCGGCACCGCGACGACTTTCGATGTGGTCGAGCCGGATGGCGGCTATGCGGGCGGCATTATCGCGCCGGGTATCAATCTCTCGCTCGACGCGCTTTACCGAGCGGCGGCGCAGTTGCCGCGGATCGGCATCCGTCCGCCGGAGATGCCGGAAGAGGGGACGAACAGCCCGGTCAAGGTGATCGGAAAATCGACGGTCACGGCTATGCATTCAGGCATTTTCTGGGGTTACATCGGCCTGATCGAAGGCCTGGTGACCCGCATCAAAGAGGAATACGGAACGGAGATGACGGTTATCGGAACCGGCGGCCTCGCGGCCATTTTCGCGGATTGCACACCGGCCATCCAGCATGTGGATGACGAAATCACCCTGCGCGGTCTCCTGCTGATCCATGAGCGGAACGCCGCGTGATGAGTGCTGCGAAGAAAAGCGTTCCAGAGATTGCCGAAGACGATTTTCTCTTCCTGCCCCTCGGGGGCAGCGATGAGATCGGGATGAACCTCAACCTCTACCATTACGGCGGTAAGTGGCTGATGGTCGATCTCGGGATTTCCTTCGGCGACGATACCATGCCGGGCATCGACATCCTGCTGCCGGACCCGGAATTTATCGAGCAGCGGCGGCACGATCTGGTCGGTCTCGTGGTCACGCACGGGCACGAGGATCATATCGGCGCCATTCCCTATCTCTGGCCGAAGCTGCGTTGTCCGATTTATGCGACGCCCTTCACGGCGACCCTGGTGCGCCGGAAATTGGCGGACGAGGGGATCCTCGAGCAGGTTGAGCTGATCGAGATCGATCTCTCGGCGAACTTCGTCATCGGTCCTTTCGAGATCGAGCTCATCACCCTGACCCACTCGATCCCCGAACCGAACGCTCTGGTGATCCGGTGCGGCGGCGGAACCGTGCTGCATTCGGGCGACTGGAAGTTCGATCCGGAGCCGGTGATCGGCGAAGCGAGCGACATCGGCGCCCTCCGCGCGGTTGGTGACGAGGGCGTGCTTGCGATGATCGGGGATTCGACCAACGTGCTCGACCCGGGACGTTCAGGGTCAGAGGCGAGCCTGACGGACTCGCTTGCCGAACTGTTCCGCAAGCACGGCACGCACCGGATCGCGATTACCTGCTTCGCCTCCAATGTCGGCCGTCTGAAAACGATCTCCGAAGCCGCAGAGGCGGCGGGGCGGCACGTGGCCCTGGTTGGCCGCTCGCTCTGGAAAATGTACGAGGCAGCACTGCAGAACGGTTATCTGCGCGATATACCCGAATTTGTCTCGGAAAAGGATGCGGGCTTCATCCCGCGGGACAAGCTGGTGCTGATCTGCACCGGTTCCCAGGGGGAGCCACGGGCGGCTCTGGCGCGGATCGCCGACAATGCACACCCGGAAATCACGCTGGAGCGCGGCGATGTCGTGATCTTCTCCTCACGGGAGATCCCCGGCAACGAGGCTGCGATTGGCCGCATCCAGAGCAAGCTCGTCGCGCGCGGCATCGAGGTTGTGACCGAGCGCGAGCACCATGTCCACGTATCGGGTCATCCGGCGCGCGAAGAATTGGTGGAGATGTACCAATTCATTCGTCCCCGGATCGCGGTGCCTGTTCATGGCAGTCCCCGCCACCTGGAGGCGCACGCGCGACTTGCCCGCGAATGCCAGGTGCCCGAGGCTATCGTGCCGGGCAACGGCAGCCTGATCAGACTGAAGGAAGGTGCGGCCGAGATCGTCGGCTGGGTGCCGACAGGGGCCTTCACCATGGATGGCGGGCGGCTGCGCCCGATTGAATCCAGCGTGCTCGGCGATCGGAAGAAGATGCTCTTCAATGGCGCTGTGTCGGCGACGGTGCTGCTGAACGGCAAGGATCAGCTTCATGGCGATCCGGTTCTGACCTTCAACGGGATCGCGGACGAGGGCGAAATTGACGCATTGAGCGAGAGCGCGAAAGACCTCATATGGGAGGCGGTCGGCGCGCTTGGCAAGAAAGCGCGGGCGAACGACGACGAGGTGGGCGAGGCCGTGCGGCGCGCCGTGCGCCGGGTCGTCCGTTCCGAGTACGGCAAGCGTCCGGTCACAACGGTTCACGTACTTCGCATCTGATCGAGAGCAAGGGGAGGATAGGATGATCGGTCGCCTGAACCATGTCGCGATCGCGGTTCCGGACTTGGAGGCGGCATGCGCCACCTATCGCGGTGCTTTGGGGGCCACGGTGAGCGCTCCCGAAGATCTGCCAGAGCACGGTGTCACCGTTGTATTCGTCGAACTTCCGAACACCAAGATCGAGCTCCTGCATCCATTCGGGGAGGCATCGCCGATCGCATCCTTTTTCGAGAAGAACCCGTCCGGCGGCATGCACCACGTCTGTTACGAGGTCGAGGATATCCTCGCGGCACGCGACCGGTTGAAATCTGAAGGTGCGCGGGTGCTTGGTGATGGCGAGCCGAAGATCGGCGCGCATGGAAAACCGGTGCTGTTCCTCCATCCGAAGGATTTCGCCGGCACGCTCGTCGAACTTGAGCAGGCCTGAGTAGAACGGCATGCAGGACCCGGTTTCCGTAGTCGTCGTCTTTCTGTTGCTCTGGTGGTGGTTTTTTCTCATGGCGCTGCCAATCGGCGTGCGCGTTCCAGAGGAAGCGGAAGAGGGGCATGCGGCCAGTGCGCCGAGGCGTCCGCATCTCTGGAAAAAGGCGGTCGGTGCGACGATTGCGGCCTTAGTCGGAACGCTTTTGGTCGACTACGTAATCGGAGCCGATCTGTTCTCGTTTCGGGATGCCATCAAGGACTGGTGAGAGAAGCGTCGATCCAAAGAAAAACGGCAAGATCCGGTTGGACCTTGCCGAGCGCTTTTTTTTGATGGTTCGACCCCTGCGCGGGTAAGCGCGGGGTTCGCTTCCTCCCTAAACTCGGGCCAAATTCGCGGCTCGGACTTGTTTGTTATTATTAGAATGCGACCATATGACATGTTGTCGGGGGCGTCATCCCTTTTTTTACACCGGGGTTAAATGATAACGATTCTCATGCGATTTTTGTTATCAATGAACGCATGCAGGCCGGTTGGAGACAGGAAATGTGTTTTCTCAAAAAGTTGAAGTTTCCAAAGGCTGTAGCGCTGGCCGTATTGCTGGCTTTGCCTGTGACAGACGCGCTCGGTGCTGGCGATGAGCCCGAAGGTATCACCGTGTCGAAACGGGACTGCCGCCGGGTCGTCGCCTATCAGGCGTCGGGTGATGTCGATTACAAGCCGGGGGTCGATGCAAGAGGGAACCCGGTCAAGGGCGCAGATCTTCCGGGGTCGGTCATCATCGAGACACCGAAGACGATTACTATTCCCCTGACCCTCGAACTGGCGGACCTCTTCACGCTACCCGCCGGCATGTCCGCGGAAGCGGGCGTGGGCACGGTGAAATACGACATCGGTTCCGGGAAGCTCGAATATAACGGCCAGCCGCTGACCGATCCGCAGATGGCGGCCATCGCCGCGGCCTGCGCCAAGATGAAGAAATAGAAACGGCGGCGCCCGAAGAGCGCCGCCGTATTCGATAGGAAGGCTACTTGCCGCGTGCCGATCAGGCGCCTGTAAAAGCCTGAAGGCCGGTCTGGGAGCGGCCGAGGATCAGCGCATGCACGTCGTGCGTGCCCTCGTAGGTGTTCACCGCTTCCAGATTCACGACGTGACGGATCACATGATACTCGTCCGAGACGCCGTTGCCGCCATGCATGTCGCGGGCGACGCGGGCGATGTCGAGAGACTTGCCGCAGTTGTTCCGCTTCATCAGGGAAATCGATTCCGGCGCACAGGTGCCTTCGTCCATCATCCGGCCGAGGCGCAGACTGCCGTGGAGACCAAGGGTGATCTCGGTCTGCATGTCGGCCAGTTTCTTCTGGATCAGCTGGTTGGCGGCAAGCGGACGCCCGAACTGCTTGCGGTCGAGGGTGTACTGACGGGCCTGGTGCCAGCAGAACTCGGCGGCGCCGATAGCCCCCCAGGAGATGCCGAAACGGGCCTTGTTCAGGCAACCGAACGGACCTTTGAGCCCTGCGACGTTCGGCAGCATGTTCTCTTCCGGGATCTCGACATCGTCCATGACGATTTCGCCGGTGATCGAGGCGCGGAGCGAGAACTTGCCCTCGATCTTAGGAGCGGAAAGGCCTTTCATGCCTTTCTCGAGAATGAAGCCGCGGATCTGGCCGTCATCGGTCTTCGCCCAGACGACGAAAACGTCGGCGATCGGCGAGTTGGTGATCCACATCTTGGCGCCTTTGAGCAGATAGCCGCCCTGGACGCTCTTCGCACGGGTGACCATGCTGCCCGGATCGGAGCCGTGGTCCGGCTCGGTCAGGCCGAAACAGCCGACCCATTCGCCGGTCGCGAGCTTCGGCAGGTACTTCTGCTTCTGCTCTTCGCTGCCATAGGCATAGATCGGATGCATGACGAGGCTCGACTGCACGCTCATCGCGGAGCGATAGCCGCTATCGACCCGCTCAACCTCGCGGGCGATCAGGCCATAACAAACGTGGTTCACGCCGGCGCAGCCATAGCCGTCGATGGTGCAGCCGAGGAAACCGAGCTCGCCCATCTCGTTCATGATCTCGCGGTGAAACACTTCGTCTCGGAAGGCCTCCTGTACACGCGGCATCAGCTGATCCTGACAATAGGCGCGCGCCGCGTCGCGGATCATGCGCTCTTCTTCTGTCAGTTCCTGTTCGATGAGGAGAGGGTCTTCCCAGTCGAACTGCGGCCGGGAAGCGCTTGCCGCCTTGGCGGAGTCGACTGCGGATTGGACGGACATTGGGCGGCTCCAGAAGTTGCTGTATTCGATGGATGAGGTATATACGCCGAAGCAATGTAGCTTCAAATTTCCGTTGGAGCATTGATGCCGTTCTTCCCCGTCGTCCTGGGGGACAGGCGGCGGGTTCGGTCGATGGCGCGAAAACTCAACGAACGCAGCGTGATTATCGAGTTTCTGCCGTCCGGCAGCTATGTGAAGGTCAGCGCTTTCGATCCGGCGACGATGACGGAGGTGTCGATTGTCGGGAACCCGGCGAGCGGCGAAGCCATCCTGCGCCAGACGGTCATGCGCAAACTGAAATATGTTCTGGAGAAGAACGCTCCCGGGAAACCGGCCGGGCGCGGAAAGCTGGTCTAGCTCAGAGAATAAAAAAACGCCGGGAAGATTTCCTGCCCGGCGTTTTGATCTTGGGTTGCTCGCGACTTAGCTTGCCTTGCGCTTGCGGCCGCCGCGCTTCACGGCATTTCGGCCGAGGCCGATCTTTTTGGCAAACTCGGAACGCTGTGCGGCGTAGTTGGGGGCGACCATCGGATAGTCGGCCGGGAGGCCCCACTTCGCACGGTACTCTTCCGGCGTCATGTTGTAGGTCGTCCGGAGATGGCGCTTCAGCATTTTCAGGCGCTTGCCGTCTTCCAGACACACGATGTATTCCGGCGTAATCGAGCGGCGGATCGGAACAGCAGGTTTCGCCGGCTCCGCTTCGGGCTCGCTCACTTCAGTATTGAGGCGCGTCAGGGCTTCGTGGACGGTGCTGATAACCTCTGAAATCTGCGACGCCGCCACGGTGTTATTACCGAGATAGGCAGAAACGACATCGGTCGTCATGCGCAGTAGTTCAGAGGAGTCCAGATTTTCTTCGCGGGTTTCGTCGGTCATTTTTCCGATCCGGTATTGCACTGTAGAAAGATGATCTCAAGCCCGGAACATTGTCCTCGGCAAAATAGTTGTCAAGAAATAAACACGTTTCCGTTTTTCATATGCTGGTATCGAATCTCAAAAATCCCGAAATTTCTGTGATCGATAAGTTATCTGGAACTTGCGGTCAAAATAAGGCGGTGAATACTCTAGCAGGCACGATTGGCTCCACGCGTACGCTGTGGACGGGGGCATCGCGGAAATAGTGGCGCGAGGGAGTCAGGGTGGCGTATATAGTGGGCTTGCTGTAACCCGCACCGCCGAACCGGACAGAGCATGACAGGTAACGTAATCGTGATCGGATCCGATCACGCCGGATATTCGCTGAAACAAGTATTGGTCGCCTATCTCAAAGATAAGGGATGGGAAGTTTTTGATGTCGGGACGCATGGTGCGGACTCGGTAGACTATCCGGATTTCGGCGCGGCCGTCGCGAAAGCCCTTAAAGAAGGCAAGAGCAATAGGGGCATCGTGGTCTGCGGCAGCGGGATCGGAATCAGTATCGCGGCGAACCGGCATGACTGGGTTCGCGCGGCCCTCTGCCATGACATTACCTCGGCTCGGCTTTGTCGCCAGCACAACGATGCGAACGTTCTCGCGCTCGGTGCGAGGCTGATCGGTGAAGAAGTCGCGAAAGACTGCGTAGATGTCTTTCTCGCAACAGATTTCGAAGGCGGGCGGCATCAACGTCGCGTCGACAAACTCGGATTTGCCGAGAGCACGTAACCCTTGAGCTTGCACCGCGGCGGCGGACCGAGTAGGCCCATCGCACCCGCGGGACCCGAACTGGAGCAGACATGTCCGCTTTTGAGACGACCACCACCGACAACCCGTTTTTCGCCACGCCGCTGGCTGAGCGCGACCCGGAGTTGTTCGGCGCTATTTCCGAGGAGCTGACGCGCCAGAAGGATCAGATCGAACTGATCGCTTCCGAGAATATCGTCTCCCGCGCGGTTCTCGAGGCTCAGGGCTCGGTGTTGACGAACAAATATGCCGAAGGCTACCCGGGACGGCGTTATTACGGCGGATGCGAATTTGTCGACAAGGCGGAAGCGCTCGCCATAGAACGGGCCTGCAAGCTGTTCGACTGCTCTTTCGCCAACGTCCAGCCGCATTCGGGCGCACAAGCGAACCAGGCAGTCATGTTGGCTCTCGTTAAGCCGGGAGAGACCGTGATGGGGCTGTCTCTTGCCGCGGGCGGTCACCTGACTCACGGCGCGCCGCCGAACCTCTCCGGTAAATGGTTCAAGGCCGTGCAGTATGGTGTCCGCAAGGAAGATGCGCAGATCGATTTCGATCAGGTTCGCGCGCTCGCGGAGGAGCATCAGCCGAAGCTGATCATCGCCGGCGGCTCGGCCTATCCGCGTGAGATCGATTTCGCGAAATTCCGCGAGATCGCGGACTCCGTTGGCGCCTATTTCCATGTCGATATGGCGCATTTCGCGGGGCTTGTCGCCGGCGGTGCCCATCCGAGCCCGCTGCCGCATGCCCATGTTGTCACCACGACGACGCACAAGACCCTGCGCGGTCCGCGCGGCGGGATGATCCTTTCGAATGATCCCGATCTCGGAAAGAAGATCAATTCCGCGGTCTTCCCGGGCCTGCAGGGCGGTCCGTTGATGCACGTGATCGCCGCCAAAGCGGTTTCCTTCGACGAAGCACTGACGCCCGAGTTCAAGAGCTATTCCCGGCAGGTGGTTGAGAATGCGAAGGCTCTTTGTGAAGTGTTGAAGGGCCGCGGTCTCGACATCGTTTCCGGCGGAACCGATACCCATGTCGTGCTCGTCGATCTGCGCCCGAAGGGGCTTACCGGCAACGTTGCCGAACAAGCACTGGAGCGGGCCGGGATTACCTGCAACAAGAACGGTGTTCCGTTCGATCCGGAAAAACCGATGGTGACGTCCGGTGTGCGTCTCGGCACTCCAGCCGGCACAACCCGGGGCTTCGGGGTTGCCGAGTTTCAGGAGATCGGCAATCTGATCGGCGACGTTCTCGACGCCGTGGCCCAGAACCCGGACGAGAGTTCACTGACCGAAGACAAGGTGCGCGCCCAAGTCGGCGTGCTTTGCGACCGGTTCCCGATCTACTGAGCCGGACGGGCGGCTGGGGAGGCCGCCCAAGCGAGATTGAATGAAGGGGGATAAAGATGCGCTGTCCGTTCTGCGGCCACACCGATACCCAGGTGAAGGATTCCCGTCCGACGGAAGACCATGCGGCCATTCGGCGGCGGCGGTTCTGCCCGGCCTGCGGCGCCCGTTTCACGACGTTCGAGCGCGTTCAGCTGCGAGAGCTGACCGTGGTGAAGAAAACCGGTAAGAGGGCCCCCTTCGATCGCGACAAGCTGGTGCGTTCGATCCAGATCGCCATGCGCAAGCGTCCGGTCGATCCAGAGCGGGTCGAGCGGATGGTGACAAGCATCGTGCGCCGCCTGGAAAGCATGGGCGAGGCGGAGATCCCGTCCGACGTGATCGGGCAGATGGTGATGGAGTCGCTGGCTAACCTCGACCAGGTGGCCTATGTGCGCTTCGCGTCGGTCTATAAGAATTTCCGAGAAGCCAAGGATTTCGAGGAATTCGTCGAGGAAATCAGCCACGACGGCGACGACTGAGCGATCCGTCCGCCGGGAGACTGCAGGACAGGGCACATGAATGCTTATCCCGGCTGAGACGGGGAAGCGGATAGTGAGCAAGATGCAGTCTGATACTTTCTTTATGCAACACGCCCTGGCGCTCGCGCGCCGGGGGCTAGGGCGCGTCGCCCCCAATCCGGCGGTCGGCTGCGTCATCGTCAATGACGGTGTGATTGTCGGGAGAGGCTGGACCCAGCCTGGCGGCCGCCCCCATGCCGAGCCTGTCGCTCTCAAGGACGCCGGAGAATTGTCACGAGGGGCGACGGTCTATGTATCGCTCGAACCCTGTGCGCATCACGGAGCCTCGCCGCCCTGCACGGACGCTCTGATCGCCGCGGGAGTGGCGAGGGTCGTTTATGCTTTGCGGGACCCGGATCCGCGCGTCGACGGCGCCGGTCATACAAAGTTGTCAGAAGCGGGGATCGATATAGCCGCCGGCGTGCTCGAAAAGGAGGCCGAAGACCTGAATATCGGCTTTCTTTCCCGGATCCGCAGGAACCGTCCCGCTGTCACACTGAAGCTGGCTTCTTCGCTGGATGGCAAGGTGGCGCTCTCGAACGGGCGGAGCCAGTGGATCACTGGAGCGGGTGCCCGGGCGGTTTCACACCAGATCCGCGCGACGCACGACGCCATCATGACAGGCATCGGGACCGTGCTGGCCGACGACCCGGCTCTGACCTGCCGGCTGCCGGGGCTTTTCGACCGGTCGCCGCTTCGGGTGATTCTTGATGGCGGATTGCGGCTGACGCCGGACCAGATCGTGGCGGAGACGGCACGCGAGGTTCCGACTGTCGTTTTTACAGCCGTGTCGGCGGACAGTCCTAACGCGGCCGCGCTGCACGCCGGGGGTGTGGAGATAGTCGGCGACATGCCGGTTACCGAGAATCGCCTCGATCTGGATGCCATTCTCGCCGCCTTGGCGGAGCGCGGGGTGACCCGTCTGATGATCGAATCCGGCGGGGAACTTGCGACGACCTTCCTGCGCCGCGAACTGGTGGACGAACTCGTCTGGTTCCGTGCGCCGGCCATCATAGGTGCGGACGGGATCGGCGCTGTACGCGATCTCGGCCTTGAGTTGCTCGAATTCATGCCGCGTTTCGAACGGCGTGATGTCAGAAATGTGGGCGAAGATCTGGTAGAAACCTACCGCCCCCGAAAATAGGTTACGCCAATGTTCACGGGAATTATCACACATATCGGTACGGTTGGCCGTATCGAGAAAACCGGCGATACGCGCATGACCGTATCGGCCGGATTCGATATGGCGGATGTCGCGATAGGCGCCTCCATCGCCTGTTCCGGCTGCTGTCTGACAGTTGTCGACAAGGGTGAGGACTGGTTTGCCGCAGATGTCTCCGCCGAAACGCTGTCCAAGACCAACCTCTCATCCTGGCAAGAAGGAACGCGAATCAACCTTGAGCGCGCGCTGAAGGTCGGCGACGAACTCGGCGGACATATCGTCAGCGGCCATGTCGACGGCCCGGCGGAGATCGTTTCGATTATCTCGGAGGGCGATAGCCATCGGCTGACCTTGCGTCCCACGCCGGAGTTGGCAGCTTTCGTCGCTCAGAAAGGATCCGTGGCACTGGACGGTATCTCCCTGACGGTGAACGAAGTTTCGGTCACGACCTTCGGCGTGAATATCATCCAGCATACCTGGAACGAGACAACGCTGAGCGACCGCAAGCCCGGCGATCAATTGAACATGGAAGTCGACATGCTTGCCCGCTATGTTGCGCGCCTCATCGATGTCCGGGATACCGCTGAATGACCGAAACGGCTGAACCGCTCGGCGATCTCTACCGCACCGCGCTTTCCTCCATAGAGGAAGTGGTCGAGGAGGCGCGCCAGGGCCGCATGTTCATCCTTGTCGACGACGAGGACCGGGAGAACGAGGGCGACCTCTGCATTCCGGCGCAGATGGCGACGCCGGAAGTGATCAACTTCATGGCAAAGCACGGCCGAGGTCTGATCTGCCTCTCGATGGAGCGAGAGCGGATCGAGAAGCTCGGCCTGCCGCTAATGTCGGCCAATAACGGAACGCGGCACGAGACCGCCTTCACCGTTTCTATCGAGGCGCGAGAAGGGGTAACGACCGGGATCTCCGCCCATGACCGCGCGCGGACGATCCAGGTCGCGATCGATCCGAAGGCGGGGCGCGACGAAATCGTGACGCCCGGCCATGTCTTTCCGCTTATGGCGCGCGACGGCGGGACCCTGGTGCGCGCAGGTCATACCGAGGCGGTCGTCGATATCGCCCGTATGGCCGGGATGAATCCGTCCGGCGTGATCTGCGAGATCATGAATGACGATGGCACCATGGCGCGCCTGCCGGATCTCGTGCAGTTCGCGCAATATCACGGCCTCAAGGTCGCAACCATCGCCGACCTGATCGAATATCGCCGGCGGACCGAGTCCGTCGTCCAGCGCTCCGTCGAGACCACGCTCGACAGCAGCTTCGGCGGCGATTGGCGGATGATCGTCTATGTAAACAAGATCACCTACGCCGAACATGTCGCGCTGGTGAAGGGCGACATCACGACCGATGACCCGGTGCTGGTCCGGATGCATGCGCTCAGCATTATGGAAGATGTTCTCGGCGATCGCACCGGCTCCCGCGCCGGAGGCGAGCTGCAGGCCGCGATGCGGCAGATCGGCGAGGAGGGCCGGGGCGTTGTCGTTCTGATCCGCGAGCCGTCCGCGACGGCGCTTTCCGACCGGGTACGCCGCAAATTGCGCGCCGAGGCCGATGGAAAGCGCAGCGAGAACGAGCTCAGGGATTATGGCGTCGGGGCGCAGATTCTGCTCGACCTCGGTGTCAGTGAGATGGTCCTGCTCAGCAATCACGACCGCACGATCGTCGGCCTGGACGGCTACGGCCTCACAATGGTCGAGCGGCGCGGTGTTCAAACTGAAGACGGAGGAGCGGACTGATGAGCCGCATTCTGATTGTTGAAGCGCGGTTCTACGAGGACATCGCGGACGAGTTGGTTAAAGGTGCCACGGCTACGCTTGAGGCGGCAGGCGCCGAGATCGAGCGGATCGAGGTCCCGGGGGCTCTTGAAATTCCGGCGGCGATCTCCTTCGCTTCGCAGCGCACAAGCGGGCCGGAGTTCGACGGCTACGTCGCACTCGGTTGCGTGATACGTGGCGAGACAACGCATTATGACTATGTCTGCGGAGAAAGTGCCCGCGGGCTGCAGGATCTTGCGCTTTGGGAAGGCCTGGCAATCGGAAACGGCATTCTGACGGTCGAGAACCGTGAGCAGGCTTGGGCCCGTGCGTCTGTCGAGCAGAAGAATAAAGGCCGTGACGCGGCGAACGCGGCGCTGGCGATGGCCGCGATCAAACGCGATTTCGGAATCGAGTGAGCGTCATATGAGCAAGTCCTCCGAGAAGGCTGCGGACCGTAAGCGCAGGACCGCTGCACGGCTGGCGGCGGTTCAGACGCTCTATCAGATGGCGATCACCGGCACGCCGGCGCCGAGGGTCATCTCCGAGTTCAAGGAATTGCGCCTCGACGGCGGGGCGGAGGATGAGAGTTTCGGCCCGGCAGATCCTGTCTTCTATGAGAGATTGGCGGCGGGCGTTGCGTCCGACCTCGAGACCGTTGACCGGCTTATCGAAGGCGCGCTGACGGAGGATTGGTCTCTCGACCGGCTCGAGACGATTGTCCGGAATATCCTGCAAAGCGGCGCGCACGAGCTGTTGTCGCATGGAGACGTCCCGGCGGCGGTCGTGATCTCGGAATATGTCGATGTGGCTCATGCTTTCTTCGCCGAGAAGGAGCCCGGTTTCATCAACGGCGTTCTCGATCGCATTGCGCGTACCGTGCGGGACGATCGGTCCGGAGCCGTGGACTCCGGCGCCGAGGACGCCTGATTGATGAAGAAGCTCGGCGAGTTCGAGCGGATCGCACACTATTTCTCTCCGCTGGTAGCGGGGCAGAGCGATGCGTTGGGTCTTGCCGACGATGCGGCGATCGTTTCCCCACCCCCGGGGATGCGGATGGCGGTTACCGCGGATGCCCTCGTCGCCGGCGTCCACTTTCTTGAGAGCGACCCGGCGGACCGCGTGGCGCGGAAAGCGCTCAGGGTCAACATTTCGGATCTCGCCGCGATGGGCGCGGATCCCTACGGTTATACGATCACGCTCGCGCTTCCGTCCGGAATGGAAAATGCGGAAGCCTGGCTGGAGGCTTTCGCGTCCGGCCAGAGGAGTGACCACCTCACTTTCGGCATCCGATTGCTTGGCGGAGACAGCGTCTCAACGCCGGGCCCGCTGACGATCTCCGTTACCGCTTTCGGCTGGATTCCGGAAGACCGGGCCCTGCTGCGCAGCGGCGCTCGGGCCGGGGACGATATCTTCGTTTCCGGGACGATCGGCGATTCCGGGCTTGGCTTGGCGGTTCTGAGAAGCGAGATCGCCGATATTGAGGGGCCGGATCGCGGTTATCTGGTCGACCGCTATCAGCTCCCGGAACCGCGGCCGATGCTGGGCCGAGCGTTGCTCCGTGTTGCGAGCGCAGCGCTCGACGTCTCCGACGGACTTGTCCAGGACCTGGGGCATATAGCAAAAGCATCCGGGGTCGCGGCCAATATCGCGCTGCCACGGGTGCCGGTCTCGGCGGCGGCCGCGGCGCTGGTTCGCTCCGGAAAGTCCGAGCCGGTCAATCTGATTGCCTCCGGGGACGACTATGAACTGCTCTTCACCGCTCCCAAGGAGGCCAGAGAAGCGGTTTTGGAGCGGGCCGAGGAGGCCGGCGTGCCGATCTGCCGGATCGGCAAGATCCTGCCCGGGCGCGGTGTCTATGTGGTCGATGAGGTCGGAAACGAGGTCGCTATCGAGCGCCGGGGCTATACCCACGCCTAGTCCGCGGGTTAAATGAAGCCATGAAGATCGTCATCATCCTCGTTATCCTGATCGCGCTCGCCGGAGGCGGGGTCTTCGGCGTCTCCATGTTTGCGCCCGGCCTGCTTCCCCCGATGGTCTTGGAAATGCTCGGGCAGGAAGTTCCGCCGGAAGAGGAGAAGGCGGTCAAGGAACGGCCCTCAGTCACCCAGCTGGTCGACCTGGAGCCGCTCAGTATCCCGATCTTCAAGGATGGCCAGGTCGACCGTTTCCTGGTTCTCCATATATTTATTGAAGTCGAGCCGGGGCCAAATTTCGAGCTTGTGAACCGGGACAAGGTTCGGATCATTGATGCCTATCTCAAATATGTGCATGCGCTTTCCTCGCTCGATATCAAGCCCGGCATCAAAGATCTGGCCTTTCTGAAGCAGCGTCTTCTGGCGAAAACCGAGGAAATCGTTGGCGAGGGCGTGATCGTCGACCTGCTGTTCCAGAACGTGTTCGAGAGGCCGCTGCAGGGCTGACCTGCACTGCGTCCACCCGGGGAACTGGCAGGCTACCGGTAGGCGTGCTACCAGAACGGCCTCCAATCGGCAGACCCGTGAAAATTCATGACCAGCACCACCCTCGAAGGCCGCGACCCGACGGTCCGTAATGTCATCCTTCTGGCGATCTGTCAGGCGCTGGCGATGACCGGGATGTCGGTCAATATGACGGTGACCGCACTGGTCGGCCAGCAACTGGCCTCCGATCCGGCCTGGTCGACTGTGCCGCTGGCGTTGCAGTTCACCGCGACGATGCTGACGACCCTTCCGGCATCCTTCCTGATGAAGCGGATCGGGCGCCGGGCTGGGTTCGCCGTGGGCGTAAGTATCGGTATCGTCGGCGCGCTCGCCGCCTTTCACGGGATATTCGAGCGCAGCTTCCTGATCTTCGCTGCCGGATCGATGCTGATCGGCTGTTTCCAGGGGTTCGCGATCTTCTATCGGCATGCCGCTGCGGACACGGCGAGCGCCGCGTTCCGAAGTAGGGCGATCTCACTTGTTCTCGCGGGCGGCGTCTTCGCGGCCATCGTCGGTCCGGAACTCTCCAAATGGTCCTACGACCTCTTCGAGCCGATCACTTACGCCGGCTGCTTCATTGCTGTCGCTTGCGTTCAGGCGATCTCGTTCGCCTTTCTCTATTTCGTGGATATTCCGCCGGTCCGCCATACGTCAGAAAGCCCGGACATCCGTCCACTCTCGGAGATCGTCCGTCAGCCGACCTTTGTGGTCGCGGCTGTCGGCGCGATGATCGGTTATGGCGTCATGAGTTTCGTGATGACCGCGACCCCGCTCGCCATTGTCGGCTGCGGGTACGAGTTCCGGGATGCGGCTTTTGTCATCCAGTGGCATGTGCTGGCGATGTACGCGCCGTCCTTTATTACCGGGTCGCTCATTCAGCGATTCGGGGTGCGTCAGGTCATGTTGGTCGGTGCGATCATTCTTGTGGGCGCGGCGCTGGTGAATATCAGCGGGCTTGAGATCGAGCGATTCTGGCTGGGGCTCGTTCTGCTGGGCGTTGGATGGAATTTCATGTTCGTCGGCGGTACCTCGCTGCTTGCCGAATGCCACTCGCCGGACGAACGCGCCAAGGTGCAGGGACTGAACGATTTCCTCGTATTCGGTACGGTTACCGTGTCTTCGTTCGCCTCCGGAGCGCTCCTGAACAGCTTTGGGTGGAACGCGGTCAATTATGGCGTATTGCCGCTCCTCGCCTTGGCCGGTTCAGTTATTGCGATTGCCCTTTGGCAACAGCGCAAGGCTGCGTAAAGACCGTAAATGTAATTGCGGATTCAGTTAGATACGCTTTACACGACCTGAATTTTTGCTAGGTTTTTCCCCACTTGGAGTGGTGGGGCGGAGACCGGCAAGAATTCTTTTCGCTATCTGCTAATTTCACCCTTCGATTTGAAATGCCAGATGGAGTCCGGCGCAAAGACCGGACCCTGAGGCGAGGAAACGTGCACAAGAGAAAAGAAGGGTTTCGGATATGAGCGGAACTTTGGCTTTCGTCATCCTCTGCGGGGTGGCGGCCTTGCTCTACGGACTTTGGGCCATACGGTCGGTGCTCGCCGCCGATGCCGGGTCCGCGCGGATGCAGGAAATTGCAGGCGCGGTTCAGGAAGGCGCAGCGGCGTACCTGAACCGCCAGTACACGACAATCGGTATCGTCGGCGTCGTCGTCGCGGTGATTCTCGGCTTTACGCTCGGGATGACCGTTGCAATCGGCTTTGTGATCGGCGCCGTCCTTTCTGGCGTCGCCGGGTATATCGGCATGCACGTTTCCGTGCGGGCCAATGTCCGCACCACGCAGGCGGCGACCGTCGGCATGGTTCCGGCGCTCGATATCGCGTTCAAATCCGGTGCGATCACCGGGATGCTGGTGGTTGGTCTCGGGCTGCTTGGGGTTGCCGGTTACTACGCCATTCTGATCGGCATGTATGACGCCGGTACCGAAGCCGGTATGCGACACGTGCTTGAAGCGCTCGTCGCCCTCAGCTTCGGCGCCTCGCTAATCTCCATTTTTGCCCGTCTCGGCGGCGGTATTTTCACAAAGGGTGCCGATGTCGGTGCCGACCTCGTCGGCAAGGTCGAGGCCGGAATTCCGGAAGACGACCCCCGCAATCCGGCCGTTATCGCGGACAATGTCGGCGACAATGTCGGCGATTGCGCGGGGATGGCGGCGGATCTCTTCGAAACCTATGCCGTGACCGTGGTGGCAACCATGCTTCTGGCGGCCATCTTCTTCACCGGAGAGGCGGCGGCCCTGATGTTGACCTTCCCGCTGCTGATCGGCGCCGTCTGCATCCTGGCGTCGGTCGTGGGTGCCTTCTTCGTGCGGCTTGGACCGGACAAGAAGATCATGAAAGCGCTCTACAAGGGCTTCATTGTCAGTGCCGTGCTTTCGGCTGTCCTGATCGGAGGTGTCGTCAGCCAGGCGATCGGTTGGGACACGGTCATGGCCATGAAGAACGGCCTCGAGGTGACGGGAACGTCGCTCTTCGGCTGCGCTCTCGTTGGGCTTGTCGTGACCGGGCTGATCGTCTGGGTGACCGAGTACTATACGTCGACCGAGTTCCGGCCGGTGCGCTCCATCGCCAAGTCGTCCGAGACCGGCCACGGTACCAACGTGATCCAGGGGCTCGCGGTGTCCATGGAGGCAACGGCGCTGCCGGCGCTGATCATCTCCGGAGGCATCATCGGCGCCTATCTGCTTGCAGGTGTGTTCGGCATCGGAATCGCGGCGACGACGATGCTGGCGCTGGCCGGCATGGTCGTGGCTCTGGATGCCTATGGCCCGGTCACTGACAATGCGGGCGGCATCGCCGAGATGGCGGAATTGCCGGAAGCGGTGCGCGAGACCACGGATGCGCTGGATGCGGTCGGCAACACCACCAAGGCGGTGACCAAGGGCTACGCGATCGGCTCCGCCGGTCTCGCGGCGCTGGTGCTGTTCGCGGCCTTCACCGAAGATCTGACCCACTACTTCCCTGAGCTGAACGTCAAGTTCGAGCTGCAGAATCCTTACGTGGTGGTCGGCCTCTTCATCGGGGGGCTTCTGCCCTATCTCTTCGGCGCGCTCGGCATGCAGGCCGTGGGCCGGGCCGGCGGCGCGGTCGTCGAGGAAGTGCGGCGGCAGTTCCGTGAGCGTCCCGGCATCATGGAAGGGACAGAGAAGCCGGAGTACGGCCGTGCGGTCGACATGCTGACCAAGGCGGCGATCAAGGAAATGATCGTGCCGTCGATGCTGCCGGTGCTGGCTCCGATCGTGGTCTATTTCGTGATCAGCCTGATCGGCGGGCAGGGCGCGGGCTTCACCGCGGTCGGCGCGATGCTGCTCGGCACCATCGTCACGGGTATCTTCGTCGCGATTTCCATGACCGCCGGCGGCGGCGCCTGGGACAATGCGAAGAAGTATATCGAGGACGGCAACCATGGCGGCAAGGGCTCCGAAGCCCACAAGGCTGCGGTGACCGGCGATACGGTCGGAGATCCCTACAAGGACACGGCCGGCCCGGCGGTGAACCCGATGATCAAGATCGCCAATATCGTGGCGCTTCTGCTTCTGGCGGCTCTCGCCGCCTGAGTTGGGTCTCGAACCTCAAAGGAAAAGGCCCCGCCGGAGCGGGGCCTTTTTCGTTCAGCGTGGCATGGCGTCAATTGCCGAGAGGCGAGTTTTCCTGATTGAAGCGGCCGATATTGCCGAAGAGCTGTTGCAGGAAGGAGATCTTCTGGCCTGCGGTCTCGGTCTTTCGATTGACGAACTCGATCCGCTTTCCGTCTTCCTGATTGAGTCGGCCGATGCTGTCGACGATGCCATCGCCGTCGAAGGCGATGTAGATCACCCGCTGTTCGATCACGTCTTCAGCAAAAAAGGCGGTCTGCTCGGTCCGGTTCGCGATGTACATCCAGGTTTCCTGGCCGAATTCGCTCTCCGTCGAGGGCGAGCCGAGGAGGGCGAGAACGCGTCCCTTATCGCTTTGTCCCGGCTCGATCGCGGCGAGGCTGTCGATATCCACCATGTTTCCATGTGTGGCGACCCGCGGCGAACAGGCGCCGAGGCCGATGACTATCAAGGCCAAAGCAAATCCGTTATTCCGGAACCGATTGCGGCTCACTCGCTGTCTCCGTGACGTCGTGTGCGTATCTCAAAGCCGCCGCAGCCCGAAGGCAGGCAGTCTGGCGCCAATTTGGTCACCGACCGGCGCGAGGTCAACAATCCTCTTGCGGCCCGTTGACGGCGGACCAGCGCAACGCCATTTTGCGCTCCACCGGAACCGGATACGGATAGAGACGGGTGTTTAGCAGATTTTTCAGACGGAGCGCATCGGCGGACGCGGCGGCCAAGGCCTACGATTCAATTGTCGAACAGTCTCGTCATCCGGATTTCTACACCCGCTACGGCGTTGCCGATACGCTTGATGGGCGCTTCGACCTGCTCGTACTCCACACATCGCTCGTCCTGATCCGGCTGAAGGGAGAGGAGGGCGAATCGGAGGCGTTCGCACAGGCCCTTTTCGACACTCTCTTCACGGATATGGATCAGTCTCTGCGGGAAATCGGCGTCAGCGATATGTCCATCGGCAAGAAGGTGAAGCAGATGGGACGGGCCTTCTATGGCCGTCTCGAGGCCTACGAGGCGGGACTGTCGGTCGCCGAGAACGAGGGGACCGCGGTGCTCTCGGATGCCCTGGCGCGCAACCTGTTCCGGAGCGGCGAAGAGGCGGCTGCGGATGTGGGAGAGATGGCGAGCTATACGTTGCGCCAGGCAGCCCATCTGGCGGCGCAGGACAGCGTTTCGATCGCGCACGGCCAGCTTACTTTCGCGGCACCGTGAGAGCCGGCAGGACGGTTGCCGCTTGAGGGGGCGATTGTCTGCGCATATTGTGCGCGTCCCATGGAAAACACCGCCAAGATAGAGCTTTCGCGCCCGGTCCGAATCAAGGACCTGAAGAAACGGAAAACGCATTTCGACATAGAGGCGACACCAGAGGAATGCCGTGCCCTAGCCGAGCGGTTCGGGTTGCCGGGCATTGCACGGATATCTGCTGCGGCGTCGGTCGAAAGGTTGGCGAAGGATAAAGCCGTTCGGATAGAAGGCACGATCTCGGCAGGACTGACATATCTCTCTGTCGTATCTCTCGAACCGTTTGAGGCGGAGCTCAACGCGCCTTTCAGCGAGGTTTTGACCGGTGATTTGAGCGAGGCGGGCCTGCCGGAGGTCGATTTGCCGCCGGACGATGAGAATATGGGGGTGATCGAGGACGGCGGGTTTGACCTCGGGGAGGTCGTATCCCAGAATTTGGCCCTGCTCCTCGAAGAACATCCACGGGCACCCGAAGAAGACGAAGCGCCTGACGGCGTCGTATGGTCCGACGGCGACGCAGAAGAAGAGAAAGAGAACCCGTTTTCGATTCTGGCAGACATGCGCGATCGACTGCGAAAAGGGGACTAAAAATATTGAATTTTTGTGAACCTTTGCCTATGACCCTCGTGCAATTCCCTTCCGCAATTCTCTGTCTCTGGAAGGCCAACAATCGAGAGGTTTCGAAACGCGCCGGTGTGGCCGCGTCTTCAGCCCGGATGATGTCGAATATATGGTAGACGGTCCTACACTGGCCCTGGACGCTATGGGCGGCGATCACGCGCCCGGTATCGTGGTGCGTGGCGCAGACATCGCTCTTGCGCGGATGCCCGACCTCAAGCTGATTCTGGTCGGCGACGAGGCGCAGCTGCGTCCGCTCATCGAAAATACCAAGCGGCTCGCCAACAGCGACTTCAAGCTGATTCACACGGACAAGGCGGTTGGGGCCTCTGAGAAGCCGTCCGTGGCGCTCCGCTCCGGACGCAACTCAAGCATGCGCCTCGCTATTAATCAGGTCGCGGACGGGGAGGCCGACGGCGTCGTCTCGGCCGGCAATACGGGCGCCCTGATGGCAATGTCGAAATTCGTGCTGCGTATGTGTCCCGGGATCGAGCGCCCGGCGATCGCTAGCTTCTTCCCGACCCGGCGCGGCGAGACCTGCATGCTGGATCTCGGCGCCAATGTGGACTGTGACTCCGAGAACCTGGTGCAGTTCGCGCTAATGGGTGAGATCTTCTCGCGCATGGTGCTCGGCCTCAGCCGGCCTAAGGTCGGCCTGCTCAACGTGGGCAGCGAGGAGCAGAAAGGCAGCGACGCTGTGCGCGGCGCGGCCGCCGTGCTGCGGGAAACGGAATCCGAGAATTTCGAGTATGTCGGTTTTGTCGAGGGTGACGATATCACCGCCGGAACGGTCGACGTGATCGTCACGGACGGTTTCTCCGGCAACATCGCTCTCAAGACCGCCGAGGGCACCTCGCGGATGATCACGCAGTTCCTGCGTGACGCCTTCAAATCCTCCTGGGCCGCCCGGCTCGGCTATCTGCTTTGCCGCGGCGCTCTCGAACAGATGCGCAAGCGTCTCGATCCCCGGCGCTATAATGGCGCCGTCTTCCTCGGCCTCAACGGCATCAGCGTAAAAAGCCATGGCGGAACCGACGCGCTCGGGTTCGCCAATGCTGTTTGCGTGGCTGCCGATATGTGCCGGTACGGGTTCCTCGAAAAAGTCAAAGAAGAGATCGCGCTCTACGGCGATAGCAGCGGCGCGAACCTCACACGCCAGACATCGGTAGCTTCATGACCCTCAAAAAATCTCTGCTGGTCGGCTGCGGCTCTTACCTGCCGCAGCGGATCGTCACGAATGACGAATTGGCAAAGAAAGTCGATACGTCCGACGAGTGGATTTCGAAGCGCACCGGCATCCGCCAGCGCCATGTCGCGGCGGAAGGCGAGATGACCTCCGACCTGGCCGTAGAGGCGGCGAGAAGGGCTCTCGACAATGCCGGTATGGAGATTGGGGATATCGATCTGATCGTGGTCGCGACCACGACGCCGGACGATACCTTTCCCTCGACCGCGACCAAAGTCCAGGCAAAGCTGGCCATGGAGCATGGCGCCGCGTTCGATATTCAGGCTGTCTGTGCGGGGTTCATCTACGCGCTGGCGACGGCTGACAACTTCATTCGGGCGGGGCAGGCACGCGCGGCTCTTGTGATCGGCGCCGAGACATTCAGCCGGATCCTCGACTGGGAAGACCGCTCGACCTGCGTGCTGTTCGGCGATGGAGCCGGGGCCGTCGTGCTGCGGGCGGCTCGTGCCGACGAGAATGTGGACGATTTCGGCGTGCTTTCGACGCACCTGCATTCCGATGGCAGGCATCGCGACATCCTCTATGTCGATGGTGGGCCGTCCTCCACGAAGACCGTCGGTCATGTCCGGATGGCGGGACAGGAGGTCTTCCGGCACGCGGTCTCCAAGCTTTCCGGTGTTATCGATGAGGCCCTGGACGCCAACGGGCTTACTTCCTCCGCCATTGACTGGCTCATTCCGCACCAGGCAAATGCCCGCATTATCAAAAGCATGGCTCAAAAAATGAAACTGCCGGACGATAAGGTGGTCTCGACCATCGACCGGCATGCAAATACGTCGGCCGCCTCGGTGCCGCTCGCATTGTCAGAGGCGATGGCGGACGGGCGCGTGAAAAACGGTGACCTGGTTCTGTTCGAAGCGATCGGCGGCGGGCTTGTTTGGGGCGCCGGACTGGTGCGAATCGGCGCTCCGTAAGGGCGGCGGCGCACGCGCCTTTTTTCTGCCGTAATTGTGCACGGGAACACGGCATTCGAAATCGGAAACTTTAGCGATTTTAGATGGTTAGCGGGCAAAGCCGTGAAAGCCTATGACACGGGCGATCTTGGCGTCCGGCGGTTCGACATTAGGTCAGAAAATGCTTCCAAATTCCTGTAATAAGTCGATTAATTGACTGTGCCCTTTTTCCACGATACCTTAGGCTCCTAAGGATGGGGGTGGCAATGACTGGTAAGACGGTTACACGGGCGCAATTGAGCGAGGCAGTGTACCAAGAAGTCGGTCTTTCTCGTAATGAGTCCGCCGAATTGGTTGAAGCTGTACTCGAGGAAATCGCGCAATCCTTGTCTCGCGACGAGGTGGTCAAGATCTCTTCATTCGGAAGCTTTCTGGTGCGCCAGAAAGGGGAACGGATCGGTCGCAATCCAAAGACCGGGGAAGAGGTTCCGATTTTGCCGCGTAAAGTGCTGGTCTTCAGGCCTTCCCATGTCCTCAAGAATCGGATCAACGAAGGGCTTGGCGGCGACGCCGGGTGAGTACGGAGGCATGACGCCTAATGGCTATGCAAACCGACCATCAGAGCACCGGAGCGCGTAGGAACGGAAAGTCGGCCTCCGCCTTCCGTACGATCAGCGAAGTCGCAGACGATCTGGAAGTCCCGCCGCACGTTCTCCGCTTCTGGGAAACGAAATTCTCGCAGGTTCGCCCGCTCAAACGCGGCGGCGGACGGCGTTATTATCGTCCGGAAGATGTCGCACTCCTGCGCCGTATCCGCACATTGCTCTATCAGGATGGATATACCATCAAGGGCGTGCAGAAACTTCTGAAGGACGGCGGCGCGCGGGCCGCGCTCCGTCATGACGGGGGTGGCGAGTACGACCCGGAAATTCCGGGGCCGAACAACGCGGTCAAGGCGGACGATGCCCAGCCCGGACTGCCGTTCGGTTCGGACGGATCGTCGGAAAGCCCGGACGGTAACGGCCATGACGGTCTCGCGGCCGATGCCATCGAGGAAGTCCGGACTGCACTCGGTGAGCTCGAATCCCTGAAGAAGGCTCTGGACCGCGTCCGGCGCTGAGCCTTTGAACCATCAACAACCTGATTGTCTGCAAGCGCTCGAAGGCGCTTGCGTCTCGTCTGATGACGGGCTAGAGAGACCGTCTCAGTCGGTCGGAGCGTAGCGCAGCCTGGTAGCGCACTTCACTGGGGGTGAAGGGGTCGTGGGTTCGAATCCCGCCGCTCCGACCATTGATTTTTCTGAAAAATTGCCATGGACTCAAGGCCAGGTGACCTTCGCCGGCACCATCCCGACGCGCTTGAAATAGGCGCCGAAACTGGTGTCCGGACCGACCAGGCCGTGGATCAGGCGGGCGATCTGCATGCGCCGCTCCTGGACCTTGTAGGGTGCGCCCTCGGTGTTCATCGGCTGCGGCAGGATGCAGCGCCAGCTGTCGACCGCGATCAGAATGTCTCGATAGACCAGAGATCCGTTGAACAGGAAATCCAGGATGACCGCGTCCCCGCGTTTGTTCGCGAGCTTCTCGAGCCAAGGCTCGGCATAGTTCCGGTCTGTCACCAGGCCCCAGGCCATGGAAATCCGGATATCCGGCGTATAGTTCATGAGCACATTGTGCTCCTGCAGCTCGAAATCCGAGCCGGGGGTGCGCGACGGGACGATCCGGTGCATGAAGGTTGGCACGTTGGACGTGCGCCAGTCGTCGGCTTTGCTGTCGATGATGACGCTCAGATACTCTTCAAGGGTCATTCACGGATCCCTGCGCGGTGCCTTGCCAAAATGTTGGCGGGTCGTCAGTCCGGTTTCGCGCCATCGACCGCAGCACGGCCACGCTCGGTGAGCTTGCAGACCAGCCAGTTCGGCTTCAGCGGGTTTTCGAACCAGGGTTCCGCCCAGCCATGATCGAGGCAGGACTGCACCATCCGGTCGTTCACGCGCTGTCCCTGATCGTTGAAAAGAGGGAGCTTGCCGCCGGGCTCGTCCAGTCCGCGGCGCAGCCAGGCGGTCTGCATTTTCGTCGGGCGCTTCGACGTCTTTGCTGCTGGCGCAGATGCTTTGGACATCCTGTCTGTTCCGGAGCCGCCCGAGTGAAGAGAACTGCATAAGGCATGGTAATGGCGCGCCGGAATGAGTCAAATGCACAAAGAAGAGTTGTGGCCATTCACTTCGGCTGCGACGATCCTGTCATCCCATTCTGACGGAAATCCGGCCATGAATCCTTTGTCAGATCGCCTGTCGCTCGGTTTTTCGAGCATCGGGCATTTTTATTCGCATTTCTTCATGCTGCTGTACCCCACAGCCGTGATCGCGCTCGAATCCGTGTTCTCGGCGCCGTATCACGAGCTCATCGGCCTGATGTTCCTCGGCAACCTGATGTTCGGCCTCTGCGCCATTCCGGCGGGCTATCTGGGCGACCGCTGGAGCGCGACCGGGATGATGGTCGTGTTCTTCCTCGGGACCGGCGCGATGTCGATCCTCACCGGCTTCGCGAAGTCCCTCTTCGAGATCGCGGCCGGGCTTACGGCGATCGGATTTTTTGCCGCGATCTACCATCCGGTCGGCATCGCCTGGGTGGTGCGCCATGTCGCGAACAGGGGGAAGGCGCTCGGCATCAACGGCGTCTTCGGCAGTCTCGGCGTCGGTTCGGCGCCCCTGATCGCTGCGCTCCTGGCCGATTTCGGATCCTGGCGCCTGGCCTTCATCCTGCCGGGTATCGTCTGCGTCGCCACAGGTTTCCTTTTAATGCTGGGGGTCTGGAAGGGCTGGATCGAGAAGGACACGGTGAAGAAAGCGCCGCCGCCGGCGGAGAGCAGCCGTAAGGATATGCAGCGCGGCGCGCTCGCCCTTGCCGTGACGGTCTGCTGCTCCGGCCTGATCTACCAGGCGACGTCCTTCGCGCTGCCGAAACTGTTCGAGAACCGTCTCGGAGACGGGGATGCGCTGTTCGGGATCGGCCTGCTGGTCTCGGCGATCTATTTCTGCTCCGGCGGGGCGCAGATCGCCGGCGGCTGGCTGGCGGATCGCTTCAACAAGAAGCGGGTCTATGTCACCGCCTGGTTGATCCAGATTCCGTTCCTGCTCATTGTGGCTTCGGTCGAGAGCTGGCTGCTGTTCCCGCTCGCTATCGTGATGGTGCTTTCCAATACGATCGCGGTGCCGACGGAGAATGCGCTCTTCGCACGCTTCACCCCGCCGGCCTGGCGCGGGACGGCCTTCGGTGTGAAGTTCCTGCTGACTCTTGGCGTCTCGGCCGGTGCGGTGCCGCTGCTGGCCTGGGTCTATAGCGCGACCGGCGATTTCACCTGGCTGTTTCTGATCCTGGGAGGTCTCGCCGTGACGGCGCTCGCGGCCGCGACGCTGCTCCCGGGAGGCGAGGGTGATCCCTCGCCAGAGCTCGCGGCAGAGCCGGCCGAATAAAATTTACGTGACATCGAGAATGTCGCGTAATTTATTGTTTCACGGGTAATTTTTCTGTTTCACGAAGGGGCGTCAGCCGCCGCGTGAGGAGAATTTCACAGCTTCTTCCGCAGCCCGGAAGAGCGCTCGCGCCTTGTTGACGGACTCCTGGTATTCGCCTTCGGGATCGCTGTCCGCGACCACGCCGCCACCGGCCTGGACGTACATCGTCCCGTCCTTCACCACGGCGGTGCGCAGAGCGATACAGGTATCCATCGAGCCGTTGGCGCTGAAATAGCCGACCGCGCCCGCATAGACGCCGCGGCGCGACTTTTCCAGTTCGTCGATGATCTCCATCGCCCGGACTTTCGGAGCGCCGGAAACGGTGCCTGCAGGGAATCCGCCCCAGAGTGCGTCCACCGCGTCAAGATCGTCGCGCAGCTTGCCGTCGACATGGGACGCGATATGCATGACGTGCGAGTAGTACTCGATCACGAACTGCTCGATCACCTTCACGGTGCCGACCTTGGCCACGCGACCGACATCGTTCCGCCCGAGATCGAGCAGCATCAGGTGCTCGGCCCGTTCCTTCGGATCGGACAGCAGGTCCTCTGCAAGCGCTTTGTCTTCTTCCGCATTGGCACCGCGCTTGCGCGTTCCCGCCAGCGGACGGAGCGTGACGTCGCCGTCACGGACGCGGACCAGGATTTCCGGGCTGGAGCCGACGATCGAGAACTCGCCAAAATCGAAATAGAACAGGAAGGGGGAGGGGTTCAGGCGACGCAGCGAGCGGTAGAGCGCAAGCGGCGGCAACTTGAAAGGAACCGAGAAGCGCTGGGAGGGCACGACCTGGAAGGCGTCGCCGGCGGCGATATAGTCTTTCGCCTTCTCCACCATCTGGTGGAACTCCTCACGTGTCGTATTGGAGCTGGGCTCCGGCAGCTTCGACGGCTCTCCGACGCCCTGACGGGTCAGCGGCAGGTTGCGGTCGAAATCCTGCAGCACGTCGGAGAGCAGGGCACGGGCCGCATCGTAGGCCGCGTCTGCCGACATGCCGGGATCCGGCCGAACCGGGGTGACGATTGTCACGATGTCCTCGAGCCGGTCGAAAATGCAGATCACGGTCGGACGCAGGAAGAGGCCGTCGGGAATCTGGAGATCGTCCGGATTGTCATCCGGGATCTTCTCCGCCAGCCGGACCGCGTCGTATCCCATATAGCCGAAGAGACCGGACGCCATTGGCGGCAGCCCGTCCGGCAACTCGATTTCGGATTCCGCAAGCAGCTTGCGGAAGGAGGTGAGGGGATCTTCGGGGCAGGGTGTGAAAGCATGCGGGTCGATCCGCGCCTGCCGGTTGATCTCCGCCGTTTCCTTTTTGAAGCGCCAGATCACGTCCGGACGCAGACCGATAATCGAAAAGCGACCGCGCACACTGCCGCCCTCGACGGATTCGAGCAGGAAGGCATTGGCCTTGCGCTCGGCCAGTTTCATCATCGCGGAGACCGGCGTCTCCAGATCCGCGACCAGCGTGGTCCAGACGACCTGAGCCTTCCCGTCGGCATAGGTGGCTGCAAACGGGGCGCGTTCGGGAGAGACCTGCATCAGAACAGTCCGCCGCTCTGCTGCGGGGCCGGGCCGCCGACGTCTCCGTTGATCACGGCAAGGGGCAGGCCCGCATCGATCGTCACGTTGTGGCTTTCCCGCAGCGCCGCGATCAGCAGCGCGACGGCATCCGCGGCCATCCCAGACTGGATCTGACGCGCGAGCGGTTCGATAACGTCGCCGGCGGCGGCTGGATCGGCCTCGTTGATGGCCGTCAGCTCCGCGATATGGATCTGGCTCAGATCCTCCGACATCCCGATATCGCTGATCTTGAGATCGAACGCGATCTCGGCCACGTCGGCCGGAAGTCCGTCCGGCAGGCCGTCCCCTGTGCGGGTGAAGGGGGCAAGTGTCTGCACCTCAAGCCCGGCAGCTTCCGCCGCGGCTTCGAGACCGCCGGAAGCCGCTTGCTGTACGAGGGCCTGGGCCCGCTTCAGGTTCGCGTCGGCACGGCGTTCCGCCACGAGATCGGCGGTCACCCGCTCCTCAACCTCGTCCAGTGGGCGAATGGCGGCTTTGGTAATGCCGTCGACACGGAGGATGAAATATCCGCCGCCCTGGGTTTCCTCGAGCTGGCTCTGCTCTTGGGCCGGGGTCTGAAACAATGTGGTCCGGAAACGCGCGTCAGCTGCAATACCTTCCGCCGTGCCGCCATCCTTGCCGAGCCCCTGCCGGTCGATGTCTGTTATCGCCTGGACCGGAACCTCGGCGACCTTGGCCGCTTCCTCGATCGTGTCTCCGGCAGCGAGCGAATCTTCGATCTGGTTGGCGATTTCGAAGATCTTGTCGAGCGCCTCGTTATGGGCGACTTCGCGTTTGACCTGATCCTTCACCTCGTCGAACGGCTTGGTGCTCTCAGGGACGATTTCGGTCACGCGGAAGATATGCCAGCCGAGATCGCTCTCTACCGGGGCCGTCGGGGTGTTGAGTTCGGCGGTAAAGATGGCATCCGCAAGCGCGGTACCATCCAGGTCCGCTCGGGTGACGCTGCCTAGCGAAAGGGCGTCCGGCGACATCTCGGCAATTTCCCCGGCGACCTGTTCGAAGCTCCGGCCCTCGCCGAGGGCGGCGGCAGCCTTGTCCGCGGTATCCTTATCGGCCAGGAAGATCTGGTCGACGGTGCGCCGGCCGACGGAACGGAACTCGTCAAGCCGGCTCTCGTAAGCCTCGCGCAGGCGGTCCTCGGGCACCTCGATATCGACGGCGAGCGCATCTGCGGTCAGCGACAGCACGGTCGCGGAACGGTATTCCGGTGCCCTGTAGCGTTCCTTGTTTTCGTTATAGAAGCTGTCGATCTCGCTTTCCGTCGGCGTCGGCGGCGCGGGCAGGGACGAAGCATCGAGGGTAACCAGCTTTGCCGCGCGCTCCTCGTTGCGATAGCGGTAATAGGCGTCGCGCTGTACATCCGGAGCGGAGAACCCAGCTGTTACTGCATTGACGATCTGGTCGCGGCGGATTTCCTCCCGCAACAGATTGAGGAAAGCGCCCTCGCTCAACTGCGCCCGGAACAGTGCTTGGCGGAAGAGGTCGGGATTGAACCGGCCGGTCTGGTCCCGGAAGGCCGGCATTTCCGCGATCTGGCGCTTTATCTGATCGTCGCCTACCGCGAGCCCGAGATCCCCGGCTTCGGCCATGAAAAGCGCACGGTTCGCGAGATCGTTCATGACCTGCTCCAGCAGGCCGAACTGGGCGGCTTCCTGGGCGGTGACTTGCACGCCCATATTCCGGCGTACGCGTTCGAATTCGTCGAGAACCTCGGCAGTCGTGACCTCGACGTCGCCCACTTCAATGGCGGCCTTGCCAGTCGGCGAGCCGAGGAAGATGTCGCCGATGCCCCAGACCGCGAAAGAGGCGATCAGCAGCACAAACAGCGCCTTGACGAAAATCGAGGTGACGCGGGAGCGGATCAGTTGAAGCATATGTTCTGTCGCGGCTTTCTCGTGTTAACGGGCCCCGTCTCGGGGAGGCGCATAATAGAAGCGGCTTCTTCTTCGCTGCAACTCGCAATTCCGAGTGAAATCCGGCCTCCCCACCTCATCCTGCAATGTGCTAAGCCGATCCGCGCTTTAACATCTGCCTCGGGGAAGAAACGAAGATGACACGCCGCGTCCTGATCGCCGGAAATTGGAAGATGAACATGTTGCGCGCCGAAGGGGAGGCGCTGGCATCCGCGCTCGCGAAGGATTTCGCGGTTGGCGCGGGTGCGGACATGCTGGTTTGTCCGCCGGCGACGCTCATCGCCCCGGTTGCCGCGGTTCTAAACGGCGGCGCGATCTCGGTCGGCGGCCAGGACTGTCACATGAACGAAAGCGGGGCGCATACCGGCGATGTCGCGGCGGCAATGATCAAGGATCTTGGCGGATCGCACGTCATCGTCGGTCATTCGGAGCGCCGTGCGGACCATGGCGAAAGTGATGCCACGGTTAAGGCGAAGGCCGAAGCGGCTCTTGCCGCCGGGCTGGTTCCGATCGTCTGCGTCGGTGAAACAGAGGCGGAACGGGATGCTGGCAAGGCGGAAGCCGTTGTCGAGGCACAGATCCGCGGCTCGCTTCCCGCAGGCGCGACGGAGACCGGTGTGGTGATCGCCTATGAGCCTGTCTGGGCGATCGGCACCGGACGCACCCCGACGATTGATGATATCGCGGCCATGCATGCCCATATGCGGAAGGTGGCCGGTTCAATGCTCGGCAGTGCGGGTGCGCTCCTACTCCTCTACGGAGGCTCCGTGAAGCCTGGCAATGCTGCTGAAATTCTCGCTCTGGAAGATGTCGACGGAGCGCTGGTAGGCGGGGCAAGCCTGAAGGCGGAGGATTTCCTCGCAATCGCGGCTGCTGCGTAAGAGGAGGTCTACCATTAATTCGCGCTGGCCAAGTCGCGGCTGGGAAGCTAAAACCCCGCGAGATTCATTCTACCGTCCCGGGCGCGGCCTGACGCCGCGCCGGACGAGAGCCTGGAAAGACAGATGATCGAAGTCCTGCTTGCCATCCACCTGATGATCGCGCTCGCGCTCGTCATTGTCGTTCTGCTGCAGCGGAGCGAGGGCGGCGGACTCGGCATCGGCGGCGGAGGCGGCGGCGGAATGGGCGGCTTCATGTCCGCGCGTGGGACCGCGAATCTGCTGACCCGCAGCACCGCGATTCTGGCGGCGGCATTCTTCGCCACCAGTATCCTGCTCGCGATTCTCGCCGAAACGAACCGGACCGGCTCAATCGCGGACCAGGTTCAGGAAAGCTCCGAGCCGGCCGAACCGGCAGCTCCGCAGCCTCCAGTCTCGCAGTAATTCTCAGGTTTCAGGCGTGCCACGCGCCCCGCTCGAAATCGGGCGGGCGAAGCGGCGTGTTTTGATTAGCTCAGTCACAGCAATTCGGATATAACGCAGGTCCATGTCTCGCTTTATTTTCATCACCGGCGGCGTGGTTTCATCCTTAGGTAAAGGCCTCGCTTCGGCAGCCCTTGGCTCGCTGCTACAGGCGCGTGGCTACAAGGTCCGTCTGCGCAAACTCGACCCCTACCTGAACGTCGATCCGGGCACCATGAGCCCGTATCAACACGGCGAGGTTTTCGTCACCGACGACGGGGCGGAAACCGATCTCGATCTCGGTCACTACGAGCGGTTCACGGGCGTTTCGGCGACCAAGAACGACAGCGTGACCACAGGCCAGATCTATATGGACGTGATCTCGCGGGAGCGCCGCGGCGACTATCTCGGCGCCACCATTCAGGTCATTCCGCACGTCACCGACGCGATCAAGGAATTCGCCAAATCGAATCTCGGCGACGAGGATTTCGTGCTCTGCGAGATCGGCGGCACCGTCGGCGACATCGAGAGCCTTCCGTTCCTCGAGGCGATCCGTCAGCTCGGCAACGAGCTTGGCCGCGAGCGCTCGCTTTTCGTGCATCTGACGCTGGTGCCCTGGATCGCATCGGCGGGCGAGCTGAAGACCAAGCCGACCCAGCACTCGGTGAAGGAGTTGCAAAGCGTCGGTATCCAGCCCGACATTCTGCTCTGCCGCTCCGAGCACGAGATTCCGGCGGAGCAGCGGCGCAAGATCGCTTTGTTCTGCAACATCCGCCCGGAAGCGGTGATCCCGGCGCTCGACGTGGATTCGATCTATCACGTGCCGGTCGCCTACCATAATGACGGCTTCGACGTTGAGGTTTGCCGCCATTTCGGTCTTCTGGACGAGAAGGAACCGGAGCCGGATCTTTCGCGTTGGACCGACATCACCCACACGGTGCGCAATCCGGAAGGCTCGGTGAAGATCGCCGTTGTCGGCAAATACACGAGCCTGCTGGACAGCTACAAGTCGCTTGCGGAGTCGCTCGCCCATGGCGGCATCGCGAACAAGGTGAAGGTCGAGCTCGACTGGATCGACAGCGAGATCTTCGAGCGTGACGACACCATCCACCGTCTCGAAGACGTCCACGGCATTCTGGTGCCGGGCGGCTTCGGCGAGCGGGGCGCGGAAGGCAAGGTCAAGGCCGTCACCTTCGCGCGCGAGCACAATATTCCCTATTTCGGTATCTGTTTCGGCATGCAGATGGCGGTCATCGAGGCCGCGCGCTCGCTTGCGGGCATGGACGGTGCCGGGTCGACCGAGTTCGGTCCGTGCGAGATCCCCGTGGTCGGCCTCCTGACCGAGTGGGTGCGCGGCAACGAGACGGAGCAGCGTGCGGCGGACGGAGATCTCGGCGGCACCATGCGGCTCGGGGCTTACGAGTGTGATCTGGTCGCCGACTCCAAGGTTCGTGAGATTTACGGATCCGACCGCATCAGCGAGCGTCACCGGCACCGCTACGAGGTGAACATCAACCACAAGCCGGCGCTGGAGGCGGCGGGGCTGCGCTTCTCCGGTCTTTCGCCGGATGGTGAGCTGCCGGAGATCGTCGAATTGCCGAGCCATCCCTGGTTCATCGGCGTACAGTTCCACCCGGAGCTGAAGTCGAAACCGTTCGACCCGCATCCGCTTTTCACCAGCTTTATCGGGGCCGCGGTTACCCAGTCGCGCCTCGTCTGATCCCGCGAGGAGCGCGAACCAGATGAACGCGAAAACCGTCACCGTCGGGCCCGTCAGCTTTTCCAACGCGAAACCCTTCGCGCTGATCGCGGGGCCCTGCGCGATGGAGAGCCGGGAACATGCACTGGAGATGGCGGACGCCCTCTCGGCGCTTTGCGGCGATCTCGGTATCGGCTTCGTCTACAAAAGCTCATATGACAAGGCGAACCGCAGCAGCAGCGCCTCCGATCGCGGTATCGGCATGGAGAAGGGGCTACCCATTCTCGCCGAGGTGAGGGAGCGCTTCGGTTGCGCCGTCCTGACCGACGTGCACGAGCCGGGTCATTGCGCGCCGGCCGCGGAGTTCGTCGATATTCTGCAGATCCCGGCATTCCTCAGCCGGCAGACCGATCTGTTGGTCGCCGCGGCGGCCACCGGCAAGACGGTCAATATCAAGAAAGGTCAGTTCCTCGCGCCCTGGGACATGAACTCGGCCATCGGCAAGGTCGTCGGGGCGGGCAACAGCAACATCCTGCTGACCGAGCGGGGCACCAGCTTCGGCTATAACACCCTTGTGAACGACATGCGCGGTCTCGCGACCATGGCGAGCACCGGCTATCCGGTCGTCTTCGACGCGACCCATTCCGTGCAGCAGCCGGGCGGGCTCGGCAACGCATCCGGCGGTCAGCGGGAGTTCGTACCGGTATTGGCCCGGGCTGCGACCGCGATCGGCGTTGCCGGTCTCTTCATCGAAACCCATGAGGACCCGGACAACGCGCCCTGCGACGGGCCCAACATGGTCCCCCTTGCGCAAATGCGCGGGCTGCTCGAAACTCTTCTCTCCTTCGATCGCCTGGCAAAGGCGACTCCAATAAATATCGGATAACGCACGGGAGCGAAAAATGCCGGTCTATTCGGATGGTCTCGGACTTGATGTCACAGCGGCCTCCGGGGAGGCGGCATCGGCTTTCGGCTCCACCGTGGATGGTTATGTTCGCTTCACCCGCGATGTCGGCGATCGCCTAAAGGATACGCTGACGGCCGATCCCGACATGCCGCTCGCGCATGTGACCAAGGGCTATTTCATGAAGCTCTTCGGCACGAAGGCGATGGCGATGCGGGCCGACAAGGCACTCGGAACGGCCACCGAACTTTTCGCCCGTCTTGACACGACGGAGCGCGAGCAGGGCCATCTGGTGGCTCTTGGCGCTTGGTGCGCCGGGGATATCGACGGCGCGGCCGACGCGTGGGAGCGTATTCTGCTCGACCATCCGAAGGACATGCTGGCCCTCCGGCTCGCCCATTTCGCCCATTTCTACGCCGGGAACGGCGGCAAGATGCGGGACAGCGTCGCCCGGGTTCTGCATGCCTGGGACAGGTCCCATCCGCTCTACGGCAATCTGATCGGCATGTACGGGTTCGGGCTCGAGGAAGCGGGCGAGTACCGCCGGGGCGAGCGCTATGCCCGCGAGGCGGTCGAGATCGACCCGAAGGATGCCTGGTCGGTCCATGCCGTCGCCCATGTGATGGAGATGGAGGGCCGGCACCGCGAGGGTATCGACTGGATAAAGGGCCTCGAGCCGCACTGGAACAGTGTCCACAATTTCCGTTTCCATGTCTGGTGGCACCGGGCGCTTTTCCATCTGGAGCGCTACGAGCTGGAAGAGGTGATGGCGCTCTACGATGCCCAGGTCGCAAGCGACCTGGAGGCGGACCAGTATCTTGACGTGGTCAATGCCGCGGCTCTGCTCTGGCGTCTGGAGCTTTACGGATTGCAGGTCGGCCCGGAGCGCTGGGCCCAGCTCGCCGCGCTCGCCGAGAAGCATATGGACGATCACGAACTGATCTTCGTCTCGCTGCACTATCTGATGGCGCTGCTTGGGGCCGGCCGTCTTGCCGAGGCGGGTGAGATGATCGAGAAGCTGCGCGCCTATGCGAAAGAAGAGGGCACCCGGGACCAGACCCAGGCGCGGATCACCGGCAAGGTCGGCCTTGCGCTCGCCGACGCGATGACCGCGATCCGCACAGGCAGCCCGGCCCGAGCCGTCACCCTGATCTGGCCTTTGCGCGACGATATCCGCCTGATCGGCGGCAGCCACGCCCAGCGCGACGTGTTCGAGGAAATGCTTGTCGACGCCGCGCTCAAGGGCGGCGAGACCGCCAAGGCCCGCGCGCTGCTTTCCGAACGGACCGAGAAGAAGCCGAACAGCGCCTGGAGCTGGGAGCGCTATGGCGAGGCGCTGGGGGCAGCCGGCGCGGACGGCTCTTCGGCTAGCCGGAAAGCAGCGGAGCTGCGCACCTCGGCGCACTGATCTCTAATTAGGCCGTTATCGTCACCACGCGAGTGGGGCCCCGGGAATGACGCGCCGTGATCTCGGGTCCCTGGGACTGCTGGACGTACGCGTGGCGCGATAGTCCAGCCGGCGCGGCGGTGTTAGCTCTTGCCCTCCAGCACGAGCTGCGGCTTCCCGTTCGAGGTCTTCTGCGGCGTTCTACCGTCCGGCGTTAATGTGCAGGTCACACGCTGCCGGAACGACGAGAAGCTCTCGAAGGTGACTACGTCGACCGGCTCGTCGAAATGCAGCGTCACACGGTAGCGGCTGTGCATTTCCAAGGCATAGCTGTCGATCACCGTCGCCGTGAAACTCTGGCCGAGATAGTGCCCGGTGACCCGTTCGCCCTTCGAGACGGGAGATTTTGGACGCGAGTCACGCGCCGCGGCCGAAAGCGTGTTCCAGTCCCGGAAACCGAGATCGTGCGCGATCCGCTCGAGCGCCTGACCGTGCGAGATGACGATACCTTCCGCGGCGATATCGCGGCGCAGCTCGCCGGCGCTGAATTTTAGGTCCTCGATCGAGGGAATGGCCGTGCTGTCGGACATGACAAACCTCTTTTGTCGCGACACGCGGATCTCGAATGGGGCTCGCATTGCCATTCCCGCATGCCTGTCGAACAGGTTCGGTCATGTGTAGAAGCGGAGGACTTTCACCGTGGCAGAGCCGCGAGCGGCAGGCAGTCCGAAACCAGAGGCGAAAATAGCCCTATGCACATTCCTGTCAACCGCGTCCTGATTCAGCGCAACGTCCCGTCCTTCGACGGGATGACGTTAAAGGCGGTCAGCATTCCCACCCGTTGACCGCCAAACCACTGCTGAAGCGGTTTCTATCAACCGAAAGCATGAGCGTTTACCGGAGGTTGCAAACTTCGCATCGGCGCTTGCATCATGGGCCCCATGGGAGCGGCAGATGGCAGATGAAGAGAGTGGGCTGGAGAACGGGTTGGCAGACCCGATCATCGCATTTTTGACTGAACACGCCGTGGTGCTCGGTTCACTCGCCGCGCTCCTCGCCATCCTGGGGGCGATTTTCGCGTGTTTTCGATTTTTGCTCCCGAGAAAATCCGACGTTGCCCCTCCGGTCCCGGAAGGCTTCGCGGCCACGGTTCTCGAACAGGCGCGCGAGCGCGAACGCGAGTTGAAAGCCGAAATCAAGGCGCTGCGCTCCGACAACGAGAACCTGAAAGATGGGTGGCGAGACGCCGACATCCTCGAAAAGGAACTATCGGCACTCCAGTCGAGGTTTGCCGATAAGGAAAAGGCGGTTGAGGACGCGCGGGAAGCGGCACGGCGCATTTCGAGCGAACTCGCCGAGGCAAAAGCCGGCGCGGATCAAGCTGTGGACGCGGAGCTTGACGCGGCTCTGGAAGCTCTCGAAAGGGGCGATTTCGATGCGGCCCGAGACCGTCTGGAGGGCCTCCAAGAGCTTTCCGCCGATCGGACGGCAATCGAGCGTCAAGCCAGTATCGCATTCAGTCTCGGGACGATTGCCGAGCAAGAGATCGACTATCGCGGAGCGAAAGCTCATTTTCTGCGGGCACACGAACTTGACCCGAAAGATCTGAACGCGGTACTGGCCTGCGCTCGGTTGGCACGGCTTTCCGGCGACCTTGCCCTTTCAACCCAAATCGCCGATCGCCTTATTCAGTTCGTCGAAGATGCCACACGGGGACCGGATAGCGATCCGGAAAATCTCGCCGAAATCTACAATGCCATTGGCTTAAGTCTCCAAATACGAGCGGACTTTGTGCAGGCGCGCGAATATCTGAAGCAAGCGCTCGAAATCCGCCGGCGTGTCCTGGGCGAGGAGCATCCGGATACGGGGGCGAGCTACAACAATGTGGCCTCGAACCTTGACGACCAGGGGCGTTACGCGGAGGCGGAGCCGCTCTATCGCAAGGGTCTTGAAATCCGCCGGCGTGTCCTGGGCGAGGAGCATCCGGATACAGGGGCGAGCTACAACAATGTGGCCTCGAACCTTGACGACCAAGGGCGTTACGCGGAGGCGGAGCCGCTCTATCGCAAGGGTCTTGAAATTCGCCGGCGTGTCCTGGGCGAGGAGCATCCATCGACGGCCACGAGCTACAACAATGTGGCCTATAACCTGAATGCGCAGGGGCGTTACGCGGAGGCGGAGCCGCTCTATCGCAAGGGTCTTGAAATTCGTCAGCGTGTCCTGGGCGAGGAGCATCCGGATACGGGGGCGAGCTACAACAATGTGGCCTATAACCTGAATGCGCAGGGGCGCTACGCGGAGGCGGAGCCGCTCTATCGCAAGGGTCTTGAAATTAATCAGCGTGTCCTGGGCGAGGAGCATCCGGATACGGGGGCGAGCTACAACAATGTGGCCTATAACCTGAATGCGCAGGGGCGCTACGCGGAGGCGGAGCCGCTCTATCGCAAGGGTCTTGAAATCCGCCGGCGTGTCCTGGGCGAGGAGCATCCATCGACGGCCACGAGCTACAACAATGTAGCCTCGAACTTGAATGCGCAGGGGCGTTACGCGGAGGCAGAGCCGCTCTATCGCAAGGATCTTGAAATTAATCAGCGTGTCCTGGGCGAGGAGCATCCGGATACGGGGTCGAGCTACAACAATGTGGCCTCGAACCTTGACGACCAGGGGCGTTACGCGGAGGCGGAGCCGCTCTATCGCAAGGGTCTTGAAATCCGCCGGCGTGTCCTGGGCGAGGAGCATCCGGATACGGCCACGAGCTACAACAATGTGGCCTATAACCTGAATGCGCAGGGGCGCTACGCGGAGGCGGAGCCGCTCTATCGCAAGGGTCTTGAAATTAATCAGCGTGTCCTGGGCGAGGAGCATCCATCGACGGCCACGAGCTACAACAATGTGGCCTATAACCTGAATGCGCAGGGGCGTTACGCGGAGGCAGAGCCGCTCTATCGCAAGGGTCTTGAAATCCGTCGGCGTGTCCTGGGCGAGGAGCATCCATCGACAGCCACGAGCTACAACAATGTGGCCTCGAACCTTAACGAGCAGGGGCGCTACGAAGAGGCGGAACCGGTCTATCGAAAGGCGGTCGATATTCTATATCGAGTGCTCGGGCCAGGGCACCCGAACACCCGTGCAGGTTTTGGAAACCTGGTGGGATTTATGAAGGCGCGCGGCCGAGCGGACGAGGTGGAGGCGTTGCGCGACGCCTATCCGGGGATTGAGTCCGAATAGATGAAGCGTCTGTCATCCCGGGCCTCGATCCGGGATCTTGAACCATCCGCACCGCCTGGTGTTCGGGGAGATCCCGGCTCGTTGGCCGGGATGACGGTCTGTTGTGGATAGTAGGCGCGGTGCGCCCGCGTGCACTCAGTAAGGCGTCCCATCCTTGCGGGTGAAGACGTAGTCTCCGGCCCTGCCGTCGGCCACCAGATCCAGCTCCGGATAGTGCCCCATGTCGCCCGGCGTGCGGTCGCCGATCTCGAGATAGCTCGCCGGTGCGTCGGATCGGTTCACCAGGCAATGGCCATCGGGCACGTTCTTGGGAAAGGCGGCGCACATGCCGGCGGTGAGGATCTGCTCGCCCGCATCGGTGATCAGGGTGAGCTCGCCCGAGACGACGTAGACGAACTCGTCCTGCATGGTGTGCCAGTGCCGGATGGCCGAGCCCTGACCGGGCGGCAGGGTGGTCAGGTTGACGCCGAAATTGACCAGCCCGCCATGGTCGCCGAGGCGGCGTTTCTCCCGCGCCTCGCAGCCTTTCTGGAACTGTTCCGGATAGCCGCTGCCTATGCGGGGCGCCACATCCATTGGGTCGAAGGCCGGGCTGGTCGGTCTGGACATCTCTCTCTCCCGTCTTTTGTTCCGTGAGCATATGGGGAGCCGTTTCGGGGACAAAAGTGCCGCACCGGCATTGCAACCTTTCCCCGCGCCGAGTATGCCTGTGCGCGCCGGCTCAACCGCCGTTTCCGAAACGCAGATCGTCTTTCAGGAGAGCGAACCCATGAGCGCCATCGTCGATATCACCGGGCGTGAGATTCTCGACAGCCGCGGCAACCCGACCGTTGAGGTCGACGTCACCCTGGAGAGCGGTGCGCAGGGAAGGGCCGCAGTGCCCTCCGGTGCCTCCACCGGCGCCTACGAGGCGCTTGAGCTGCGCGACGGAGACGAGGACCGCTATGGCGGCAAGGGCGTGCTGAAAGCTGTCGAGGCCGTGAACGGCGAGATTTTCGACGCGCTGCTCGGGCAGGAGGCCGCCGAGCAGATCGTTATCGATCAGGCGCTGCTCGATCTCGACGGCACCGACAAGAAGGAGCGTCTCGGCGCCAATGCGATGCTCGGCGTCAGCCTTGCCGTCGCCCATGCCGCCGCGGCCGATTTCGACTTGCCGCTCTATCGTTATGTCGGCGGCGCCTTCGCGCATATCCTGCCGACGCCGATGATGAACATCATCAATGGCGGCGCCCATGCCGACAATCCGATCGATTTCCAGGAATTCATGATCATGCCGGTCTCCGCCGAGACCCTGGCGGAGGGCGTGCGCATCGGCGCGGAAGTGTTCCATGCACTTAAGAAGAAACTCTCCGAGGCCGGCCACAGCACCAATGTCGGCGACGAGGGCGGCTTCGCGCCGAACCTGAAGAGCGAGGAGGAAGCCCTCGGCTTCGTCATGTCCGCGATCGAGGCGGCCGGCTACAAGCCGGGCGAAGATGTCGCCATCGCGCTCGATCCGGCCTCGACCGAATTCTTCAAGGACGGCAAATATGTGCTGGCCGGGCAGGGCAAGGTGCTGGATAGCGGCGGCATGATCGATCTCTACGAGGATCTCTGCAACCGTTACCCGATCGTCTCGATCGAGGATGCGCTCTCGGAGGATGACTGGGACGGCTTCAAGGCCCTGACCGACCGGATCGGCAAAAAGGTCCAGATCGTCGGCGACGATCTCTTCGTCACCAATCCCGTGCGTCTGCGCGAGGGCATCGCCAAGGGCGCGGCGAACTCCATTCTGGTGAAGGTAAACCAGATCGGAACCCTGACCGAGACCTTGGAGACCTGCGAGACGGCGCACAAGGCCGGCTACACGACCGTCATGTCGCACCGCTCCGGCGAGACCGAGGACGCGACCATTGCCGATCTGGCCGTCGCGGTGAATGCCGGGCAGATTAAGACCGGCTCGCTCTCGCGCTCGGATCGCATGGCGAAATACAATCAGCTGATCCGGATCGAGGAGGATCTCGGTCCGGCGGCGCGCTATGCGGGCCGCGCAGGTCTCGGCGCCCGCGCCTAAGCGTTTTTACGTGACATCCGCGCCCGGAGGCTTCTTGCAGGCCTCCGGGTGAGTCTTTTTCGCAACATGTTGCTCCTGTTGGGAATCTTTCCTGCGGGATTCTCGTTTCGTTCCCGTTGACCGCCCGATTCGCTGGTGATTCACTCGCCTCTTATCGGAGGAGCACATGACCCTTGCTTTTGAACTCAAGCGGCGCGCACGGCAGATTGTCGGCCCGGTCATCGGCTGCCTGCTCCTCGGCTATTTCATCTTCCACGCGGTCGAGGGGGACCGCGGTCTGCATGCTTGGCAGGCGCTCGACGCCAAGATCGAGGCGGCGGAGTCCAAGCTCGCGGCATTGCAGGCAACGCGAGAGTCCATGGAGCGCAAGGTCGCCATGCTGCATCCGGAAAGCATCGACCGGGACCTGCTGACGGAACAGGCCCGGGTGGTGCTGAATTATCTCGGGCGGGACGAGTTCGTGCTGCAGGATCTCGGCGGTTTTTCCGTTGCCGCTATGGGTGATGGTGCGGCTGCACAGCCAAAAACGCAGGCAATTTCAATAGCTTCCAACAGCAATTAACCTAAAAGCGGTTAATTATCGTTATTGTGTTATTTTTCAATAAGTTAACTCTGTTGAAAATCTAGTTAATTTGAAGTATTTCTCTTTCGACACCAAGTGAGGCGCGCTTGGCGAAATCGGCGCCTCGTTCCGGTCGAAAGGGAGAGAGATGGCTCAAGCGAAGTCAGCCGCCGGCGGCAGCCGCGGCGCATCCACGCGGACTCGTAAATCCCGCACCACGAAGCCCCCCAAGAACAATGTCGCGGAGCTTCTGCCCTATTACCGCGACATGCTGCTGATCCGCCGCTTCGAGGAGAAGGCGGGGCAGATGTACGGCATGGGGCTGATCGGCGGGTTCTGCCACCTCTATATCGGCCAGGAAGCCGTCGTCGTGGGCATGCAGGCAGCGATCGGCAAGGGCGACAAGGTTGTCACGAGCTACCGCGACCACGGCCACATGCTGGCCTGTGGCATGGATGCGAAAGGCGTCATGGCGGAGCTCACCGGCCGGATCGGCGGCTACTCCAAGGGTAAGGGCGGCTCCATGCACATGTTCAGCCGCGAGAAGGATTTCTATGGCGGTCATGGCATCGTCGCGGCCCAGGTGCCGATCGGTACCGGTCTCGCCTTCGCCAACAAATATAACGGCAGCCAGGAAGTCAGCCTGACCTACCTTGGCGACGGCGCCCTGAACCAGGGTCAGGTCTACGAGAGCTTCAACATGGCCGCGCTCTGGAAGCTGCCGGTCATCTTCATCATCGAAAACAACAAATACGCCATGGGCACCGCGGTCACCCGCGCGGCCGCCGGTACCTCGCTCTATCAGCGCGGCGCGGCCTACGGCATCCCGGGCGCCGAGGTGGACGGCATGGATGTCGTCGCCGTGCACGAGGCGGCGGAGAAGGCTGTCAAGCACTGCCGCGCCGGTAAGGGGCCCTACATCCTCGAGATGAAGACCTACCGCTATCGCGGCCACTCCATGTCCGACCCGGCGAAATACCGGACCAAGGAAGAAGTCAACAAGATGCGTCAGGAGCATGATCCGATCGACCATCTTCGGGCGACCTTGCTCGAGGCGGGCGTCGAGGAAGAGGAGCTGAAGGGCATCGACAAGGAAATCAAGGCGATCGTCACGGATGCCGCCGATTTCGCGCAATCGAGCCCGGAGCCGGATCCGTCCGAGCTCTACACGGACATCCTGATCGAGTCTTAAGACAGCGCGCGGCTTCCGCGCACGGGGATGCGCGGCCCGCGGGAGGAAAAAGGAATGAGCGTACAAGTCCTGATGCCGGCCCTGTCGCCGACTATGACGGAAGGCAAACTGGCCACCTGGATGGTCAAGGAAGGGGATACGGTTTCGGCCGGCGACGTCATCGCCGAGATCGAGACCGACAAGGCGACCATGGAAGTCGAAGCCGTCGACGAGGGCGTCGTCGGCAAGCTTCTCGTGGCCGCCGGAACCGACAATGTCGCGGTGAACACGCCGATCGCGGTGCTGCTGGAAGAAGGCGAGGACGCGAGCGCAGCCGACGCCGCTCCGGCTGCGGCGCCCGCTGCGGAACCGGCCCCCGCCCCGGCGGCAGAAGCGCCTGCCGCCACGGCGCCGTCCGCGCCCGTCTCATCCGCCCCGGCGAGCGACGAAGACAAGTATTTCGACAAGGTGCAGACCCTGACCATCCGCGAGGCCCTGCGCGACGCGATGGCCGAGGAAATGCGCGCCGACGAGCGTGTCTTCGTGATGGGCGAGGAAGTGGCCGAATACCAGGGTGCCTACAAGGTGACCCAGGGCCTGCTGCAGGAATTCGGCGACAAGCGCGTGATCGACACGCCGATCACCGAACACGGCTTCGCCGGGCTCGCCGTCGGTGCGGCGTTCGGCGGTCTGAAGCCGGTCGTCGAGTTCATGACCTTCAACTTCGCCATGCAGGCGATCGACCACATCATCAATTCCGCCGCCAAGACGCTCTACATGTCCGGCGGGCAGATGGGGTGTCCGATCGTCTTCCGCGGTCCGAACGGCGCGGCGGCCCGCGTCGCGGCGCAGCACTCCCAGTGCTATGCGAGCTGGTACACGCACTGCCCGGGTCTCAAGGTGATCGCGCCCTATTCGGCCTCCGATGCCAAGGGCCTTCTGAAATCCGCCATTCGCGATCCGAACCCGGTGATCTTCCTCGAAAACGAGGTGCTCTACGGCCAGTCCTTCGACGTGCCGGAAAGCGAGGACTTCTCCGTGCCGATCGGCAAGGCGAAGGTCGTGCGGGAAGGTACGGACGTGACCATCACCGCGTTCTCGATCATGGTCGGCAAGGCCCTGCAGGCGGCGGAGAAGCTGGCGGAAGAGGGGATCAGCGCCGAGGTCATTGACCTGCGCACGCTGCGTCCGCTCGATACCGCGACCATCGTGGCCTCGCTGAAGAAGACCAACCGCCTCGTCACCTGCGAGGAAGGCTGGGCGACCTGCGGTATCGGCTCCGAGATCGCGACGCTGATGATGGAGCAGGCCTTCGACTATCTCGATGCGCCGGTCGCGCGTGTCGCAGGCGCGGACGTTCCGATGCCATACGCAGCCAATCTCGAGGCGATGGCCGTGCCGCAAGCCGCCAACATCGTCGAGGCGGCAAAGACCGTCTGCTATCGCGCCTGAGGGAGAGAGACGCCATGGCCATTCCCGTTCTGATGCCGGCCCTGTCGCCGACCATGACCGAAGGCAAACTCGCCTCCTGGCTGGTCGCGGAGGGCGATACCATTTCCGCCGGCGACGTGATCGCCGAGATCGAAACCGACAAGGCGACCATGGAGGTCGAGGCCGTCGACGAAGGTGTCCTCGGCAAGATCATCGTCGCCGCCGGGACCGACAATGTCGCCGTCAACCGGCCGATCGCGGTGATCCTGGAAGAGGGTGAAGACGCCGGCAGTGTCGATATTAATGCCGTCGCAGGAGGTGCGCCCGCGCCGAAAACCGCGCCCGAACCCGCAAAGGCGGAACCGGCCAAAGCCGAACCCGGACCGGCTCCGGCCGCGCCTGCTGCAGCTCCTGCGCCGGCCGCGCCCGCAGCTTCCGGAGACCGCGTCTTCGCCAGCCCGCTCGCCCGTCGGATGGCGGAGCAGGCCGGGCTGGACCTCGGCCAGATTTCGGGCACTGGCCCTAATGGCCGGATCGTGAAACACGATGTGGAACAGGCGATTGCAGGCGGAACCGGCAAAGCGGCTCCGGCCGCAACGCAGGCACCCGCCGCTGCTGCCCCGGCTGCCGCGCCGTCGCTCGGCACGCCGCCGAGTGCCGACGTTCCGGGCCTGCCGGAGTTCGAGGAAATTCCGAACACCTCCATGCGTAAGGTCATTGCCAAGCGCCTGACGGAGTCGAAGCAGTTCGCGCCGCATTTCTACCTCACCGTGGATTGCGAGATCGATGCGCTTCTCGAGGTGCGCAAGCAGCTGAACGGAAAGCTCGACGGCGAAAAGGTCTCGGTGAACGATCTCGTCATCAAGGCCTCCGCTCAGGCGCTCAAGAAGGTTCCGGCCGCGAACGCGAGCTGGACCGACGAGGCGATCAGGGTCTTCAAGTCGGTCGATATCTCCGTCGCCGTTGCGATCGAGGGCGGTCTCATTACCCCGGTGATCAAGGGCGCGCAGAACAAGGGCGTGCTCGATATCTCCCGGGAGATGAAGGATCTGGCCGGCCGGGCCCGCGAAGGCAAGCTGATGCCCGAGGAATTCCAGGGCGGCACCTTCTCGATTTCCAATCTCGGCATGTTCGGGATCAAGGATTTCGCCGCTGTGATCAACCCGCCGCAGGGCGCGATCCTCGCCGTCGGCGCGGGCGAACAGCGCCCGGTCGTGAAGGATGGTGCCCTCGCGGTCGCCACGGTGATGAGCTGCACGCTCTCGGTCGACCACCGTGTTGTGGACGGTGCCGTCGGGGCCGAGTTCCTCGCCGCCTTCAAGAAGCTGATCGAAGATCCGCTGACCATGCTGCTTTGAGGGCCGGGCGGCTGTGCCGCCCGTTTCCCGATTGCGCGATATGACTGGCTGGGCCCCGAGATCCCGCGGGTGAGGGCGCCGGCACCGGAGGAAAAAGATGGCTGATACCCAGTTCGACATCCTTGTGATCGGCGGCGGCCCGGGCGGTTATGTCGCCGCGATCCGCGCGGCCCAGCTCGGCATGAAGACCGCGCTGGTCGAGCGCGAGCATCTCGGCGGCATCTGCCTCAACTGGGGCTGCATCCCGACCAAGGCGCTGCTGCGTTCGGCCGAGATCTACGACCACATGAAGCATGCCGAGAGCTTCGGGCTCACAGCGGGCAATTTCGGCTTCGACCTCGACAAAGTGGTGCAGCGTTCCCGCGGGGTCGCCAAGCAGCTCAACCAGGGCGTCGGTCATCTGCTGAAGAAGAACAAGGTCACAGTCTTCATGGCGCATGCCAAGCTTGCCGGAAAAGGCAAGGTGGAGATCGACGAGAAGGGCAAGAAACAGACTCTCGCCGCCAAGCACATCATCCTCGCCTCCGGCGCCCGCGCCCGCGATCTGCCGGGCCTCGAGGCCGACGGCAAGCTGGTCTGGAATTACAAGCATGCACTCGTCGCCGACACCATGCCGAAACGCCTTCTGGTCATCGGCTCCGGCGCGATCGGGATCGAATTCGCGAGCTTTTTCAACAGCCTCGGATCCGACGTTACAGTGGTCGAGGTGATGGACCGCGTCCTCCCGGTCGAGGATGCGGAAATCTCAGCCTTCGCCGAGAAGGCTTTCACCAAGAAGGGCATGAAGATCATGTCCAAGGCGACGGTGAAGTCGCTGAAGCGCGGCGCTAAGGATGTGACCGCGACCGTCGAGAAGGACGGTAAGTCCAGTGAGATGACCTTCGACCGGGTGATCTCCGCCGTCGGAATCGTCGGCAATGTCGAGGATCTCGGTCTCGAGAATACCAAGGTGAAGGTCGATCGCACCCATATCGAGATCGACGAATGGTGCCGCACCGGCGAGCCCGGCGTCTATGCCATCGGCGATATCGCGGGTGCGCCCTGGCTGGCGCACAAGGCCAGCCACGAGGCGATCATCTGCATCGAGAAGATCGCCGGCCTGAAGGACGTGCATCCGCTCGACACCAAGCGCATTCCGGGCTGTACCTACTGCCAGCCGCAGGTCGCCAGCGTCGGCATGACCGAGGCGAAGGCGAAGGAAGCCGGCTACGAGGTGAAGGTCGGGCGCTTCCCCTTCATCGGCAACGGCAAGGCGATCGCGCTCGGCGAGCCGGAAGGCCTCGTGAAGACCGTGTTCGACGCCAAGACCGGGGAGTTGCTCGGCGCGCACATGATCGGCGCCGAGGTGACCGAGCTGATCCAGGGCTACAGCATTGCCAAGACGCTGGAGACGACGGAGGCCGAGCTGATGCATACGGTCTTCCCGCACCCCACGCTGAGCGAGATGATGCACGAGTCCGTTCTTGACGCCTACGGGCGCGCGATCCACTTCTGACGAATAGCGGCCGTCTTAAGGCCGCGCATGGCGGGTATGAGCGAATGGATCTGGATCTCAAGCGTATCAAGGCGTTGGATGGCGTAACGGCCATTCTGGTCCGGAGCAGCGCGGAAGCCGAAGGCGATGTTGCGCAAGAGCTGGTCATCAAGGTGGACTTCCCGCTCGATGGTCCGGACGGCGGCAAGAACCGTAAGAAGGCCGACGCCGTCATCGAGACGGCGGAGGAGATCATCTCCGAGGGCGACTATTTTGACCGCGTCACCATCGAGCAGGTACTCTGGGCGCGCGAAAGAGAGCTGCAATGAGCACTGAGCAGAGCAAGGCGCCGCGCCTCGGCGCCGCCCGGCATCCGGAAAAGGCGCACCGCCCCGACAACGAGGTGAAGCGCAAGCCGTCCTGGATCCGTGTGAAGGCGCCGACCTCGAAGACCTATCTCGAGACTCGCCAGCTCATGCGCGATCACAAGCTGGTCACGGTCTGCGAGGAAGCGGCCTGTCCGAATATCGGCGAGTGCTGGTCAAAGAAGCACGCGACGATGATGATCCTCGGCTCGGTCTGCACACGGGCCTGCGCCTTCTGCAACGTCGCGACCGGTCGGCCGGACAAGCTCGATCCGCACGAGCCGGACGAGGTGGCGGAAGCCGTTGCGAAGATGGGCCTGCGGCATGTCGTGATTACCTCGGTCGACCGGGACGATCTCGACGATGGCGGGGCAGGGCATTTCGCCCAGGTGATCCGGAAGATCCGGTTGATGTCGCCCGAGACAACCATCGAGGTGCTGACGCCGGACTTTATGCGCAAGGAAGGCGCGCTGGAAATCGTCGTGGACGCACGGCCGGACGTCTTCAACCACAATCTTGAAACCGTGCCGCGGCTCTATCCAGGGATTCGCCCGGGTGCGCGCTATTTCCACTCGCTTAAGATCCTTGACCGGGCGAAGGAGCTCGATCCGACAATCTTCACCAAGTCCGGTCTGATGGTGGGGCTTGGCGAGACGAAGGAAGAGATCTATCAGGTGATGGACGACATGCGCTCGGCGGATGTCGATTTCATCACGCTCGGCCAGTACCTCCAGCCGACGCCGAAGCACGCGATCGTCGACCGTTTCGTCACTCCCGACGAGTTTGAGGCCTACAAGACCATCGCCTATGGCAAGGGGTTCCTGATGGTGGCGTCGTCACCCCTGACCCGTTCTTCTTATCATGCCGACGAGGATTTCGCCCGGATGCGGGCTGAACGGGATCGCAGGGTCGGTGTTGAGCGCGGCGTCGTGCGAAAGGACCTAACGCTCACCGATCTCGCGCAAATGGCGGTATCGGCCTCCGACTGACATGTGCTAAGGCGTCTTCATGCCTACCCATGCCGAGAAACGGGCTGTTCCCTTCAGCCCGCAGCAACTCTTCGACCTCGTAGCAGACGTCCAGCGTTACCCGGAATTTCTGCCGTGGTGCGTGGGCGCCAGGATTCGCAAGCGGGAAGGCAATCTGATCGTCGCCGATCTGATCATCGGCTACAAAATGATCCGAGAGCGCTTCACCTCGAAAGTCACATTGAGCCCGGAGCGCAACCGGATCGATGTCGAGTATGCCGACGGTCCCTTTAAATACCTGAACAACCACTGGGTCTTCGAGGCGCATGACCACGGTTGCATGATCGACTTCTATGTCGACTTCGAATTCAAGTCGCGCATGCTGCAAAAAATCATTGAAGTCTTCTTCAATGAGGCTGTCCGGCGCATGGTCGCAGCCTTTGAGAGCCGCGCATACGAACTTTATGGTTCAGGTTCGTCTTTAGCCGAGTAAGTATCGGGAAAGAAGCGAGAAACTGAAAAAGCAGGCGCGAAACCGCATTGTGAGTTGCTTTTCGTTATTCGTTTCGAATGCGCAATGGCGATGCCGTTTCCGGTACAAAATCGTTGAAGCGAAGGACGATTAAATTCCTTCGCCTTCCATGTTGTGGCCGTCTAGGTTCGCTTCCGGTAAATGCTGGAGCGGGCGATGAAAGACGAGACGAAATGCGTGCTGACCCCGGGGGTCAAAGAAGCGAGGTTCAAGAGTCTGGCGCCGGCTGTCCACAGGGCGTCGACCATTGTTTTCGCCGATGCTGAGGAATACGCAACGCGGGGTGAGCGCGGGCCGGACGGCTATACCTATGGGCTCTACGGAACCCCGACAACGCGTCAGCTCGAAGCGAAACTCCAGGCACTTTCTGGCGCGGCAAGGACACTGCTGGTGCCGTCCGGCCAGGCCTCCAACGCGGTCGCTGCGATGGCGCTGCTTTCCGCCGGTGATCACATTCTGATCGCGGACACGTCCTATCCGCCCATGCGCACCCATGCCGACGATGATTTGAAGCGCTTTGGGGTCGGTGTCGATTATTATGACCCGCTCTCACTCGACGACCTGAAGCGCCGGATACGTCCGGAGACGAAACTGGTCTGGTGCGAGTCGCCGGGTTCAACCACCATGGAAGTTCAGGACATCCCGGCCATCGTCGAGATCGCGCACGCGGCTGGGGCACTCGTCGGCTGCGACAATACCTGGGCGACGGCGCTGGCCTTCAAGGCGCATGCATTCGGTGTCGATATCGTTTCCGAAGCGCTCACCAAATACGCCTCGGGCCATTCCGACATTCTGATGGGCGCCATGTCTTTCGCCGACGAGGAGGTCGCATTGAAGGTCCGGGCCTTCATGGGGCGCACGGGGATTGGCGTGTCGCCGGACGACGCGGCCCTGGTGCTGCGCGGGATGGAGACCATGGCGCTTCGTTTCGCCCATGCGGAAGCGGGCGCACGCCGCCTGATAGGCCGTTTGCAGGCCCACCCGGCGATTGCCGAGGTCTATTGGCCGCCTTTGGAAAGCAACCCGGGCCACGCGCTCTGGAAACGGGATTTTACCGGCGCGGCCGGAGTCTTCACCGTGGTGCTCGCGGATGGCAAGTCGGCCGGGCTGGACGGGGCGTTGGGGGCGTTGAGAACGTTCGCTATCGGGGCTTCGTGGGGCGGGACACGCAGTCTTGTCGCGCCGATGTCGATTGGGAAAGCGCGGACGGTTGCGCCTGTCGTGGGGGAGGACCTGTTCGTCCGCTTCAGCGTGGGCCTCGAGGCCATCGAGGAACTGGAAGCGGATATCGATGCGTTCCTGGCCTGTCTGAGCTGAGGTCAGCCCTCGGCCAGGGCGCGGAGCATCCCGAGCGCATGCAGTACCGTCTGGTGGCGGACACTGCCGCGGTCTCCATCGAAAACCCTGTGATCCGAGATCGTTTTCCCGTTGGTCGCCGCGGCGAAATGTACGAGGCCGACCGGTTTCTCCACGGATCCGCCGCCGGGACCCGCGACACCAGTGACGGCCACCGTGACGTCGGCGAGGGAGTTGGCGAGCGCGCCTTCGGCCATGGCGCGTGCGGTCGGTTCCGAAACCGCGCCATGCGTGGCGAGCGTCTGTTCAGGGACGTCGAGCATCCCCATCTTGGCTTCGTTGGAATATGTGACGAAGCCGCGATCGACCACGTCCGACGATCCGGCGATCTCGGTCAGTGCCCCCGCAATCAGGCCGCCGGTGCAGCTTTCCGCCGTCGCCGCTTTCCAGCCTCGCTTGCGGCAAGCGTTGAGCACCTGGGTCGCGCTCGCGCGGATCTCTGTATCGAAATTGTCCATGGGCGCGGATCCTTCAGACGAAATGCTGGTAGGCGAGGACCATTAGCGCGGCATAGACGCCAGCGAAGAGGTCATCGACCATGATACCGGCCGCTCCGTCCAGTTTCGAGTCGGCCCAGCCCGCGGGAAATGGCTTGGTGATGTCGAAAATGCGGAAGGCGGCGAAGCCTATGGCGAAACTGACCGGATCGAGCGCCGCCGGGAGCAGGGCGAGCCATTGCCCGGCGACCTCGTCGATGACGACTTCCCCCGGATCCTTCCACCCGAGTGCCTTGGAATAGGTCCCGGACGACCAGAACCCGATCAGTGTCACAACGATGACGCCGCCTGCCAGCAGTTTCCAGCCGCCGAAGGCAAGCATCGCCCAAGCGAAGGGAACGGCGGCAAGGGAGCCCCATGTGCCGGGTGCGACGGGCGCATGCCCGACCCAGAAGAAGGTCGCGGCGATGCGCGCCGGGTGCAGGAGAGGCAGCGGTGCGGTCACGGTGCTTCCGCAGGCAGGAGCACCGTCGCGGCTGCCTGCGCGGCGATACCTTCGCCGCGGCCGGTAAAACCGAGCTTCTCGGAGGTCGTGGCCTTCACGCTTACCCGCCCCTCGGATAGTCCCAGTATCTCGGCGATCCGCGTGCGCATCGCGGGGCGATGCGGGCCGACTTTGGGGCGTTCGCAGATCAGCGTGACGTCGATATGGGTGATCCGTCCGCCGCGCCCGAGTACCAGATCGCGGGCATGGGCGAGAAACCGGTCGGATGCTGCGCCTTTCCATTGCGGATCGCTCGGCGGGAAGTGGCTCCCGATATCGCCGTCGGCGATGGCGCCGAGCAGAGCGTCGGTGATCGCGTGCAGGCCGACATCGGCGTCGGAATGGCCGATCAGGGTTCGGTCGTGCGCGATCTCGATGCCGCAGAGCATGATCGACTCGCCGGGGCCGAGCCGGTGAACGTCGAAGCCGGTCCCCATCCGCGGCTCCATCTCGGTTCCCGCCATTTGTTCCGCGCGCGTCAAATCATCCTCCGTCGTGATCTTGAAGAGGGTTTCGTCGCCCTCGACCAGTCGTACGTCAAGTCCGAGTTCTTCCAGGAGGGCCGCATCGTCGGTCGTCGATTTTTGAGTCTTTTCATGTGCTTCAAGCAGGGTCTTGAAGTGAAAGCCCTGCGGCGTCTGGGCACGGAACAGCCGGTTTCGGTCCTCCGTGCCTTCGACCGGCCCGTCCAGCGCGGCGGCACGCTTCAAAGTGTCCGCGACGGGGAGGGCGGGGATTGCTCCCGGGGCCTCGTCGAGCGCGGCGAGCACCCGGTCTATGACGCTGCCGGCGACGAAGGGGCGCGCCGCGTCATGTACCAGCACCTGTTCGGGTGCGTCTTCGACAAGCGCCCGAAGGCCATTCATCACGGATTGTCCGCGCTCCGCACCGCCCTCGACAGGAGGCCGCAGGTCCAGTCCGGCGACCGCTGCCTCGTAAAGCGCCCGGTGCGCCGGATCGATGACGACGCGGATCGTCCCGATTTCCGGATGAGCGCGGAACCTATCCAGCGCGTGCCGCAATACAGGAACGCCGGCAAGTTTCAGATATTGTTTCGGAATCTCGCTGCCGAGCCGGGTTCCGCGGCCGGCGGCGACGATCAGGAGAGCGGTCTTTGACCGGGGCACGGATCACCTCAATTTGCTCTGGCACTTCTGAGCGGGCGGCATGATATAGTGGTGACATGCCAATGTCTTTGCTCTTGAACCTCTCGGCCCTTTTGGCGCTGCTACCGGTCGGCCTGTTCTCGCTCCGCGCGCCGGCGCGAACGGGCGGGCTGTTCTGGGCATTGCTTGCTGTGGCGACGGCGGGGCCTCTGCTTTATGTCGTGATCTCGCTCGGTGCGAGCTGGCGGTCCGACCTCGCGATGGCCCTTTGGCTGGCGGTTTCCGCAAGTTTGCTGGTCTTTCTGCCGCTCTGCCTGATCCGGCCCGCCGCACGCGGACTGACCGCGCTGCTGGTGCCGTACCTGTTTCTGATGGCGCTGGGCGCCACCCTGGCGGGTGCGGTCGAACCGGCGGTCGCGCTCTCGGAGCATCTGCCGGGCGGCTGGTTCTCCGCCCATATCGCCATCGCGCTCGCGACCTATGCGTTGCTGACGCTGGCGGCGATCACCGCGCTTGCGATTTTCTTGAAGGAGCGGGCGCTCAAGAGGAAGCAGATGTCCTCCGGAATAGCCGCCGTTCTCCCCTCCGTGGCGGATTGCGAGCGGCTGCAGGACCAGCTTTTGGGCGGCGCCGTCATCGTGCTGTTTGGCGGGCTCGCGACGGGGATCGCTCTTCAGCTATACCGGTCGGGCCATGTGCTCAAGTTCGACCACAAGACGGTGCTGTCGGTCGTGACTTTTCTGGTGCTCGCCGGGCTCTGGATCGTGCATAGCCGGTTCGGAATGCGTGGCCGAACTGTCTCCAGACTGGTTCTTGTTGCATATTTGTTACTGACGCTTGCCTATCCCGGCGTCAAGTTCGTGGCCGAAATTCTCGCCTGACCGGCGGAATTTCCCTATAGCTGAACAAATTCCTATTTTGACAATTTTGCGAGCAGTTGCTTAATTCCTGAGCAAAGCTTCGCAGGTGCACAGTTAATGACCATCAGGATTGGCGATATCGCTCTCGAGAGCCCGGTATTTCTCGCCCCCATGTCCGGGGTGACCGACCGGCCGTTTAGGCGTCTCGTGCGTGAATTCGGTGTTGGTCTGGTGGTTTCCGAAATGATAGCGAGCGCCGCCGTCCTCAGGGCGGAACGCGAGGAGATGTTCAAGATCCCGCAGGATATGGATCTGGAGCGTCCGCTCGCGGTTCAGCTCGCCGGCTGGGATCCTGGGATCATGGCCGAGGCCGCCCGCTTCAATGTCGATCGGGGGGCCGAGATCATCGACATTAATATGGGCTGTCCGGTGAAAAAGGTCGTCAACAAGCTCGCCGGCTCCGCCCTGATGCGCGACGAAGTACTGGCGGGCCGGATCATGGAGGCCGTCGTGAAGGCGGTACCGGTTCCTGTGACCCTGAAGATGCGTACCGGATGGGATGAGACCGACCGCAACGCGCCACGCCTCGCGAAGATCGCGGAGGAGGCGGGTATCCGCCTGATCACGGTGCATGGGCGCACGCGCAGCCAGATGTACAAGGGCACGGCCGACTGGCGCTTCATCCGCGCGGTCAAGGACGCCGTCGCGCTGCCGATCGTTGCCAATGGCGACATCAACAGCCTGGAAGACGCCGACAACTGCCTCGCGCAATCCGGCGCCGACGGTGTGATGATCGGGCGCGGCGCTTACGGACGTCCGTGGTTCCCGGGCCAGGTCGCGGCGCATCTTGCCGGCAGGGCCGCGCCGGCAGATCCGACAATCGAAGAGCGGGCCGAGATCTTGCAGCGCCATCTTGCCGGGATGCTGTCTCATTACGGGGAACACCTCGGTCTGAAGCTGGCGCGTAAACATATCGGTTGGTACGCGGCCGGCATTTCCGGTTCCGCGGAGTTCCGCAAGATCGTCAACAACACCATGGACCGTCAGATCGTCGAGCAGGCGATTGTGAGGTTCTTCGGTACGGCGCTCGAGAGGCAGGCGGCATGAGCATGGTCATCAATCCGGAGCCGCGTTCCGTCACTGCGTCTCCGGCGGCAATCGATCCGACTGGCGTGCTGCATGCCGTTCCGACGCCGGTCATCGGGCTCGATGAGCGGAACTGCATCGTCTATGTGAACATGGCGGCCGAGCATTTCCTGCAAGGTAGCGCCGCTGTTCTGGACGGCACGCCGCTATCGGACCTGTTGCCGCCGGACAGCCCGGTCTTCAGCATGGTCGAGCAATGCCGGAGGCAATCTTCGGTCCTGTTCGATTACGACTTGATCCTGGAAGGCCCGCGGATCGGCTCGAACATTGTGAGCGTACAGGTCTCGCCGCTCACGGACCGCCCGGGCGCTGTCGTGCTTTCCCTGCAGATGCGCTCGATCGCGAACCAGCTCTACCGCCAGCTCAACTTTAAGGGGGCGGCGCGTTCCGTCACGGCAATGGCCGCGATGTTGGCGCACGAGGTCAAGAATCCGCTTTCGGGGATCAAGGGCGCGGCGCAATTGCTCGAGCAAAACGCGATCGAGGCCGACCGCCCTCTCACCAAGCTGATCTGCGACGAGACGGACCGGATATGCGGGCTCGTCGACCGTATGGAGGTTTTCACCGACGATCGTCCGATCGAGCGCAGCCCGGTGAATATCCATGAAGTGCTGGATCACTGTCAGAAGATCGCGGAATCCGGCTTCGGCAGCCGTATCAGGTACCATGAGCGTTACGATCCGTCCCTGCCGCCGGTGCTTGGAAACAGGGACATCCTGGTGCAGATTTTCGTGAACCTTCTGAAGAATGCCGCCGAGGCGATCGGCGACGCGGACGGAGAGATCCACATGTCGACGGCCTACCGCCACGGCATGCGGATCTCGGTTCCGGGATCGGCCCGGCGGGTCAATCTGCCTCTGCAGGTGACCATCCGCGACAGCGGCCCGGGTATTCCGGACGATATGAAAGCCACAATCTTCGATCCCTTCGTAACCTCCAAGCGCAACGGTTCCGGCCTTGGGCTGGCCTTTGTGGCCAAGGCTGTGGCCGATCATGGCGGGGTAATCGAAGTGGACTCCCAGCCGCGGCGAACCGAGTTCCGGCTCTCGCTGCCGATCGCGGATATTTCCGAGACTTACGCACTGGCATGACAATGGACAGCGCTTCCATCCTGATCGCTGATGACGATCAGGCGATCCGTACCGTACTGACGCAGGCTCTGACCCGGATCGGTATGGATGTCCGCTCCACCGGAAACGCCGCAAACCTGTGGCAATGGGTCGAGAGGGGCGAGGGTGATCTGGTAATCACCGATGTCGTCATGCCCGACGAAAACGGTCTCGATCTGCTCTCGCGTATCCGCAAGGTGCGCCCGGACCTACGGGTCATCGTGATGAGCGCACAGAACACACTTCTGACCGCGGTCAAGGCGAGCGAGCGCGGTGCCTTCGAATATCTGCCGAAACCGTTCGATCTCGCCGAACTGGTGCAGGTGGTGCGCAAGGCGCTGATGGCGCGCGCGGAAGGCGCAGTGCCGACCGTCAAGGAAGCGGAAGTCTCGGAGGAGGAGCTGCCGCTCATCGGCCGTTCCCCGGCGATGCAGGAAATCTATCGCGTTCTCGCGCGCCTGATGGGTACGGACCTGACGGTGATGATCGCGGGCGAGTCCGGGACCGGCAAGGAGTTGGTAGCGCGTGCGCTGCACGATTACGGCAAGCGCCGCGAAGGGCCGTTCGTCGCCGTGAACATGGCGGCGATCCCGCGCGAGTTGATCGAGAGCGAACTGTTCGGGCACGAAAAAGGCGCGTTCACCGGGGCGACCACGCGTTCAAGCGGCCGTTTCGAACAGGCGCGGGGCGGCACGCTCTTCCTCGATGAGATCGGCGATATGCCGATCGAGGCCCAGACGCGTTTGCTGCGTGTGCTGCAGGAAGGCGAGTACACCACTGTCGGCGGCCGCTCGGCGATCCAGGCGGATGTCCGTATCGTTGCTGCGACCCACCGCGATCTCCGCCAACTGATCCGTCAGGGCATGTTCCGCGAGGATTTGTTTTACCGCCTCAATGTCGTTCCGCTTCGGTTGCCGCCGCTGCGCGAGCGCAAGGAGGACATTCCGGATCTGGCGCGCCATTTCCTGATGCTGGCGCAGAAGGAAGGCCTGCCGGAAAAAACCATCGACGGCGCGGCCATGCAGCGGCTCACTGCCTATAACTGGCCCGGCAATATCCGCGAGCTGGAAAACCTCGTGAAGCGTCTGGTTGCGCTCTATTCGGAAGAAGTGATCGGCGCCGCCGCCATCGAGCAGGAGCTGGCCGATACGCCTGCGGGAGCGGGTGAGGAGGCGGGTGACAGGAGCGAGAACCTCTCGGATGCGGTCGAGCGCCATTTGCGGACCTATTTTGCCGCCCACGGCGATAATCTGCCGCCCGCCGGTTTGCATGACCGGATCCTGCGCGAAGTGGAGCGGCCGTTGATCCTGCTGTCGCTTGATGCGACCAAAGGCAACCAGCTCAAGGCCGCTTCCATGCTCGGTCTGAACCGGAACACGCTGCGCAAGAAGATTCGCGATCTCGGCATTCCCGTCGTGCGGGGCGCGCGCTAAGCCCCGGACTTCAGAGCTCGTGCACCGGCCAGCCGATTGAGTTAGAACTCTTTATCCGATTTTGCACCAGCAGGTGAGGCATGCCGGCCGAAGCCAGTACCGAGGCCCACACTCCCGAGACAGCACCGTCCGGCTCGGCCGGGCGCTTTGCCAGTTTCACCCGCCGGTTCCGGCTCTGGGCCCAGCGTGTCGGGTTCGAGCGGAAAGCGGCCTATGTGCTCGCCGGGCTTGCGATTCTGGCGGGGCTTGGAACGTACGGCGTTTTCACTCAGGCCGGACCGGCCGGCCCGGATCCTGACGTCGTCCTCGCGATCCTCTATCTCGATTTCTCGCTCCTCCTCCTCCTCGGCGTGCTCGTCGCATGGCGGATGGCGCGTCTCTGGGTCGAGCGGCGGCAGGGACTTGCCGGATCGCGGTTGCATGTCCGGCTCGTGATCATGTTCTCGGTACTTACCGTGGCGCCGACCATCCTTGTCTCTGTCTTTTCGCTGGTGATGTTCGATTTCGGGATTCGCTCCTGGTTCAGCGAACGGGTTTCGACCGCAGTCACGGGATCCGTCGCGGTCGCGGAACGGTATCTGGAGGAACACCGTCAGGTGATCCGTGGCGATGTGCTCGCCATGGCCAACGATATAAACCGGGAAGCGCCGTTTCTGGTGAACAATCCACAGCGTTTCAGCCAGGTTCTGCGCGCTCAGGCGGCGCTTCGCAACCTGACCGAGGCGGTCGTTTTCGACAATACGGGACGGGTGCTCGCACGGACGAATCTCGCGCTTTCTTTCGATTACGAACCTCCGCCGGAATCGGCAATGTCCCAGGCTCAGCTCGGAGAAGTCGTGGTGCTTACGACGGATTCCGAAGACCGGCTCCGGGCCTTGATGCGTCTCGACAGGTTCGTCGATGCCTATCTCTTCGTCGGCCGCTTCGTCGATGCCGATATCATCAGCTATATTGTTCGCACCAAGGAAGCCGTCGACCAGTTCACGGAACTCGAAGGGCGGCGCTTCGACATTCAGGTCTCGTTCATCATGATCTTCGCGATGGTGGCCCTTCTTCTGCTGCTCGCGGCGGTCTGGATCGGTCTCAATCTCGCGACCCGAATGGTGCATCCCATCAGCGATCTTATCGGGGCGGCGGAGCGAATCAGCGCTGGTGATCTCTCCGCACGGGTCTCCGGACCTGTCGAGGCGGACGAGATGGGGTTGCTCGCCCGCGCCTTCAACCGGATGACGCGTCAGCTCGAAATGCAGCGCAGCGAGCTGATGAGCGCGAATCGGCAGATCGATGCTCGCCGGCGGTTTACCGAGACGGTCCTCGGCGGGGTTTCCGCAGGCGTCATCGGCCTCGATACAGAGGCGCGAATCAATCTGCCGAACCGTTCCGCGGCGGGGTTGCTCGGCGTGAATACGGATTCTCTGGTGGGGCAATCGCTTGAAGAGCAGATTCCGGAGATGTCGGATCTACTGGAGCAAGCGAGGCGCAATCCGTTCCGGCAATCGGAAAAGCAGATCGAGATCAACAGGGGGACGCGGAAGATTACGCTCCTCGCGCGCATCAAGGCGGAAGTCGCGGATGGCAAGGTTTCAGGCTATGTGCTCACGTTCGACGATATCTCCGAGCTCTTGTCGGCGCAGCGCATGGCGGCCTGGGCCGACGTGGCGCGGCGTATCGCGCACGAGATCAAGAATCCCCTGACCCCGATCCAGCTCTCGGCTGAGCGCCTGAAACGTAAGTATCTGAAACAGATAGAGGCGGATCCTGAGACTTTTGTTGAATGCACGAACACAATCGTGAGACAAGTAGGGGATATTGGCCGGATGGTCGACGAGTTTTCCGCCTTCGCGCGGATGCCGGCCCCGGTCATGCGGAAGGAAAACCTGATCGATCTGATCCGGGAGCAGGTGGTTCTTCAGCGCTCGGCGCAGTCCGGGATCGCATTTGATTTCGATGACGGTCCGGAGCCGATCGAACTTGAGTGCGATCAGAGGCAAATGAGACAGGTTTTGACTAACTTGTTGCAGAACGCGATCGATGCAATTCAGATGGTGGAGAGCGACGGGAAGCGTGCGGCGGACGCTCCGAGGCACCGCGTATCCGTTTCGGTTCAGCGCGACGAAAACCGGGTCATTGTCGATGTCGACGATACGGGGCGGGGGCTGCCGGACAAGGATCGTGAACGCCTCACGGAGCCTTATGTCACGACACGCGAAAAAGGCACGGGTCTCGGTCTGGCAATTGTCAAAAGAATCATGGAAGATCATTCAGGGTCGATATCGCTCATGGATCGCGAGGAAGGCGGTACCCGTGTGCGGCTTACTTTCCGCGACACTGCCGAAGCGCAGGACAATGATGACAAATCACAATCAGACGAAAGCGTTCCCGGGCTGAGTTCTCATGGCGCATGATATTCTGATCGTAGATGACGAGGCCGACATCCGCACGCTGCTTGCGGGTATCCTCGAGGACGAAGGCTACGAAACCCGCCAGGCCGCCAACAGTGACGAAGCGCTTGAGGCGATAGACACGCGGCGTCCGGGACTGGTCATTCTGGACATCTGGCTGGAAAACAGCGCGCTCGACGGCCTCGGTATTCTCGAGCGGGTCGGGACTGCGCATCCGGAAGTGCCGGTGATCATGATCAGCGGGCACGGTACGATCGAGACTGCGGTTTCGGCGATCAAGACAGGTGCCTACGACTTTATCGAGAAACCATTCGAGACCGAGCGTCTGCTGCTGCAGATCGGTCGGGCGCTTGAGGCCGCGCGGCTGAAGCGCGAAGTGGCCGAGTTGAAGGCGCGGACTGATACGGACGACCAGCTGATCGGCAATTCCACGGGAATTGCGCAGGTAGTACAGGCGATCGAGAAGGTCGCGCCGACCAACAGCCGGGTGTTGATCACTGGACCGGCGGGCGCCGGCAAGGAAGTCGTTGCCCGGATGATCCACACGAAGTCGGCGCGCGCCGAAGGTCCGTTTACGGTCCTGAACTGTGCCACTCTCAGTCCGGAACGCCTGGAGATTGAGCTGTTCGGAGCCGAGCGCTGGGACGGCGACGGCGAGGACAGCGGGCGCAGTGTCGGCATGCTTGAGCAGGCCCATAAGGGGACACTGTTCCTCGACGAGGTCGCCGACATGCCGAAGGAGACTCAGGGCAAGATCGTCCGGGTACTGCAGGAACAAAGGTTCCGCCGCGTCGGGGGCGAGCGGGAGGTTGCCGTCGATGTGCGGGTGATCGCCTCGACCAACCGTGATCTGCAGCAGGAAATCTCGACCGGCCGGTTCCGCGAGGATCTCTATTACCGTTTGAACGTGGTTCCGATCTCGGTGCCCGCACTCTCGCAGCGCCGGGAGGACATCCCGATGTTGAGCCAGCATTTCATCGAACGGTCGGCGCGCAGCTCCGGCATGCCGCACCGGATGCTGGCCGAAGATGCGATTGCCGCTTTGCAGTCCTATGACTGGCCGGGCAATGTCCGTCAGTTGCGTAACGTGATTGACTGGCTGCTGATCATGGCACCGGGGGCGGCAAGCGACCCGGTGAAGTCCGATATGCTGCCGCCGGAAATCGGCTCTGCGGCGCCGGTGAGTCTCAATTTCGACAAGGGTGTCGAGATCATGGGCATGCCGCTCCGGGAGGCGCGCGAGATGTTCGAGCGCGAATATCTGCTTGCACAGGTCAATCGTTTTGGCGGCAATATCTCGCGGACGGCGAACTTCGTCGGGATGGAGCGCTCAGCGCTGCACCGCAAGCTGAAGTCACTCGGGGTCAGTGCCGAACGCTCCGCCTAATCCTTCTGGGAACAGGATCGCAGAATGAAAGTCGTCATTTGCGGGGCCGGTCAGGTCGGCACCAGCATTGCCCAGCATCTTGCGGGCGAAAACAACGACGTGACCGTGATCGATCAGGATGCGGTCCTGATCCGGAAGATCACCGAGACGCTTGATGTACGAGGTGTCCACGGTCTCGCCTCGCTGCCCACGATTCTCGAGGATGCGGGGACGCGTGACGCCGACATGCTGATCGCCGTGACCTATTCCGACGAGGTCAATATGGTGGCCTGTCAGGTCGCACATTCGCTCTTCAACGTGCCGTCCCGCGTCGCACGGATCCGCCAGCAGGACTATCTGCAGCCGATCTGGGCGGATCTCTTCAGTCGCGAGAATATGCCGATCGATCACATCATCTCGCCGGAGCGAGAGGTGGCGAAGGCGATCGGCCGGCGGCTCCAGGTTCCCGGCGCGTTCGATGTGGTGCCCATGGCGGATGGAGCCGTCCGAGTGGTCGGCGTCCGGTGCGACGAGGATTGCCCGATCGTCAACACGCCGTTGCGCCAGCTTACGAGCCTATTTGCCGATCTCAACATCGTGGTCGTCGGGATCATCCGGGACGATCGCGGCATCGTGCCGAAACCGGATGATCACATGCTGCCTGGCGACGACGTCTATTTCGTCTGCGATGCCGACCACCTCACGCGCGCGATGGCGGCCTTCGGGCACGAAGAGGAGGAGGGGCGCAGCGTCATTATCGCCGGCGGAGGCAATATCGGCCTGATGCTGGCGGAGGAAATCGAGTCCAAACACTCCGGCGTAAGCGTGAAGGTGATCGAGTTCGACCGCGAGCGCGCGAAACTCGTTGCGCAGACTCTAGATCATACGATGGTGCTCAACGGCGATGCGCTCGACATCGAGATCCTTGAGGAAGCCAACGTCGCGCAGACGGAAACCTTCGTTGCAGTGTCCAACGACGAGGAAGTGAATATTATCGGCTCGCTGCTGGCGAAACGCGCCGGGGCCGACCGCACGGTCGCGCTGATCAACAAAGGCACATACGCCTCGCTGATTTCCACCCTTGGCGTCGACGCCGTGGTGAATCCGCGGGCGATCACCGTTTCGACAATCCTGCAGCATGTCCGTCGAGGACGGATCCGCGGTGTCTACTCCCTGCGCGGGGACTTCGGCGAAGTCATTGAGGCGGAAGCGCTGGAGACCTCTCAACTCGTCGGGAGCAAGCTTCGGGACGCCAAGCTGCCGGCCGGCGTTATCGTCGGCGCCATTTATCGCGGAGAGAGCGTTCTGGTGCCACGGGGCGATACGGTGATCCAGGCCCAGGACCGCGTAATTTTGTTCGCGACCTACGAGGTTGTGAAGAAGGTCGAGAAGCTGTTCGCCGTTCGGCTCGATTTCTTCTGATCGTCATGAGCGCGAGACCTAACGCCATTCTGTTCGATTGGGACAGCACATTGGTCGACAACTGGCCGGGCGTGACGGCGGCGATGAACGCCGCGCTTAATGCCTTCGATCTGCCGTCCTGGACCGAGACCGAAATGCGGGCGCGAGCGAAGCGTTCGATGCGGGATAATTTTCCGACGATTTTCGGCGCGCGCTGGGAAGAGGCGCGGGACGTTTTCTACAAGGCTTTCGAGGAACGCCATCTGAGCGCGCTTCAGGCGCTGGCCGGCGCGGAGGACTTGCTGTCGGCATTGCGGGACCGTTCCATGCTTCTGGGGGTCGTCAGCAACAAGAACGGCGATTTTCTGAGGGCAGAGGCGGAAGTACTCGGCTGGTCCGGATATTTCCACCGTATCGTCGGTGCGACCGATGCGAAGAAAGACAAGCCGGCCCGGGAGCCGGTCGATTTGGCGCTTATGGATTCGGGCCACTCGGCAGGCGAGAGGGTCTGGTTCGTCGGAGATTCGCTCGTAGATCTCCAGTGCGGGATCGAGAGCGGCTGTACCGCTGTCCTGATCGGAGACGATCCGATTTCGGAAGCCGACCTTGAAAAATGGCCTCCCGCCTTTCATTTCGCTGATTGCGACGAAATGAGGCGTGCGCTGACCGATTGAGTTGGGCAGGGAAATAGTTATATAAAGAGGATACTCATCTCGCATTTGCGAGATGAGTGGCGGTGCCAAGCTTGTTCCGGCACACGCTTGATAGGCAACGAACAAAAGGTCCGTGCAAATGGCCAACGATAAGAATCAAAACGTTCAGGAAGTGTTTCTCAACACGATCCGGAAGAACAAGACCGCAGTCACCATCTTTCTCATCAATGGCGTGAAACTCCAGGGCATCGTGACCTGGTTTGACAATTTCTCGCTGCTGCTGCGACGTGATGCGCATTCCCAGTTGGTCTACAAGCACGCGATCTCAACGATTATGCCGTCCCAGCCCGTTCAATTGTTTGAGCCGGCACGGGAAGAAGAGGGCAGTTGAGCTTGAGAGAGCGGGGCGTGCATGACTAGCACGCCGGATGCAAAGAGCGGTCGGGCACTTGTTGTCCACCCTTTCGAGAAACAAGGACCGGCAAACGATCCTGCGGCGACGCGGGACCCGGAGTCGCGCCTTGCCGAAGCGGTCGGCCTTACGGCAGCGATTGAGCTCGACGTCGTTCACAGCGAGGTCGTCTCGCTCAATCGTGTCCGCCCTTCGACCTATATCGGCGGGGGAGCGGTCGAGCGCCTCGCGGGCACGGTAAAGGCGATGGAGATCGAGGTCGCCATCGTCGATGCGTCCCTCTCTCCGGTGCAGCAGCGCAACCTAGAGAAAGCGCTCGAATGCAAGGTCATCGACCGGACCGCACTGATCCTTGAGATCTTCGGGGCGCGTGCCCGGACGCATGAAGGGCGCCTGCAGGTCGAACTCGCCGCGCTGACTTTTCAACGCAGCCGGCTGGTGCGGTCCTGGACACACCTTGAACGCCAGCGTGGGGGACTCGGTTTCGTCGGCGGCCCGGGCGAAAGTCAGCTTGAAATCGACCGGCGGCTGATCGGCGAGCGGATCTCCCGGATCCGCAAGGAACTCGAGGACGTGAAGCGGACGCGCGAGCTGCACCGGGATTCGCGCCGCAAGGTGCCCTATCCGATCGTCGCGCTGGTCGGTTATACGAACGCCGGAAAATCGACGCTGTTCAACCGGCTGACCGAGTCCGAGGTGTTCGCGAAGGATCTGCTGTTCGCGACTCTCGACCCGACCATGCGCCGGCTCGATTTGCCGTCGGGACGCACGATCATCCTGTCCGACACGGTCGGTTTTATTTCCGATCTTCCGACCCATCTGGTCGCCGCCTTCCGGGCGACCCTGGAGGAGGTCCGCGAGGCGGATATCCTCCTTCATGTTCGCGATTACTCGCATCCGGATAGCGAAGCGCAGCGCAGGGACGTGCTCTCCGTGCTGCGCGATCTCGGATTGGAAGAGGAAAAGCTTGAGGAACATACGGTCGAGGTTCTGAACAAGATCGATCTGCTGGAACCTCTGGAGCGCCACGAAGCGCTCGCCGGCGGCAAAATGCGCAAGATCGCTGTATCGGCGCTCGACGGAACCGGTTGCAAGGATGTCCTCACGCTTCTGGACGAGATGCTTGGGGCAGGTGACGTGACGCGGACTTTTGAGCTGGACGTGACGGACGGGGCCGCGCTCGCCTGGCTTTATGAGCATGGTCAGGTCGTGGACAGGCAGGATCTGGATTCCGAGATCCTCATGAAAGTTCGCATGACGCCAGTCGACGCCGAGCGGTTCGAAGCGCGATTTAACGCGTGATTCCAATAACGTGCGGAAGCACACTTACAAGCATTACGGATGAGGCTAGTCTGTGGCTTCTTTGATTCGACGCTCGTCGGCATTCCACCATAGGCACTGATGAACAGATACCCAGATCCATCCGCCGTCATTGGGATCATGCGGGAGACCGCGAATTCTGTGATTTTACCGCGCTACAGATCGCTTCAGAGCGGGGAAATCCAGGAAAAGACCGGCCCCGACGATCTCGTGACGATTGCAGATATCGAGTCCGAACGGCGCATGACGCCGCTGCTGAAAGATCTCCTGCCAGGATCCTACGTCGTCGGAGAGGAAGCGGTATCGGCCGATAATCTGGTTCTAAATGCACTGACCGAGGACGCGCCGGTCTGGATCGTCGATCCGGTCGACGGGACGCGGAACTTCGCGCGGGGCGACCGCAAATTCTGCGTCATGGTTGCCTTGCTTCACCGCCGGCAATCCATACTGGGCTGCATTCTCGACCCGCTCGGCGAACGCTGTGCGGTCGCGTCGCGCGGAAGCGGGGCGTGGATGGTTTACAACGGCGGACGGGAAGAGCGGTTATCCGTTCTGGGAGGCCGCCCCTGCATCGAGATGCGTGGCGCTCTGAATTTCCGGTTTCTTTCCTCGCCTCTGAAGGAGGAGATGAAGGAACGCGCGAAAACCGCCGTCGGGGAGCATTTCCGGTACGGCTGCGCCGGTCACGAATATCTGACCCTGCTTACCGGCGCGGCCCATTTCGCAATGTATCCGAAGAACATGCCCTGGGATCACGTGGCCGGGACCTTGCTGCACGAGGAAGCGGGCGGGTTCCATGCCCGTTTCAACAAGATGCCTTATATTCCGCATCAGCTGGACGGCGGCCTGCTGCTTGCCCCCGATGAGCCGTCTTGGGACGATCTAAGGGACCGGCTCTGGCCCTGATCTGCCATCGCCGCTTCAGTGGCCTCTATTGACTGTTGGCGGGCCCTGCTTTCGATCGGTGCGCGACCTGCAGGAATTTGTAGGAAACGAAATACTTGTAAATATTCCGTACGTAGATCACGGGTTCGCGGCTGACGCTCCGCGCCGTGGCGATTTCCACATTGTCGAACCAGACGTTGGGGTCGAGCCCCATCTTGGCCGCCTTACGCCGAGACTTTGCAATGTTGCCGGGCCCGGCATTGTAAGCGGCGAAAGAGAACAGCACGCGATCGAGGTCGGAGATTTCAGGATCGTCGAAATAGTGATCGAAGAGGTGCCGGAGATATTTGACGCCCGCGTGAACATTGGCGTCCGCTATTTCGATATTCGGAATGCCGACGACAGGATCGCGCGCGGTCCGAGGCATCACCTGCATAATTCCGATCGCCCCCACATGGCTTTTCTTTGATTGGTCCAGCCGGGATTCCTGATAGCCCTGCGCGGTGATCATCAGCCAGTCGAATTCGTAGAGCCCTGCGTAGTTGCGGATAATATCGACGGTTTCCTCGAAGCGTTTGACGGCGGTATCCGTGCCCACATTCTCGACGAGAGTTTCCTTGTTGAAGAACCGTTTGATCAGAATGTTTCCGGTCAGTGAGCCTTTCCTCACGGTTTTCGCAAATGCGTTCATCGCTTTGAGAAGGTCCGGGTTGTCCGGACGGACTGCCCAGGCAATCTCACCGCCTTCGTGGACGGCGAGTTCCGGGATGACGCGCAATCCGTCGAGAACCTCGGCATAGATCTCGGCCTTGTGATCGTCGACCACGGTCGCCGCGATGACTTCCGAATTGACCAGCTCGAGAATATCGAAATCCTCTAGTTTGTCGTCGATCTCGCGCACTTCGATTTCCGGTTTGCCGGCGGCCTTCCGCTTCGTGTTCAGTGCAGATAGATGCTCGAAATAGCTGCTTGAACGGCGGACATGAATTGGCGTCGCGGCGAGATCGTCGAAGCTTTTTACGCCGGCGCCGGAGGGCCCCGCGACGACCAGTTCGCGGACATTCTTCCGCGTCGGGATCGTGAAGGAGACCTCCTTTCTGCGCTCCGGCGTGATGGTGAGGTTGGCGATCGCGATATCGGCGACACCGTTGAGAACGGCAGGGATAATCTTGTCCCGGGCCATCGGCATCAGGACCACGGCATAGGATCGGCGTTTGCGCTGCTTCTTGTAATGATTGTTCAGGTATGTCTCGAAAATATGCTGGAACTCGACGGCGAGACCGCCTTCCGTCGCGCCGTCGGCCCGGAAATACATCGGACTGTTCGCTGTTGCGACGCGGATGAATCCGCGCTCCAGAATGCCGTCGAGATCGCCCGTCCAGCGCGTGAGGGCATGTTCCAACAAGGGGTCGATGTCTGAGGTGCCGGTCTGTCCCGGCGTCTGGCCCAGAGCGGGCGACATTGAGGCAAACGGCAGAAGAACTGCGAGCAGGAGGAGGATGTTACGCATGATCCGGCGTCCTGTTTCAGCAAGTGGCGTTGGCTGGAAAGCTCCCGGTTACGCGAATGTCCGGCCGGCTATCCGCGAAATTCTTGGACACCGGGCGGGCGACCCGTCCGCCCGGCGCATTACTCCGAACCTTGCGATCAGGCCGCACGCTCGAAGTTGAGGCCGAGCCCTTCTTCCAGTCCCAGCATCAAGTTCATATTCTGCACCGCGGCCCCGGACGCTCCCTTGCCGAGATTGTCCAGTGTGGCCGCGAGCACGCATTGCCCGCTCTTCTCATTGGCAAAGACGTGGAAGCGGATCGTGTTGGTGTCGTTCATCTCCTCCGGATCGAGCCGGAGCAGGGCGCTTGACTGTTCCAGTGGCGCGACCTCGGCGAACAGGTGCCCGCTATAGTGATCGCTGAGACACTGATGGATTCGTGCCGCCCCGACGCCGCCGGGAAGCGCCCAGAGATGCAGCGGCACGTAGACCGCCATGCCTTTGTAGTAGCGTCCGACGCTCGGCTGGAAAATCGGCACATGCTCCAGCATGGAATATTGCTGCATCTCGGGAAGATGCTTGTGCTGCAACTGCAGTCCGTAGGCGAACACCGCGGAGGAGATGTGATCATCCGCTGAGCTGTCTTCCATGGACTGGATCAGGTTCTTACCGCCGCCCGAATAGCCGGAGATCGCATTCACGGTGACTGGATAGGTGGCCGGCAGCAACGCGTTCTCCACCAGCGGCCGGATCAGGCCGATGGCGCCGGTTGGATAGCAGCCCGGATTGCCTACGAAGCGGGCGTGCCGAACGGCGTTCTCGTGGCCCTCCGTCATTTCCGGGAAACCGTAGACCCAGCCATCGGCCACACGGTGCGCGGTCGAGGCGTCGATCACCTTGGTCTCGGGGTTCTCGATCATAGATATGGCTTCGACGGCTGCCGCGTCGGGCAGGCAGAGGATGGAGAGATCCGCCTCGTTCAGCGCACGGCGTCGGGCGTCGGTATCCTTGCGTTCCTCCGCGCCGAGGCTGATCAGCGAGACATCGTCCCGGCCCATCAGCCGCTCGCGGATCTGCAGGCCCGTGGTCCCGGCTTCTCCGTCGATGAAAATGCGTACCGCCATAGCGGATCTCCTTGCATGCGCGGCCCTCTGCCGCGCCTATTTCCGCACAATATTGAAAGGCGAGAAGGCTTGGCAACCCGCCATCATCTCGATCCGGTTGATGTTGACGTTTGCGGGACGCGAGGCCGCCCAGAAAATGGCGTCTGCGATATCCTCGGCTTTGAGAGGGTCCACACCGCTATAGACGTCGTCGGCCTTGTCGGTATCGCCCTTGAAACGGACGGCGGAAAACTCGGTATTGGCCAGGCCCGGCTCGATATCCGTCGCGCGGATGTTCTTGCCGACAAGGTCGGCGCGAAGGTTGAGCGTGAACTGCTTCACGAAGGCCTTGGTGGCGCCGTAGACGTTGCCGCCCGGATAGGGCCAGTTGCCGGCAACGGAGCCGAGATTGATGACATGCCCGCTACCGGCCGAGACCATGTGCGGGAGCAGGGCGCGCGTGCAATAGAGCAGGCCCTTGATATTGGTATCGATCATGGTTTCCCAGTCCTCGATCGCCACTTCGTCGGCGCCTTCGAGGCCGAGCGCGAGGCCGGCATTGTTCACCAGGACGTCGACCGGTTTGAAGCTGTCCGGGATACCCGCGACAGCTGCGTCGACGGCAGCCTTGTCCTGCACGTCGAGCGTGATCGTATGGCTCGGCGTCGGCAGCTCGCCCTTGAGTTTCTCCAGCCGCTCCGCCCTGCGGCCGGCGATGATGGTCTGCCAACCCTCGGCGGCAAAGCGACGTGCCGCCGCTTCGCCGAAACCGGAGGTGGCGCCGGTGATGAATACTGTCTTCGCCATTTGCTGTTTTCCTCTGGGAAATGAGTCCGGGCAAGGTGTTGCCGCTCGCTCTTAAAGTGATTTCAGGATTTCTCGGATTGCTTGGCGCGCTGCCAGAGCGCTTCCATCTCGTCGAGGTCCGACTCTTCCATGGATTTGCCGTGCTCGTCCTGCATCATCGTTTCGACAGCACGAAAGCGGGTTTCGAACTTCCGATTGCAGCGGCGTAATGCGCTTTCCGGATCGACTCCGAGCTTGCGTGCGAGATTGACGCAGACGAAGAGCAGGTCGCCGAGTTCGTCCTCGAGACGGTCCATATCCTGCTCGGACGGGTTGGGCCGCATTTCCGCGCGGACCTCGCCGATCTCCTCGTCGAGCTTGTCCAGCACCTGCTCGGCGGCCGGCCAGTCGAACCCGACGCGCGCGGCGCGCTTCTGCAGTTTGACGGCCCGCATTAGTGCAGGGAAAGAGGCGGGTATGCCGTCGAGTGAGCTGGGGCGCATTCCGGTCTCAGCAGCCTTGCGGGCACGCTCTTCGGCTTTCTGCGCTTCCCAGTTTCGGGTTTGCGCTTCGGAGTCCGCGACATCGTCGGTGCCGAAGACATGCGGATGGCGCCGGATCATCTTTTCCGCGATGCCCTCGGCCACGCTGTCGAAATCGAAATGCCCGGCCTCGCTGCCCATCTGGGTGTAATAGATCACCTGCAGCAGGAGATCGCCGAGTTCCTCTTCCAGGTGCGGCATGTCGCCTTGCGCGATCGCATCCGCAACTTCGTAAGCTTCCTCGATCGTGTAGGGGGCGATGGTTTCGAACGTCTGTTCGATGTCCCAGGGGCATCCACTCTCGGGGTCGCGCAACGCAGCCATGACCCGGCGCAGACGCTCGATGGGCGGCAGGTCGGCTGCGGGCGGAGTGACGGCAGTCGGTTTTCGCGATTGGGCGCTCATGATGGCGGCACCTTAATGACTGAGGGAAGGCGCTAAAAGCGGTAAACGCGCAAAGACACGATTTACGCGCCAGCCGTTACAGGAAGAGGGCGGAGGGGGCAGGAAAGATTTATCGATTGGAGGCTCGGGGCTGAGGTGCCTAACCGATTGATTCGGGACGATTACAGCCATGGTGCCGCAATATGACCCGAACGATCGCTGTTCCAGAAGGAAGGCTGGTTGGAGAGGGCCAAAGCGAATCTTGCGAGCCGATTGGTCGATCGCGAGATACGCCAGGCGAGTGCCTTCGGCCCCGATATCCTCAGGGTAGGAAATTCGGACTGCCAATCATTTGGCCGAGTGAAATGTCGGACAATCCGTTCCCTTGTCCGATTCCGATCGGAGCTCTGCCTCGCAAGTCGGGAAGCGCGAATTGCGATTGTCCATCTCCGCCGTAACTCGTTCCAATGAGTGAATAAAGGTTCGGGTTGTCCTCGATCGATATCAGACTTCCGTCGGAATATGCCCATCCGTCAGGGGTAATCGTTCCTGCGAAGAGTGAAATCATGCCGACATACGGATAAGAGCCCTGCGATGCGCCGGAATCTAACGGTGTCGGGCCGGCCAGTAGAGGTTGGGACCCGTGTACCGGGCTTGGAGTGGCAAAAGGGAAGTTTCTGCAAAAGATTCACGTCGCATTGAGAGCTTGAGCCAAAGGTATTGGCGGAGGGCGCGAATTAAGAGTGGTTGTGCGAAAGGTCGCACTGGGCATTTGTCCCATAATGTATATTATGGGAAATATAGGATATAATTGAAATCACTCACCCTTTAATCGCGATCTTCGCAGCGGGCACGTTCCCGCCCTGATCCAGCGCGGCTTTGAAGGTCGTTCGCGTATCCGAATTGTCGAACCCCTTCGAGAACCGGATCATGCCGTCCGTCGTACGCAGCAGGACATTGTGTTGACGGCACAGCGCGGCAAGGTCGCCCAGAAAGGCTGCGGCCTCTTCCTTGTTCAGCAGCAGTTTTTTGTGATCTTTCTGCAGCTCGCCGATGAGGTTTGGGTCTATCATGAACGCGTGTCCTTCGGTCGCGGCATTGCGGATGACGATGTGGGCAGGATAGCACTCGAAGACGCTCTCAAGAAACCTGGCCGGGTCATCACCTGGCATGCGGGCGAACGTAGTCGCTCGCACAAGACATCGACGCGGGAGGATTACATCACCGTCGTCCCGAAAGAGCTTGCAGGCATGCTGCCCGCCATCGGGTCGACAACGACGCTCTATGAGTTTCTGGAGCTTTTCGTTGAGGAGTTGCTTTACGAGCGCCTCGAGGCGGAACGCGCCAACCCGGACGCAATTTCGCTCGACGCGGCACCTATCCTGGAACTGCGCGGCTATTTCGAGCGCTGGATGGAATTCTATGTCCGCGAGGTCATACCGCCACTGCCTGATCCGGGAGGCGCCGGCGGCGCGGCCGGTTTCGTCGATGCGATCCAGAGATCGCAGCCGCGCTGGCTCATTCTGGCGAACCAGAACGCCCGGTCGGAAGCCAAGTGTCTCAAGGGGTTCGAGACCCTTATTGATGTCGCGGAAACGGTCGCCGGGAGGTTCGATCTGCGCCTCGATCTGGAAATGGCGCGCAATGGGTTCCGAAGCATGCTGCGTCGCCGTGCCGAAGCCGAAGGCCGTCCCACCGACTGGTCTCTTCTCGATTTGCGCACAATCTGACTCAGCAGATAAAGAACGCGTTCTATCAAATTGAGAGTGTTGAAAGTTTCGGCTTCAGAAGCTCGTTTTTCCCTTCAAATCCTGGAACGGAATCTTGACATGTTCCTGGTAGGCCGGACGCTCTTGCAGGCGTTCGTACCATGCTTCGACGCGCGGCAGCGGCGGGCGCTCGAGATCCATGCCGAAATAGCGGTAGAGATGGGTTCCGGCCGGTATGTCGGCGAGGCCGAGACGGGCGCCGCCGAGATAGTCCCTGCCCTCCAGCGCCTCGTCCAGACGCTTGAAGTATTGATTGCTAAGTTCCTGGTTTTTCCGGATTGCCGGCCAGTCGCGCTGCGCTTCGGGCGTGCGGAAATAGCCCCAGAAGATGCCGGTCAGAAAGGTCGGCTGGAGGCTGCTCTGGGTCCAGTCCATCCAGCGGTCGGCCCAGGAGCGTTCAGCGGGATCGTTGGGCCAGAGCGACGCATCGCCGTAGACCGCCGCGAGATAGCGCAGGATAGCGTGGGATTCCCAGATCACCGTGCCGTTGTCGTCGATCACCGGGACTTTGCCGTGCGGGTTCATGCGCCGGAACGCCGGGTCGTCCAGTCCGCCGGCATCGCCGCCGAGAGTCGTGTGCTCGTGCTCCAGTCCGAGCTCTCCGACGAGCCACATTACCTTCTGCACGTTGAAGGCGCTTCGCCTGCCCCAGATTTTCAGCATTGATCGCTCTCCCGATGCCGACCGGTCCCCAACCCGGGACGGCTGCATCCTAGCGGTGCGGTTCAGGCACGAAAGTGAAATCGACGGGAGCTTTCGCTGCAGTGCGGGAACGAGTGTCTGAGTAAAGCGGAATGCCGTGTGTCCTTACACGCGTCGTAGGCTACCGAACCTTCCTGTCTTTCCCCGAGGAGTACAACGACCATGGGCGCGGTGAGTGAGTTCGAGTACCGCTACAACATGACCATCAAGGCCTTTCCGTCCCACGCGGAGCCGGGTTTCGAAAGCGCGGCCCAGCAGGAGCAGGTCTGGGGCCGGCAATGGGGCTGCGACAACGATGTCGGCCGGTTGCGCATGGTGCTGATGCATCGCCCGGGCGAGGAAATGAGCATCATCGACCCCGCGAAACGGCTGGAGCATCTCGGCTCCTACGGCGATGAGGAAGGCCAGACCTGGTACTGGCGCGGCGACGAGGTCTATCCGCTGGAGGAATTGCAGGCACAGCATGACGGGTTGGCCGACGCGCTCCGCGCCGAGGGTGTCGAGGTGGTTTACCTGAAGCGCTGCGCACCCGGGAAGCACAAGTCGGTCTATACGCGGGACTCCTGCATCGGCGTGAAAGGCGGTGCCATCGTTACCCGCCTCGGTCCGATCGTGCGCCGCGGCGAGGAAGCGCCGGTGACGGAAACCCTCGGCTCCATCGGCATGCCGATCCTTCGTACCGTGCACGGTACCGGCCTGATGGAAGGTGGGAGCTTCATCTGGCTGAATTCGAAAACTGCGGTGATCGGTAGGTCATCGCGCGTGAACGAGGAAGGGACGCGGCAGGTCGAACAGGTGCTGAACGAACAGGGCGTCGATCTACTGCGAGTCGATCTTACCGGCTACCGGCTGCATATAGACGGGGCGATGGTGATGATCGATGTCGATACCGCGATCGTCAATCCGACCATCCTGCCCTTCTGGTTTCTGGAAAAGCTGGAAGACCTCGGTATCCGGACCATCGAGGTGCATCCGGACGATCCCTCAGGCACCGTCAACTGCATCGCGGTCAGGCCGGGACGGGTCATTATGGAAGCGGGGCTTTCGCCGCGGACCTCGGACACGCTGGACAAGCTCGGGATCGAGATCGTGAATGTGGACTACGCGAAAATGTTCCAGGGCGGCGGCGGCATCCATTGCTCCACCTCGCCGCTGATCCGCGATAGCGTCGACTGATCCGGCCCCTCGCCTAGATCTCGATCACCAGCCCGTCATAGCCCGGTTCGACGCCGGGCGGGCACTTTGCGAGGGTTTCCTCGTAATCCAGCGAGGCGGCCATGTGGGTGAAATAGGCCTTCCCCGGTTGAACGTGTTCGATCCAGCCGAGCGCGGTCTCCAGATTGGCGTGGCTGCGCGCATGCTCGAGCCTGAGGCAATCGACGATCCAGACCGGAATTCCCTTCAGACGGTCGAGCTCCGCTTCGGTATGGACGGCAACGTCGGTCGAATAGGCGAAGCGGTTGTTGAAGATCAAGCCGAGACACGTACCGCTCGGCCCGTGATCCTGCTCGGCGATCTCGATCGAAAGCGGGCCAATCCGCAGGGTCTGGCCTGCCACGATCTCGCGCATCGTCAGCGGCGAGCGGAAATGCGGAGGGCTTTCCGGCGTCTTCTCGAACATGTAGCCGAAGCGCTGGTTCACGTCCTTCCAGGTCTTGGCGTCCATATAGGCCGGGATCTGCTTTCCCGTGCCCCAGCAGAGCGGGCGCACGTCGTCTATGCCGTGAACATGATCGGCATGACTGTGGGTGTAGATGATCGCATCGAGATCCGTGACGCCCGCATCGACCAGCTGATCGTGCAAATCGGGTGTGGTGTCGACGAGGACGGAGACGCCCCCCTCTTCCACCAGGATCGAAGGTCGTCGGCGCCGGTTCTTCGGATTTGAGGGATCGCAGGCGCCCCAGCCGTCGCCCACCACGGGGACGCCCGAGGACGGGCCGCAACCGAGCATGGTGATCTTCATCGCGAGGTCAGGCCGCGTTGCCGAGATCTAGATCCGCCGGCGGCGGGACCTTGGAAAAGAGACGGAAGAAATTCCGGGTCGTGTCGGACGCCATTTCCGCTTCAGAGACGCCGCGAAGCTCCGCCAGCGCCGCATGGGTATAGGCGACATAGGCCGGCTCGTTTCGCTTGCCGCGTTTCGGCACCGGCGCCAGATAGGGCGCGTCGGTCTCGACCAGCAGCCGGTCGGTCGGAACGTCGCGCACCGTCGCCCGGATATCCTCGGCATTCTTGAAAGTGATGATGCCGCTGAGCGATACGTAGAAACCGATATCGAGCGCACGCATCGCCAGTTCCCGGCCGCTGCTGAAGCAATGCAGCACGCCGGTATAGGGCTTGCGGGCATATTCCTCTTCGAGCAGCGCCGCCGTGTCCTCGTCCGCATCGCGGGCATGGACAATCAGCGGCAAACCGGTTTCCTGGGCCGCGCGGATATGGGTAGTGAAGCTGCTGCGCTGCGCATCCCTGGGCGAGCTGTCGTAATAATAGTCGAATCCGGACTCGCCGATCCCGACCACTTTCGGATGGGCCGCCAGCTCGACCAGTTCCTCGACCGTGACCGGAGTCTCCTCGCCCGCCTGATGCGGGTGGATGCCGACGGAACAATAGACGTCATCATATTGCTCCGCGATGGCGCGGATGCGGGGAAAGGTCGAGATCCGCGTGCTGATCGTCACCATACGACAGACGCCGGCACGGCGGGCGCGCGCGATGACCTCGTCCCGTTCCTCCTCGAAGGCCTCGAAATCGAGATGGCAGTGGGAATCGACGATCGCCGGAACGCTCACTCAGGCCTCCGCCGCTTCCGGTTCGACATAGCGCGGGAAGACCCCGCTCGGCTTGGGAAGCGGCGTGCCCGGGACGAGGCTGGTGCCGAGCGCATCGAAGCTCCGTCCCTCCTCGCCGACGGCGAGCTGGTCGAGCATCTTCGCGGCGCTTTCCGGCACCACCGGCTGCATCAGCACCGCGAGCACGCGGATCACGTCGGCCAGCACGTAGAGCACCGTGGCCATGCGGTCCGGATCGGTTTTCTTGAGCGCCCAGGGCGCCATCTCGTCGACATAGCGGTTCGCGTCCCCGATCACCTGCCAGATCTGCTCCAGCGCTTTGTGGAAGGCTTGCGCGTCATAAGAGGCGCGCAGCTCGCCGAGCAGCCCCGACGCAGCGTCGAGCAACTTGCGGTCCGCCTCGGTAAAGTCGCCATGCGGCGGCACCGCCGCACCGCAGTTTTTCGCGATCATCGAGAGCACGCGCTGCGAGAGGTTGCCGAAATCGTTCGCCAGCTCGCTGTTCATGCGGTTGACCATTGCCTGATGCGAGAAGTCGCCATCATTGCCGAAGGGCACCTCGCGGAGCAGGAAATAGCGCACCTGGTCGAGACCGTATTTCTCCACCAGCTCCAGCGGATCGATCACGTTGCCGAGCGACTTGGAGATCTTCTGCCCCTCGTTGGTCCACCAACCGTGGGCATAAACCCGTTTCGGCAGCGGCAGGTCGGCGGCCATTAGGAAGGCCGGCCAGTAGACGGCATGAAAGCGCAGGATGTCCTTGCCAACCATGTGCAGGTCGGCCGGCCAGTAGGCCTTGTAATCGGCGCTGTCCGTGTCGGGATAGCCCGCGGCGGTGATGTAGTTGGTGAGCGCGTCGAGCCAGACATACATGATATGCGCGTCGTCGCCCGGCACCGGCACGCCCCACTTGAAGCTGGTGCGTGAAACCGAGAGGTCGCGGAGGCCAGATTTCACGAAGCTGATCACCTCGTTCCGCCGCGCCTGGGGCGCGATGAAATCGGGGTTCTCCTCGTAATGCTTCAGCAGTGGTTCCTGCCATTTCGAAAGATCGAAGAAATAGCTCGGTTCCTCGACCCACTCGACCGGGGCGCCGGTCGGCGCCTTGCCGTCGACGACCTCGGTCTCGGTGAAGAAGGCCTCGTCGCGCACCGAATACCAGCCGGCATAGGCGCCGAGATAGATGTGCCCCTTCTCCTTCAGTTTGTTCCAGATCTCCTGGCAGGCCTTCTTGTGGCGCTCTTCCGTCGTGCGGATGAAATCGTCGTTCGAATAGTTCATCGCTTTGGCGAGATCGCGGAAGTTCTGCGAGACCGTGTCGGTGAAGCTTTGGGGATCGACGCCCGCATTGGCCGCCGCAGTCTCGACCTTCTGGCCGTGCTCGTCGGTGCCGGTCAGGAACTTCACGTCATAACCGTCGAGCCGCTTGAAGCGCGCGAGTACGTCGCAGGCCAGCGTGGTGTAAGCATGGCCGATATGGGGCTTGTCGTTGACGTAGTAGATCGGCGTCGTCAGGTAGTAATGCGCGCTCATGGAATGGGTCCGATCGGCGGTCGCCGCCCGATTTCCTGGACGGTCTGTGAATCTGGTGTCCTGAGGTACCGTCCGCTCCCCTCAGTTTCAAGACGAAACGTCAGGGGGCGGCGTGATCTGGGCCGAGCATCTGGAAGGCATCCACGAGCATCTGCCGCTTGTCGAGACTGAGCCGGCTGCCGCGCCCGATCATCGAGGTGATGCTGGCGCGCCGGTCGGCGATCCCCGCCGGGCCGAGTGTCGCCGCAAGCCGCTCGGCGGCGGCGCCCATCCCTGGAATACGGTCGACGGGCGCCTCTCCCGCGGCCGCGTCCCGCGCCGTGCGCCCGAGCCACCAGTCGAGCAATCCGACGCCGGTTTCGAACGGATCGCTCTCCTCCGCTTTCACCGCCCGGGTCCAGCGGTCGGCGAGTTCGAGCACCGCGAGATCGCTTACCTGCGGATAGTTTCCGAGCGCTTTGAAAAGCTCCCTGAGCGCATCGATGCCGCCGTCTGCAGCAAGCGAGAGCGCCCGCCCGATACTGCCTTCGGAGAGCGCGACGAGAGTTTCGGAGGTCGCCGCGTCTAGCTCCGGCACATGTTGCTTTAGCAGTTCGGAGACCTGCGCGTCGGAGAGCGGGCCGAGCCGCAGCACCCGGCAGCGGGAGCGGATCGTCGGGAGCAGCCGTCCCGGCGCATGGCTGACCAACAGAAGCAGCGCCTGACGCGGCGGCTCCTCAAGGAGTTTCAGTACGGCGTTGGCGGCGTTGCGGTTCATCTCGTCGGCACTGTCGAGCACGACGACGCGCCAGCCGCCGAGCGACGGAGTCAGGCGCAGGAAGCTTCCGATCTGGCGGACGTCGTCGACGACGATCTCGCCCCGCATCTTTTTTCGCTTCTCGTCGTAACCACGCTCGATGACCAGCATGTCCGGATGGCTGCCGGCGGCGACCTGGGCGAAGACCGGATTCTCCCGGGCGACATGCATGCCGACCGCGGTCTTGGGAAGCTCGTCCCCAAAAAGGCCGGGCCCCTCATCAGCTGCGCCGGCGCCGGACAGGACATGGCGCGCGAACCGGTAAGCGAGCGTCGCCTTGCCGATGCCGGACGGTCCGGTGATGAGCCAAGCATGGGGAATCTTTCCCGACGCCACAGCCTCCGCCATGGCGCTCTCCGCTGCTTCGTGTCCGATCAGGTTTTCGGACTCGCGCGGCAGGGGAATACTTCTCTCCTCGCTCATAATCTCACTTTCAAGCGTTCGCGAACCGCTGTCGCGACCGCGTCTTGAACTTTTTCCAGTGGCTTTCCGGCATCGATCAGAACGACCCTGTCGGGCTCTGACGATGCGATTGCGTGAAATCCCTCGCGCATGCGTTCGTGGAACGCCAGTTCCATCCGCTCAAAGCGGTCCTCGCCGCCGCGGCGAGCGGCTTCTTCACCCGCCCGTGTCCGGGCCAGACCTGTTTCCGGCGCCAGGTCGAGCACGAGTGTCAGATCCGGTTTCAGTTCACCCAATACGATACGATGCAGATCGGTTATTTTCTGCAGATCCAGGCCGTGCCCGTATCCTTGATATGCCATGGTCGAGTCTGCAAAACGGTCGCAGAGGACCCAGCAGCCTCTGGCCAAAGCGGGCTCGATCAGGCGTTGCACGTGATCGCGCCGCGCCGCATAGAGCAGCAGCAGCTCCGTAATGGCGTCCCAGCGGCCGGTTTCACCGGTCACCAGCAACTCCCGGATCTGTTCCGCGCCAGGCGAGCCTCCCGGCTCGCGCGTCAGACAAACCTCAATTCCAGCGGCCTCAAGGGACGCCGACAGCTTGCGGATCTGGGTGCTTTTGCCGGCTCCCTCTCCGCCTTCGAAAGTTATGAAACGTCCGCGCGCGCGGTCCGGCAGATCAGCCACCGCTACCCCAGACCAGATATTCTACGGCCGCACCGACCTTTCCGAAGACGCCCAGTTCACCGACATCATTAGCGGCGTAAAGCGGGATCGAGACTTCGTCCATTTCCGGGGCGGTCACTTTCAGGGTGGCAAGCTGGGTCCCGGCGGTGATCGGAGCCGGGATCGGGCCTTCGTAAACCACGCTGACCTTCATTTTCGGGCGCGAGGTTCGACGGATCGTCAGCAGAACATCTTGGTCCGTCGTGAGCGCAACCGTCTTCGCGCCGCCGAGCCAGACGTCGGCTTCGGCCACGGTTGCTCCGCTAGTGAAAAGTTCGTAATTCTCGAACTCCCGGAACCCCCAGTCGAGAAGCGCTTCGGATTCCTGCGAGCGCGCCTTCACACTGTCCAGACCGTTCACGACAAGGACGAGCCGCCGTCCGTTACGGATCGCGGATGACGTCAGACCGTATCCCGCGACTTCCGTGTGTCCGGTTTTCAGGCCGTCCGCGCCCATGTTCTTGTACAGCAGCGGATTGCGGTTGCCTTGCTTGATTTTGTTGTAGGTGAACTTGGTTTCCGAATAGATCGGGTAGTATTCAGGGAAGCGGCGGATGGTTTCCATGGCCAGAGTTGCCAGATCATGCGCAGTTGTCCGGTGCTCCGGGTCGGGCCATCCGGTCGCATTCTTGAACGTACTGCCGGTGAGGCCGAGTTCGTGGGCGCGCCGGGTCATCTCGGCGGCGAAGGCCTCTTCGGTGCCTGCGAGCGCCTCGGCGAGCGCAATAGCTGCGTCATTGCCACTCTGCACGATAATGCCGCGCAGGATATCCTTGATCGCGACCCGTGTGTTCACCTTCACGAACATCTTGGAGCCGCCCTTGCGCCAGGCCTTCTCGCTAATCGCGATGGTGTCGTCCATCGAGAGACGCCCGTCCTTGAGACGTTCGAAGGCCATGAACACGGTCATGATCTTCGTCATCGAGGCTGGCGGCATGGGTTTGTCCGCGTCCTTCTCGAAGAGCACCGCGCCGGTGTCGTAATCGATCAGGATGGCTTCGCGCGCACTCGTGTCGAGCGCCTCGGACGCCGGCGTCTGGATGGCAAGAATCAGGAGCGCGAGCGGGATTATTCGCACGCCGCGCCGGATTGCTGCATTCAGGTTGCTGGCGATAGTCATCAAGAGTCCCCCTCCGGTCGGTCGGCCGAATGATCGTTATCAAGTGAACCTGAGGTTTCTATATCCCCACGGGAAGGGAATGGTAACGGACAAATTTGATTTAAATGAGACATACGAGCCGGATCTGAGCCGGTACATCGGTATCGTTCTATTCAACAATGACACGCGCACCCGGATAGCCACGATCAATGACCGCTTCGAGTATTTTGTCCGCATCCTCGACAGTCTCGAGCGGGCCGAGGCGAACGCGGTAGAAGTATTTTCCGTTGACCAGCTTTGGAGAAATCGCGACCGGTCCGACCGAGGCGAGGACAGTGGTCAGCTTGTCGGCATTCGTCGCATTTGTGAAGGCGCCCGCCTGGACGAAGATTTCCGTTTTCTCCGGTTCCGTCTGGATCACAGTCGCCGTGTCGCGCGACTGCCGTGCAAGATCGACCGCACTGCCCTGAGCGGCCGGACTCGCTGCGCTGGAAGTCACGGGGGCTGGAGTCGGAGCCGGCGGCGGGGTAAGGGTGACCGACCCTGGGATCGTCGCCACACTGCTCTTGGATACCGAGACGCTCGGTGCGGCGCTCGGGGCCGGAACAGGAACGCTGTCCGCATTTAGGCTGGCCAGCCTGACCGGACGTCCCTTGCTGTAGGACTCGGCCATCAGCCGGCTCTCTTCCGGGAGGATCTCGACCCGGACTTTCGCAGTGCCTTGCCGCTCGAAGCCGAGAAGCTGCGCCGAGCGGCGCGACAGATCGATGATCCGGCCATGGGCGAAAGGCCCGCGATCGTTAACCCGCACCACCAAGGCACGTCCATTCTCTAGGTTGGTCACACGGACCACGCTCGGCATCGGCAGGGTCCGGTGCGCCGCAGTGACGTCGTTCTGGTCGAAGACCTCACCGTTCGCCGTCGCCTTGTTATGGAAATTCGGCCCGTACCAGGATGCGATCCCGGTCTCCACATAGCCGTAATCGACCTGCGGATAGTACCAGACGCCGTTAATCTGATAGGGCGACCCGACCTTGTAACGACCGAGCGGCTGCCCGTCCGACGTCGCGTTGTTCAACTGCTTTGCCGTATGCACGACGAATTCGGTCTCTGCGCAGGCGGAAAGTAAAATGGCGAGCGTGACAACGGAGAGCGTTGCAAGAGATTTCATTTGAGGCCCTTTTAAGTCCCGGAGACGCCTGACCAACTACCGATATGCAGATTTGACGCGCACTCTACCACATTTTGTTGCCGATTGGAGGCCGATCTATGGCCGTCCGATTGCGTCCGCGAGAGTTCCGACCGCGGTCGCGAAATAGCTCGACCTGTTCCATTTCAGGATCACGTCGTAATTCGCATAGGCAAGATAGGCCGGTGCCAGTTCTCCGTCGCCCGGGACCACGAGATGGCTGCTCAGGTTGCGCTCCGGCAAGGGGCCGCCATCACGCCGCTTCACGCCGAGCGCTTCCCACTCGCGCATCGTCTTTTGTTTCTTGGAATCGACCAGCGATTTGTCGAAACCCGCCGGCAGCGCGACGGCGCGGCCCCAGTTGGTGTCGGCATTCCAACCCGAGCGGGAAAGATAGTTGGCGATGGAGGCGAAGACATCCTCCTTCGTGCCCCAGATGTCCTTATGTCCATCGCCGTTATGGTCGACGGCGAAATTGTGGAAACTCGACGGCATGAACTGGCTCTGCCCCATCGCGCCGGCCCAGGATCCTTTCATGTCGCCCGGCGCAATATGGCCTTCATCGAGGATTTTCAGTGCGAGCAGCAATTCCTTGCGGAAGAAGGCACTGCGCCGTCCGTCATGGGCGAGCGTCGCCAGCGAGGCCACAACGGGAAAGCCGCCGGTGATGCGGCCGAAATCCGTCTCCACGCCCCAAAGCGCGACGATGAAGCGCGGCTGGACGCCGTATTTTTCGGAGACCTCGGTCAGCAGCGCCTTGTTTTCTGCAAGGAGCTTGCGCCCTTTCTGTATCCGGGCGTTTGGAACGACCCGCGTCAGATACTGCTCGAAGGTAAGCGTGAATTCGGGTTGCTTGCGGTCGAGTTCGATGACGCGCGGGATCGGTGCGACGCCGGCGAATGCCTGATCGAGGATCTTTTGATCGATCCCCTGCCCCGCAGCCTCGGCCTTGAGTTCCTTGACCCAGTCCTCGAACGGCTGGGCCGCTATCGCCTCCGCCGGGCCGAACGCGGCGGTCACGAGAAGTCCTGCTGCGAGTAGGTAACGTCCGATCATGATGCGCGCGCCTGTTGCCAATGTCTGTGTCGAAAACCTGTTCCGGATGTTGTGACACAGGGCCGTAAGGCCCGCAAGAAAGCGGGAATAAACCGCCTAAGCCATTGATTGATGGCGGTCGCGGAAGGTTGCGGCGCTGCGTTGCCTCACATGAATCGGTCGGGGATTCGATCACTAAATCACTTGAGCGGACAGAATGATCTGGACTCATTGATCGCATTAAGTATCCTCAATATAGCAATTAATCATATTAATGAGATTTTGATGCGACGTGTTCTACTGACAGGCGCTGCCGGCGGTATCGGCCGCCGCATGCGCAAGGCTCTCGCAAATGTTTATCCCGTGCTGAGGGTAAGCGATGTCGTCGATATCGGCCCAGCGGCCGACGGCGAGGAAGTGATGATCGCGGACCTTACCGATCCGGCGGATCTGAAACGGCTGGTCGACGGGGTCGACGGGATCATCCATCTCGGCGGGCTCTCGGTTGAGAACGAGTGGTCCGATATCCTGAAAGTGAATATCGACGGAACCTACCGGCTCTATGAAGAGGCGTACGAGGCCGGTGTCCGGCGGATCGTTTTCGCCAGCTCGAACCACGCGGTCGGGTTTTATCCGAGGGGGCAGATTCTGGATGGAACCGAGCGTCCCCGGCCCGATTGTCGCTATGGCCTCAGCAAGGTTTTCGGCGAGGCGCTGTCTCAGTATTTCGCGGACAATTACGGGCTCGGCATCCTCTCTATCAGGATCGGCTGGTGTTTCGAGAAATCCGACACGCCGCGCACGCTTGGTTCCTGGGTCAGCATCGGGGATCTGACCCAGCTTTGCCGGCTCGGTCTCGAAATGCCCGGTCTGCATCACGAGATCGTCTTTGGCGTCTCCGACAATTCCCGGACCTGGTGGGACAACAGAACCGCGCGCCGGCTCGGGTACGCACCGCAGGACTCATCCGATCAATGGATCGCCGAGGTCGAAGCCGGGGCGCCGGAGCCCGGCAACGAGGTCGCCCTCGCCGTCCAGGGCGGGCCTTTCGCCAGTACCGGCTACGAGGGTGACCCGAAGCGCGTCACCGAACAGAAATCCTGAATTCAAACCTGGGAGCGCAATCGTGCCTCTTTCGCCGCAAGAGCTCAAAACCCGGATGGGAAGCGGGCTCCTCTCGTTTCCGGTCACACATTTCGACTCCAATCTCAATTTCGCCCCGGAACCATACAAGGAGCATGTGAGCTGGCTCTCGTCGTTCGACGCGGCGACGCTCTTTGCAGCTGGCGGCACGGGCGAATACTTCTCCCTCGGTCAGGAGGAGTATCCGGCAATCATCCGAACGGCCGTCGAGGCTGCGGACGGCCGGTGTCCGGTTGTCGCCGGTTGCGGCGTGAATACGGCCCGTGCCATCGCAGATGCGCAAGCGGCTGAAGCCGCGGGTGCGGACGGTGTCCTCCTGCTTCCCTCCTACTTGATGGCGGGGACGCAGGACGGCCAGTTCGCGCATGTAAAGGCGGTATGCGATTCCATTGGGATCGGGGTGGTGGTCTATAACCGCGCGACCTGCCGGCTCACGGCGGAAACCATCGCGCGTCTCGCAGAACAATGCCCCAACCTGATCGGCTTCAAGGACGGTGTAGGCGAGATCGACGAGGTCACGCGTATTCGAACATTGCTCGGAGACCGGCTGGTTTATGTCGGGGGCATGCCGACGCATGAGCTTTTCGCGTCGGCCTATGACGGTGTCGGTTTCAGCACCTATTCCTCAGCCGTTTTCAATTTCGTCCCGGAACTTGCACTCGACTTCTATCGGGCACTCCGCGCGGGCGACCGCTCCACAACAGACCGGATACTGAAGGATTTCTTCCATCCCTTTGCCGAAATCCGCGATCGGGTTCCTGGCTACGCCGTTAGCCTGATCAAGGGAGGTTTGCGCGCGGTCGGCCGCGATCCGGGCCCGGTCCGCCCGCCCCTGAGCTCGGCATATGAGAGCGATGTGGTTGAACTCGAAGGCGTAATCGAGGGCTTGAGGCGCGCGGCATGAAAAAGAAGTAAGATCTATTTCGCAATAGATTGACCAATTTTACGGAGAAGGCATACTTCTTATCAGCGAGGAACGGCGTCGACCGGCGCCGTATCCCCGGAACCGGGCACACGAAACGATAAGAAAACAATCGGTGCCCCTGCCCCGGCCAACGAGCCGGACCAAAAGGGAGGAAAACATGACACTTATTCGGAAAATCGGTTCGACGGCGCTTGCCGTGGCGATCGCTGCCGGTCTCGCCGGAGCGGCGCATGCGGCGGAGTGGAAAGGCTGGAATATCCATAAGCCCGGCTATCCGAACACGGTCGCGATGGACAAGTTTGCGGAACTGGTCGCGGAAAAGACCGAGGGCCGCCACACGCTGAAGATGTTCCATTCGGGCGTGCTCGGTAACCAGCCAGATGCGATCGAGCAGCTGCGCATCGGCGGCATTGAGATCGGTAACTTCAATCTCGGTCCGATCGGTCCCGTCGCGCCGGAGGCCAACGTGGTTTCCCTGCCGTTCGTCTTCAAGGACATGGACCATATGCACCGTGCCATGGACGGCGCACCGGGCGACCAAATCAGCGCCGGCATGGCCAAGAAAGGCCTGATCGCACTGGCCTGGTACGATTCAGGCGCGCGCTCCTTCTACAATTCCAAGCGTCCGATCAACCAGCCGTCGGACGTGCAGGGCATGAAGGTTCGCGTGATGAACAACGACCTCTATTCCGGCATGATCGCGGCGCTGGGCGGCAACCCGTCGCCGATGGCGTTCTCTGAGGTTTATCAGTCGCTGAAGACCGGCGTGGTCGATGGCGCGGAAAACAACTGGCCGTCCTATGAGTCGACCGGGCATTTCGAGGTGGCGGGCTACTATTCGCTCTCCCAGCATTTGATCATCCCGGAATGCGTCTGCATCAACGCGGACGTCTATAACGGCCTCTCGGATACGGACAAGGCAGCCGTGAAAGCGGCGGCGCGCGAATCCGCCGAGTTGCAGCGCAAGCTTTGGGCCGAGCGGGCCGAAGCCAGCCGGGCGATGGTGATGAAGGCCGGTGTGAAGTTCAACGACGTGGCCGACAAGGCGGCGTTCCAGAACGCGATGAAGCCGGTTTACGAAAAGTTCCTGGCGAGCAACCAGGAACTGAAGCCGCTCGTCGAAGCGATTCAGGCGACTCAGTAAGCTCCTGTCCCGTGGCCGCCGGGGCTGTGTTCGCGCACTAGCCCCGGCGGCATTTTTTCCTTTCCGATCCGCCGCCGGCCGCTACCGCGGCCCCGAACCGGAAGACGCCGATGAATTCCATGCAATCGACGGATGCCCGCACTGGGGCGCAGGATTCCAGATCCCCGGTCAGCGAAGTGCTCGGGTATTTCGACAGGTTCCTCGACACGATCTGCCGCCTCAGCCTCTGGACCACGGGGATCGCCATGGTCGTGCTCACGGTCATCTTCGGCTGGCTGGTCTTCGGGCGCTATGTACTGAACGCGACACCGACCTGGGTCGAGCAGATCGCGCTTCTGCTGGTCGCGCTGATCGGCTTCGTCGGCGCCTCAACCGGCGTGCACGAGCGAACCCATCTCGGCGTGTCCTTCTTCCGCGACGTGGCGCCGCGTCCCGTGCAGCGCGTGATGGAGTTCGTCACGTACCTGATCATGGGAGTGTTCGGCCTCGTCATGATGCTGCAGACCTACAAGCTGGTGCTCTTCAAGTGGAGCACCCAGATCCCCCTGATTCACTTGCCGGAAGGCCTCCGGGCCGTGCCGCTGACGTTCTGCGGCGGCGCCTGCCTGCTCTATTCCGTCGGCCACCTGATCCGTTTTTTCCGCGAACCCGGTCGCAGGACCGAGAGCTGACGGGACATATGTAATGGGCCTCTTGATTCTTCTCGGCGTCTTCGCCGTTTGCGTCGTCATCGGCGTGCCGGTCGCCTTCGCGCTCGCAGTCGCCGCGGTCACAGCGTTCTTCATCGAGGGACTGCCGCTGGTGGTCGCTTTCCAGCGCATCATCTCCGGTATCAACGTCTTCTCCCTGATGGCGATCCCCTTCTTCATCTTCGCCGGCGAACTCATGTTCCACGGCGGGATCGCGATCCGCCTGGTGCGCTTCGCCTCGGCCGCGGTCGGCAAGATCCGGGGCGGGCTCGGGGTGGTGAACGTGCTCTCCTCCATGCTCTTCGGAGGGATTTCCGGATCCGCCGTCGCCGATATCTCCGCGCTCGGGTCGATCCTGATCCCGGTGATGAAGGAGAAAGGGTATGACGACGACTACGCGGTGAACGTCACCGTCACCTCCTCGATCGCCGGAATCCTCGTTCCGCCGAGCCACAACATGATCCTTTTCGCCATTGCGGCCGGCGGCGGGATCTCGATCTCGCAGCTCTTCCTCGCCGGCGTGGTGCCAGGGATCCTGATGTGCGTTTGTCTCGCCGTCGCGGCCTACGTGATCGCGGTCCGGCGCGGATACCCGGTCGAGGTCTTTCCGGGCTTCCATGCCCTCTTCCTCAGTTTCGTAGCCGCCCTGCCCGGTCTCTTTACCGCTGTGATCATCGTCGGCGGCGTGCTCTCCGGCGTCTTCACGGTCACCGAGTCCGGCGCGTTCGGAACGCTCTACGCCTTTCTGGTCACGCTGATCGTCTACCGCTCACTCAGCTGGGAGGCGTTCAAGACCGCGGTTTTGAACTCGGTGCGTACGACATCGATGGTGCTGATCCTCGTCGCCTCTGCGACAGCGTTCGCCTACATGCTGACCTTTTATCAGGTGCCGTCCCGGATGATCGACTTCATGACCGGCGTGACAGAGAACCCGGTCGCGATGTTGCTGATGATCAACGCGATGCTGCTGGTGCTGGGCATGATCATGGACATGGCGGCGCTGATCCTGATCTGCACCCCGATCTTCCTGCCCGTCGTGATGTCCATCGGCATGGACCCGGTGCAGTTCGGCATGATCCTGATGATGAATCTGGGACTTGGACTCTGTACGCCGCCCGTCGGGGCCTGTCTCTTCCTTGGTTGCGCAGTCGGCAAGGTTCCGATCGAACGCGCGGTGAAAACGATATGGCCGTTCTATGCCGCGATCTTCGTCGCGCTGATGCTGACGACATTCATCCCTGATATTTCGATGACCCTGCCGCGTCTGATCGCGGGCTAGAGTTCAGGCGGCGGCCGGCGGCGGCGCGTATCCGGCAACGCCGGGCGTGCAGACGAAGAGTCCGCCGGCGTCCGGTTGCCGGTCTTCTGTACCGGGCGTGATCAGGCCGGGACCCATGCAGGTGATGTAGAGGTCCGTCAGGTCCGGGCCGCCGAATGCGAGACAGGTCGGTTTCTCGACCGGGACCGGGATGGTGCGGTCTATCCGGCCGTCCGGCGTAAGACGCAGGATCTGCCAGCCGTCCACACCCGCCATCCAGTAGCAGCCGTCCGCATCCATCGCGGCCCCGTCCGGACGCCCCGGAACGGCGCGGGTATCGAAGAAGACCTGCCGATTGCTCGGCACTCCGTTCTCTTGATCGTAATCGAAACGCCATATCGTGCGGACCATGGGATAACTGTCCGAGAGATACATCCGGCGTCCGTCCGGCGAAAAGGCGAGGCCGTTCTGGATGTAGAGCTCGCCGAGTTCGCACCGGCAGGAGCCGTCCGCCTCGAGACAGAACAGCTCGCCGTCGCCAGTCTCTCCCGCAGTCGAATCGCGCGGCCCCGTCTTCGGCATCGTTCCGGCCCAAAACCGGCCATTCGGATCGACGCAGCCATCGTTGAACCGGTGTGTCGGCCGGCCCGGTGCGCGGTTGTTGAGAAGGCTGATGGCGCCGGTAGCGGGGTCAAAGGCCGACCATCCGTCCTCTAGTCCGAGAATGGCTCCGCCGCCCCGCCGCGGCGCGACACAGCCGATTGCAGACGGCATCTTCCAGACTTCGGCCCGATCAGCGCCGGGAGAAAAGGAGTGCAGCGCCGGTGCCGCTATATCGACCCACCAGAGCACCTCCGAGACGCTGTCCCAGACGGCCCCTTCCCCGAGCTTGGCTTTCGCTTTGAGCACACAGTCGACGGTCACGGGCATGAGGTGAGGCTCCTGTGGTCAACGAGAGGGATGTCAGGCTGAGAGCGACTTCCGATAACGAGTGATGCTGCCGCTCAGATGGTCCCTCATCGCAATGCGGGCCGCATCGGCATCCCCAGCGGAAATCGCTTCGACGATGGCGCGGTGCTCCTTATTGACCCGCTCAAGATAGGATTTGTCTATCAATCGCGCACGATCCTCCTCTGAGAGCCTGCTGCGCGGGATAGCATTGCTGCCGAGCGCTTCGAGGAACGATGTGAACAGGCTGTTGTTGGTTCCCTGAGCTATCGCGAGATGGAAGGCGGCGTCCTTTTCGACCGCAGAGGCGCCGGCCTCGATCGCGTGCTCGAACTGGGTGAGGCATTCGCGGATCCGGGCATCTTGGGAAAGTGTGCGCCGGGTCGCGGCAAGGCCGGCCGCCTCGATCTCGACGGCCATCCGCAATTCCAGCAGATCGAGGGCCTCGTGTACATCGGAAGGGGCGAATGACGGCAGCTTGTTCCCGCGTGTACCTGCCGGATCGCGGACGAATATCCCTGCTCCCCTGCGTGGCTCGACCAATCCGTCCGCCTTGAGCACCGCAATCGCTTCGCGGATGACCGTACGGCTGACGCCGAATTCGGCTTCCAGCTCCTTTTCGGTCGGAAGACGGTCTCCGGTCTTCATCGGCCCCGAGGCGATCTTCGCACGCAGGGCTTCGGTGGTCTGTTGCGTGAGGTTTCCGCCGCCAGGCGGGCTGGAGGATTTTTCGATCACGAAGAACGGCACCCATAAATATGATTAGTTGGTATAAAATGTAATACTAATAAAGCGAATTGATCAATACTCGAACCTGTTTGCCGTCGCCGCAATTCACGGTCGACGGCATCGATGATTCACTTGGCGCTTCGCTGTTGCGGGAGCGTGCACGGTTGCGTATAGACACCCCTCCCGCAGGTGTCGCATGTCCGTTCACCGGACCGTGCGCGCGTGAGACGGGGAACGCGGATGGGTGGCCGAGCGGTTGAAGGCACCGGTCTTGAAAACCGGCAGGCGGGTGACCGTCTCGTGGGTTCGAATCCCACCCCATCCGCCATATCTGGATGGAATTTTCTGCGAATTTAACCGCCCCGGGAGCCAGTCCCTCGGATCGGCGCCAATACCATCGCCGGCGTATCCACGACTAAGTCCGGATTGATCTCGTGCGTCGGATCGGGCGCGATGAGATGCGTGAACCGATCCCTGCTTCGGCGAACGAAATCCGGGAAGTATTCGTTGATGGCGACGCTTTTCCAGCGAAAACCGGGCCGCCCGAGTGTGTCCATGCCCCGTCGAATAGCCTCCTCGACCCCCAACGTTTCTATCACCTCCGAGACGGCATGTTCCGTATGCGCGAAGCTCGCGAGTTTCTGTCGGACGTGGTCATCATCTCCGATATAGGAGAAATGCCAGCCGGCATGGTTCAGAACCGCGAGGTTGTCGTCGAGTCGGTTTGTCGCCTGCTTTTTTTTCAACGTAATCCGGAAATCGCGGAGTTTCTGGGGATGACTCTGTTTGAAGGCGGATCCCCACGCGGCGACGGGCCAGACGAATATCGGGTCCCGTCCCTCAAGTTGCAGGTAATTGAGGCGCAGATGGAAATGAGTGAGCTGCAAGCCGATGACATCGACGTCTTTGCGCGTCAGCGTTTCCTCGATCGACGAAGCCCGGGGAATTTCATCGACATCGGAAATGATCACCAAATCGTCGTTCTTCAGGTCCTTCAGGCCGAGGGATATGGCCCTGCGCTGCGCATTCTCCCGTCCCCATGGCTTCAGGCCGGAAGGGAACTCCTTGATACCAATATACCTGATCCGGTCGAGCCAGGGCGTGAAGCGCTCCCTGTTTTCGGCAAAATGAAGCGGTTTCGGCAAACCGGTATGGGTTTGGGCGGCTTCAACGAGGACGAACGTATCGACCACATTCTCGAGTTCCCGAAGACGCAGTTCCAAGATGTCGAGTTCATTGTTGAACATGAAGCAGTCGTATACGGCCATGCGCACGCTCATCTCAACAGGTCGGATATTCCAGATTTCTTAGTCGGCCAAAGTTATGCTGTTGTGCAATGCTAAACTTCTTCACATAACAAATTTCGACCTACTTTCTCGCGATCTGCCGAAATCAGTATGAGCTATCTTCATGCCACTCTCCTGCCAACGCGCCCTTTTCGACCTGCCTGACGACATCACCTATCTGAACTCTGCGAGCCAGTCTCCCGCGCTCGGGACCAGCTTCGAAGGCGGGATGCGCGGTCTCAGGCGGAAGCTTCATCCCTGGACACCGGAGCGAGCCAATCTCGCGAGCGAAATGGAGCGCTGCCGGTCTTTGTTCGGGGGATTGATCGGTGCTGAGACGGATGACGTGGCGATCGTCTTCTCCACCAGCTACGGCATCGCAACGGCGGCGGCCAACCTTCGCCTGGAACCGGGTAAGGACGTGCTGATGCTGGGCGGGCAGTTCCCGTCCAACGTCTATGCCTGGATTCGCCTTGCCCGGATCGCCGGAGGCGATGTGCGACTGGTTCGCCGCGGGGAGGATTTCGACTGGACCGGACCGGTTCTGGAATCGCTCGATGACGGAGTCGGCATTGTTGCGCTGCCGAATTGCCACTGGTCCGACGGCTCTCTGGTCGATTTGGAAGCGGTCAGCGCGGAGTGCCGCCGGCGCGGGATTCCGCTCGTGGTCGATGCGACGCAATCCATTGCCGCCCGGCCTTTCGACCTGAGGACGGTCCAAGCCGATTTCGTCGTCGCCTCGGGCTACAAGTGGCTGCTTTGTCCGGACACGATGGGATTCATGTATGTCGCGCCGAAGCATCACCGCGGCATGCCACTGGAACTGAACCAGCAAAGCCGGATCGACGCGCCTTCCATGGAGAGCGGTGACGGGATCGGCGGCGCGCTCAAGCCAAATGCGCGGCGTTACGACATGGGGGCCGCTGACAGCATGATCCATATGCCGATGTCGGTCGCTGCGCTGGAGCAAATCACGGATTGGACGCCTGCGGCTATCCACGCTTACTTGACGGAGTTGGTCGATGCGGTCGCCGACCGTGCGGCCGAACGCGGCCTCATCCATCCAGCGAAAAATCGGCGGATCGGGCATTTCATCGGTCTTTACCGGGAGACGCCGTGGCCGGATGGGCTGGCGCAGAAGCTCGCTGCGCGCGGCATTCACATTTCCTTCCGGAACAACGCTTTGCGGATCAGTCCTTATCTGTTCAACGACATGGACGATATCGACAGACTGTTCGAGGCGCTGGACGCAGAACTAGCCTAGCTTCGCCTGAAATCGACCTCGTAGCTTTCGCCGCCCATGGTGACCTTGCTCGTCTGCGGCGGCGCCTCGGCGATTACCTTGCCGCGCCGGATGACCGCGAGCCGGTTCGGTTTCAGGCGGATCGCCTCGATCGGATCGCCTGCCTGGAGGATGACGAGATCGGCATTGCAGCCCTTGGCGATGCCGTAGCCCTCAAGCCCCATCGCCTTCGCCGAATTCTCCGTCACGGCGGCGAACATCGCCTTCATCTCTTCGATGCCGGTCATCTGCCCGACATGGACCGCCATGTGGGCGACTTCCAGCATGTCGTGGCTGCCCAGGCTGTACCAGGGGTCCATCACGCAGTCGTGGCCGAGGGCGACATTGATGCCCTGCGCGGTCATCTCCTTCACCCGGGTCATGCCGCGGCGCTTCGGATAGGTGTCGTGGCGGCCCTGCAGGGTGATATTGATCAGCGGGTTCGGGATCGCATGGATCTCGCTCTCCGCCATCAGCGGCAGGAGCTTCGAGACGTAGTAATTGTCCATCGAATGCATCGAGGTCAGGTGAGAGCCGGCCACCCTGCCCTCGAGCCCGAGGCGCTTGGTCTCCGCCGTCAGCGTCTCGAAATGGCGCGACATCGGATCGTCCGTCTCGTCGCAATGCATGTCGACCCGGAGGCCGCGCTCCGCCGCAAGTTCGCAGAGCGCCCGGACAGAACGCGCGCCGTCTTCCATTGTGCGTTCGAAATGCGGTATGCCGCCGACCACGTCGACGCCCTTGTCGAGCGCCCGTGCGACATTCTCGACGTTCGAGGGCGAGCGGAAGTAACCGTCCTGCGGAAAGGCGACGAGCTGAATATCTATGTATGGCTTCAGCTCCTCGCGTACCTCGATCAGCGCATCGACATTGATCATCCGCGGGTCGGAGGTATCGACATGGCTGCGGATCGCCAGCGTCCCCTTGGCGATGGACCAGCGGGCGAGTTCGCGCACTCTGTTCTTGATTGCGTCGCCGGTCAGGTGCGGCTTCAGCTCGCCCCAGAGCTGGATCCCCTCCAGCAGCGTGCCGGACTGGTTCAGGCGCGGCTCGCCGAGGCTGAGGGTGGAATCGAGATGGAAATGCGGGTCGATGAAGGGCGGCGTGACGAGGCACCCGGCTGCATCGAATTTCCGGCCAGCTTCCCCGGTCACGTTCGGGCCGACCTCGACGATCTCTTCTCCCACGATGGCGATGGACTGTCCTGTGCGCCCGTCGGGCAGCGTCGCATTGGTGATCAGGATATCGAGCATCTTTGGAACCTTTTGATCAGACCCGGTCACCGCGCCGGAACGGCACCAGAAGCGCCTTCGGATACCGCGCCCGCCGCGCCATGACCACCATGGCGGCGATGGAGAGTAGGTACGGGGCCATGAGGAAGAATTGATAGGGGATCTGCGCGCCGGCAAGCTGCTGCGCCCGGACCTGCAGGGCGTCGAGTCCGGCAAAAAGCAGCGCACCGAGCAGCGCCTTGCCGGGACGCCATGAAGCGAAGATCACCAGCGCGACACAGATCCAGCCACGGCCGTTGATCATACCGAAATAGAAGGCATCGAAGGCACTCATGGTGATGAAGGCGCCGCCGATCGCCATAAAGGCGCTGCCGATCATGACGGCGCCGGTACGCACCGCCAGCACGTCGATGCCCTGGCTCTCGACCGCGACCGGGTTTTCCCCTGCCATCCGGACGGCGAGGCCGAGCGGCGTGCGCTCAAGCACGTACCAGACGGCCGGCACCGAAAGCAGCGCCAGGTAGGTCAGCGGCGTCTGGGTGAAAAGCGCTTCGCCTAAGACGGGGATGTCGGAGAGCACCGGTACGGCGAATGGCTGGAACGGAACGATCTTCGGTGGCGTCGTCGCATCGGGCAGCAGCATGCGGAAGACGTAGTAACTGAGGGCCGAGGCGAACAGCGTGATACCGATGCCCGTCACGTGCTGCGAGAGGCCGAGATAGACCGTGAAACTCGCGTGAAACAAGCCGAAAAGCGAACCGATAAAGGCAGCGAAGACGATGCCGCCCCAGAGGTCTCCGCCCTGGTAGACCCACATCCATCCGGCCATCGCGCCCATCGTCATGATGCCCTCGATGCCGAGATTGAGCACCCCTGCCCGCTCGCAGATCAGCTCCCCGAGGGTGCCGAGGATGAGCGGACTGACGATCCGGATGGTCGCGGCCCAGAAGCCGGCGGTGACGAGGATTTCGAGCAGGTCGCCAATCATCGCCTCAGCTCCAGCGGATGCGATAGCGGGTCAGCATGACACTGACCAGGATGGTAAGGACGGAAAGGCCGACCAGGACGTCCGCGATATAGGTCGGGATGTCCGTGCTCCGGCTCATCGCGTCTGCGCCGACATAGACGGCCGAGATGAAGAAGGCGGAGAGGATGACGCCGAGCGGATGCAACTGCGCCAGCATGGCGACGGCGATGCCCGCATAACCGAAGCCTGGGGAGAGATCGAGTGTCAGGTATCCCTTGAGCCCGGCCACCTCGCTGACACCGGCGAGCCCGGCGAGGCCGCCCGAAATGAGCGCGGTGCGGATCACCGTCGCATTGACGCCGATGCCGGCGAACCCGGCGGCCGACGCATTCAGGCCGACGGCGCGGATCTCGTAGCCCCAGACGGTGAAGCGCATCAGCGCCCAGGCCAGCACGGCAGCGATCAGCGCGAAGATGAAACCGAGATGAAGGCGTCCCTTGGCAAGCAGCAGGGGCCAGATCCCCTCGTCCACGATCGGCGCGGCCTGCGGCCAGCCGAGGGACATGGGGTCCTTCCAGGGACCTTCGAGGAGATAGCCGACGAGCAGCAGGATCACAAAGTTCAGCAGCAGCGTCGTGACCACCTCGTCGACCTTCATGTGGGTCTTCAGCAGCACCGGCACGATCAGGATGGCGCCGCCGGCGATGGCGCCGACCAGCATCAGGAAGGGGATCATCAGGACAGGCGGAAGGGTAATCAGACCGGTGCCGAAAAAGGTCGCGGCCAGCGCCCCGCAATAGAGCTGCCCCTCGGCGCCGATATTGTAGAACTTGGCGCGGAAGGCGACTGCCGCAGCGAGACCGGTAAAGATCAGCGGCGTGGTTCGCGTCAGCGTCTCGTTGATGGCAAAAGCGGAGCCGAGGGCGCCTTTCAGCAGAGCCCAGTAAGAGGCTAGCACCGCCTCACCCGCCCAGAGGATCAGCCCCGCGCCGAGTACCAGGGCCGCCAGGACAGCGACAAGGGGTGCCAGAACGACGCGCCAGACCTCGACCTGCTGCCGTGCCTCGATACGCATCAGGCGGCCTCCGCGCCCTGGCCGGACATCATCAGCCCGACCTCGCCGACCGTGAGCTCCGAAACCGGCCGTGCCGGAGTCAGATGACCGTGATACATTACCGAGATCCGGTCGCTCAGCGCGAAGAGCTCGTCCAGGTCCTCCGAAATCAGCAAAATGCCGGCGCCCTCTTTGCGGGCCTCAAGCAGGCGGCGCTGCACATAGGCGATCGCCCCCTCGTCGAGACCGCGCACCGGCTGGTTCGCGAGGATGAAGCGCGGCCCGCGCGACAGCACCCGCGCGAGAATGAGCTTCTGCATGTTACCGCCTGAAAGCAAACGGGTTTCGGCTTCCGGGCCTTCGCAGCGGATGTCGAATTCCCTGATCAGATCCCGGGTCCGTTCGAGCGCCCTAGCCTTGTCTATGACAATCCCGGCGCGGGCGATCTCCGCGCTGCGGCGCTCCTCGCTGATGATGTTCTCCCAGAGAGGCATCTCGCCTACCACGCCGGTCGCATGACGGTCCTCCGGGATGCGGGCAACACCGCGTGCGACCAGCTCCGTAGGATCGTCGGTTCCGGGCGCGCCGAGGATCTCGACATTGCCGCTGTCCGCGACGGCGAGGCCCGACAGCAGGCTCGCGAGCGTGCGCTGTCCGTTGCCGGCGACTCCGGCGAGGCCGACGATTTCGTGCGCGCGGATTTCGAGGCTGACCGACTTTAGGCTTTGGGCTTCCGATCCGGCCTTGCAGGAAACCGCAGCTAGCCGGACGACGGGCGCGCCCGGCGCCATCTGCTCGGCGGTCGGGCGCTTGACCTCCTCGCCCACCATCATCCGAGCCAGGCCCGCACGGTCGGCGTCAGACGTTCTGACCGTCCCTGCGACCTTGCCGCGGCGAAGGACCACGACCCGGTCGGTGTGGCTAAGGATCTCGTTCAGCTTGTGGGAAATGAAGATCACCGCGAGGCCGCGTGCGGTCAGCTTCTTCAGGGTCTGGAAGAGACTGTCGGATTCCTGCGGCGTCAGCACCGCGGTCGGCTCGTCGAGGATTAGGATGCGGGCGTCGCGATAGAGCGCCTTCAGGATCTCGACCCGCTGGCGCTCGCCGACGGATAGCTCGCCGACCAGCATGTCCGGATCGGCCTCAAGGCCGTAATCGGCAGCCATGGAAGCGATTTTCGCGCGCGCCGCGCGGATGTTCCGGCGCCAGGAGAACAGCGGCTCGGTCCCGAGCGTGATGTTCTCCAGGACCGTCAGGTTCTCGGCAAGGGTGAAATGCTGGTGCACCATGCCGATCCCCGCATGAATCGCGGCATCGGTCGAACCCGGCGGCAGCGGTGTGCCGTCGATCAGGATTTCCCCCTCGTCCGCGACGTAATGGCCGAAGAGGATGTTCATCAACGTGGTCTTGCCGGCCCCGTTCTCGCCGAGCAGCGCCAGGACCTCGCCCTCCCTAAGGTCGAGCGAGATCGCGTCGTTCGCCGTCAGCGGGCCGAAGCGTTTGGTGACGCCCCTGAAGGAAAGCAGGGGCGTCACAGAGTCAGGTGATGTTGTCACAGGGGAAACCCCGCGCAGGATCAGAAGGTCGACTTGGGCTCTTCGTCGTTGATCTCGACCGTGAACTCGCCGGAGAGGATCTTCGCCTTCAGGTCCGCAACCTTGGCCTTCGCCTCGGCCGGGATCTTGTCCTCGAACTCATAATACGGGGCGAGGCTGGCGCCGCCCTTTTGCATCATGGTCCATTCCTTGTAGTCCTCGGCCTTGAAGTTGCCGGCCTTCACGAGGTCGATGGCATGGGCGATCGCCTCTTCCATGTGCCAGAGCGCGGAGGTGACGACGACGTCCTTGCCGTTCTCCTCTTTGTTCATGTCGTTCACGTTGCCGAATGCGATGATGCCTTTCTCGCGCGCCGCATCGACAACGCCGGCGCGCTCGGCATAGAGCACGTCGACACCCGACTCGATCTGCGCGAAGGCGGCTTCCTTGGCCTTCGGCGGGTCGTACCAGGAGCCGATGAAGGTGACCTTGAACTGGATGGAGGAATCGACCGAGCGCGCGCCGTTCATGAAGGCGTGGAACAGCCGGTTCACCTCGCCGATCGGGTAACCGCCGACCATGCCGATCTTTTTCGACTTGGTCATGTGCCCGGCGATGATGCCCATCAGGTAGCAGGGCTCGTGAATGTAGTTGTCGAAGACGGAAAAATTGCTGCCGTGGGGCTTGAACGGGTCGCCCATCAGGAAGGCGACATTCGGATATTCGTCCGCCACCTTGCGCGCCTCCCGGCTGATCCCGAAGGCCTCGCCGACGATCAGCTGGACGCCGCTCTCGGCATATTCGCGCAACACGCGGATATAGTCGGTGTTGGAGACCTTTTCCGAATAGGAGTATTCGATCTTGCCTGCGGCCTTGGCAGCCTCCAGACCCTGGTGGAGTCGGGCATCCCATTTCTGCTGGATCGGCTGTGTGTAGATGCCCGCGACTTTGATCTTGTCGGCGGCGTTGGCGGCCACCGGCAGCATGGATACGGCGCTGAGAGCGGCCAGCGTGGTCAGAGCCTGGCGGCGCGAAATAAAAGTCATATCAGTCCCCCGAAAAGCAAAACGGCCTGTGTTCCGGACCCCTCCGGACACATTTCACCGAATTTCGTTGTGCCAAATCCTCCCGCCGCATCCGTGGCATTCTTCTGCACATCGCCCCTCTCCGCGGGGAGCCCACATTTATTTCGGGCCGCCGATGCCATCGCATGTGACAGCTTGATTTCAGCTTTTTGAATTTGGATTGTCAACGAAACGCGGCACAGGCTTGGGGGGCGCGACTTCGAACCGGCGGGTCAGATCTCGTAGTTTGGCTCGAGGTCTGCTGTGGAGCGTGTCGCATCTTCGCTTTCGGCCTCGGCATCCGGCTCCGGCGCAACCAGGGGCACCGTGACAACGAACCGCGTGCCTTCACCCGGAACGCTCGTAACCGTCAGGGTCCCGCCAAGGATATTGGTCACCGCGTTATGGGCGATGTGCATCCCGAGGCCTGTTCCGCCCTGCCCGAACTTGGTGGTGAAGAACGGGTTGAAGACCTGCTCGACGACATTCTTTTCCATCCCGATTCCATTGTCTTCGACCGTCAGACAGACGGTCCCGGGATCCGGCTCCGACACGGTCAGCCGAATATTGCCCGCCTTGTCGGGAAATGCATGCTTGTTGGCATTGTCGATGAGGTTTGTGATGACCTGCCCGAATTCGCCCGGATAACTGTCGAGTTCGATCCGGTCGGGTATCTCTTCGACGACAACCTCTATCTCTTTCCGTATCGACGGTTCGAGCGTGAGCACGGTGCTACTGACCAGCTCCGAGAGCCTGAAGTTCCGGCGGTAAGATGCGGTCCTGTCGACGGCGACCTGCTTGAAATTGACAATCAGGTTGCATGCCCGATCGATATTGAGCCCGGCGACCGAGGTGCCTTGCTTCATTCGGTCGATGAAAGCCGTTAGATCCGACTTCCGCAGGCCCTTCCGGACGAGTTCCTCAAAACGCTTAATCTCATGTTCCTGGGCTGAAAGGCTGAGCTTGCTGTTGCCGAGAGGCGTATTCAGCTCATGCGCAACGCCCGCAACCAGCCGACCGAGGGCGGCGAGTTTCTCGGCCTCGATCAATTCGCCCTGTGCCAGCTGCAAATTGCCGAGTGTTTCGGAAAGTTCAGCGTTCGTTTTTTCCAGGTCCCGGGTTCGTTCCTGAACTCGTGTTTCCAGGGCCTCGTTCATGCCTTTCAGGGTTTCCTCGCGGTTCACCAGCGCGCCAGCCATAGCTTCAAGGTCTTTCGATAGTTGATCAAATTCCCTTATCGGGCTGGACGGCCAGGACGATGGCGGTTGACCGGAGGCGAGCATACGTGAACGGCCGATGACCGATTGCACCGTCTTCGTCATTACCTGCGCCCAGAGCGGTGCGAGAAGCGCGCCAAGGATGGACGTTGCGACGAAACCGACGATGATGATGGCTACCGTATTCCGAGTCGCCGCATTGTCCATGCCGCTGGGAATTCTACTCACGAAAAGCCATCCGAAGGATTCGGAATACTCCGCTCCGGCGAAATATTTCCGGCCGTTGAAGGTCAGCCTGTCGGGAAAAGGCAGGCCATCGATTGCAGCTCGCACGATCGGCAAGTGATAGAGATTTTGCCTTCCCGAGCGGGCCATGCCGGTATCGGCGACCACTTCGCCGAGTCGATCGATGATCCAGAGCTCGAGTTGCGGTCCGCTGCGAGTGAAACGGCTGATGGATACGATTTGCTGAAGCGGGATCTCGCCGATGATCACCTGTCCCGTCGCGTGCACCGGAGCGGCGACTCCGACGGTCACCTTGCCGGTAATCGCCGAAAGATGCGTATCGCTCCAGGCAACAGCCCCGGTATCCAGAACTTCCCGAAACAGCTTGTTGCCGGACATGTCGATACCCTCAAGTTCTTCAACGAATTCGGGGGCATAACCTTCGATGCTGGCATCAACCAGTGTTCCGCTCTTGTCCAGCAGGAAGATCGCATCGAGACCGCCTCCCCGCGCAGATTCCAGTAGATGATAGATCTCGTGGACAGGCATCTCCGGGATTGCGTTGGCGAGAACCCTGAAACGGTCCTCAAGCGAACGCAGGTAACCTTCCAGACGAGCCGCAACGTCACTCGCGGCATCCTTGGCGAGCGCACTGTTTTCTTCCGCGATTTGCGGCAGGCGAACCGCCAAGGCAATCGAGCCAACGACGATCATCGCGACCAGCGGGGTTACGACAAATAAAAGGGTCAGGGCCGACCGAAGAGACAGCGCGAAGGGAGCCTTCATTGACGGACGAATTTGCCGTCGCGAACCGAGACAAAGACAAGCTTGCGCCTGCTGTCGCCGAATTCATCGAAATCGACGGTCTGCTGTAGCCCACGCACGTCCGGAAGCGCGTCCATCTCCGATTTGAGATCCCCTTCACCATCCCATGCGCGCAAGGCAGAAAATAATGCTTCGGCGCCATCGTATGCAGCGATGCTGGAGAAACCGGGATCGGAACGGAAACGATCTATATAGGCATCGCGAAACTTCGTGTAGCGCGGCGTGCTGTCATATCGATCGTATGTCTGGAGGACGACCAGCCCCTCCACCGCCTTGCCTCCGAGCTCGATCAGACCTTCGGAGGCGGCCCATTCGGCCGCGAGGCTCGGCACCTGGCTGTTTCTCTTTACGATTTGCTGTGAGAACTGGGCGGTGTCGACACCATTCGCAATGTAGAGAAGCGCGTCTGGATCGCTTGCCAGCAGGATATCGGCGATACGGGAAAACTCCCCGCCAAGCGACGCGTCGAAAAGTTCTGCGGTGACGACTTTGCCGCCCAGATTCTCGTACGCACGCCGGAACTCCTTGAGCCAACTTTCAGAAAACACCGCATTGCGGCCGTCAAGCGCCGCCGCGACGGTCTTGTATCCTGCGTTCCAGCAGTATTCCGCATAGGCCTCGGCATATTGGGTGGTCGAAGAGCCGATCCGATAGAAGTAGTCGTTCTTGCCGACGAACGCGGTTGATGAAACGGTCGGCGATATCGTCACCACTTTCGCATCGTTGATGACAGGCAACATCCCTGAGGCAACAACACTCAGGTTCGGGCCGATAATGGCCGCCACGCCTTCTTCGACCAGGGATCTGGAGGCCTCAGCACCTCCTTCTGCCGTCCCGTTGTCGTCCCGAGCGAAGAGCTCGATCATACGCCCATCGATCCCGCCGCTGCCGTTCACTTCATCGACGGCCATTTGAAGCGCGTTGCGCGAGGCAATGCCAATATCGGAGGCGCGGCCTTCCAGCCCGCCGACAAAGCCGACCTTGATCGGGGCCGGCTCACCGCATCCGCCGAGAAGGAGCAGTCCGGCGGCGATCGCCGGAAAAATTCTGACCAGACGCATGGGATCCTCTCCATAGCGAAACCGGCTCAAATTTGACTGTATTTCAATAAAGATTCGTAAACATGCTCTACAAAGCGGCAATGCGGAAATCCGCCCCCATTCCGTCTTCCGCTTGCGGAATGCCCACTGGAATCACCCGGCATATCGGGTATCAAGAGGTGCGGATCCGAGAGGAGGAAAAAATGGCAGAGCTCGAAGTTTATCTATCCGGAGAAATTCATACGGACTGGCGGCGGGAGATCGAGGACGCGGTTACAGCAGCGGCGTTGCACATCGCCTTTACGGCGCCGGTTACAGTGCACGAAAACAGCGACGATTGCGGAGTGGCCATCCTCGGCGCGGAGGAAAACAAATTCTGGGCTGATCACAAGGGGGCGAAAGTCAATGCAATCCGGACCCGCACGCTGATCGAGCGGGCAGATGTCGTCGTGGTGCGTTTCGGCGACAAATACAAGCAGTGGAACGCGGCGTTCGACGCTGGATACGCGGCCGCGCTCGGAAAACCGCTTATCGTGCAGCACGATCCATCCCTGACACATCCGTTGAAAGAGGTGGACGGAGCGGCACTGGCCGTCGCCGAAACACCGGCGCAAGTCGCCGCGATTCTCCGCTATGTCATGACCGGCGAACTCTAGACCGTCAGAGCCAATAAAAAACGCGCCGCAAAAGCGGCGCGTTCAGGGTCCCTCGGGGGTGGGGCTTAGCCGAAAGTTATGTATTCGGCCCAGATTTGATCGAGCTGGCGCAAAGTCGCCGTTGCCGCTTCCATTTCCTTGGCAAGGTCGGCGCGGCCGTTGGTGAATTCCATGTGACGCTGCTCCAGGTCGCGCAGGCGAGCGACGACGTCGCGGCCCTTGGGGGAAAGCCGCAGACGTACCGAGCGGCGGTCATGCGCAGCCCGCTCCTGCTCCAGATATCCGTATTCGGAGAGCTTCTTGACGTTATAGGACACGGTCGAGGCCTGATAACCCTTGCGATGGATGAGATCCCGCACGGGAATGTCCTCGTCACCGATCCCGACAAGCATAAGAGCCTGAGAGGGATTTATGTTGTTGATCCCCATGCTCTCCAGCTCCACACGGACGACATCAAGATACCGCCGGTGCAGCCGATCAAGCATTGCCGTCAGCTCCATATAGCTCGCGCGGACATCTTCGACGGAACCGCCGTCGAGGGCGATATCGGCCGAATCTATCTTCAGGGCAGAGCGTCGAAGGGTCTGGACGGTCATGGTTTGCCTCCGCATCGGATGAGCGTGTGCTTACGAACTGTTACTATTCCATCAAAATGGTTTCGATTTGTAAAGTTTAAAGAGCGAAAGACATTATGAACGATTGTCAGCGCATAATATGACATCATTTCGGCGGCTAATCCCCTGTTTTCTAAATAAAAATTTAAACGAAATTCCTGAATAAATTTTTAACTGCGAAGCCAAAGGGTGGCTCGACTATGCGAACTAGTCGCTTCATCGCATCAGAGCTGTGAGACTCCCCACAAATTGACCCCTCGTTCCCGACACGGGATAAGAACCTTGCCGGTCGATGACCGCGATACCGAAAACAAGCAAGAAGAGTGATCATCCCGGTGCAACAAGCTGCTACCTACATCGATAGCTATTACCACCGGACGCTCCGCGCACCGGCCGCCCGTCCCACGCTTGTGGAGGATACGGATTGCGACATCTGTATCATCGGAGGGGGAATGGCGGGTCTCGCGACGGCATTGGGGCTCGCCGAACGGGGCCGCGACGTAGTGCTCTTAGAAGCAAAACGCGTGGGTTGGGGGGCCTCCGGCCGCAATGGGGGCTTTGTCGGCGGTGGCTACAGCCTCGGCATCGGCGACATTGAAGCCCGGGTCGGCCGCGAGGATGCGGATGCCCTCGCCCGACTGACGCTGGATGCGCTTGAATTGATCAAGCAGCGTATCGAGCGCTACGGAATTGATGCCGGACCGATGCGGCCGGGCATCATGAAGGCGTCCTGGTTCGCGAATGCGGATAGCCTGAGGGCCCACGCGGACAAGATGAACGAGCGTTTCGGAATCGGACTCACTTTTCAGAGCCGCGAGCGGATGCGCGAATTGTATCTAACCGAAAGATATTACGAAGGCCTCCTCGATCCGACCGCGTTCCAGTTCCATTCCCTGAACTTCACCAACGGCATTGCCGATGCCTGTGCCGGCAATGGCGCGAGGATCTTCGAGAATGCCGCGGTCACGCATATGGACCTGACGGGCGACCGGAAGCGGATCGACACCGCGCACGCCAGCATTTCCGCGAACCAGGTGGTGATCTGCTGCTCCGGCTATATCGGCCATCTGCACCCGAAACTCTCGCGGGCGACGTTACCGGTCGGTACCTATGTCGTCCTGACGGAACCGCTCGGCGATCGGTTGGAGCAGGCGATCAAGGCTCCGTACGGCACTTCCGACAGCCGCCTCGCGGGCGACTACTACCGGGCGTTGCCGGATACGCGCCTGCTCTGGGGCGGACGGGTCAGTTCCAACCTGTCGCCGCGTAATCTGAAACAGAAGATGATCGGCGACATTCTCCGCATTTATCCCCAGCTCGAAGGGGTCCGGGCCGCGGTCGCCTGGCCCGGGACCATGGGCTACGCGGTGCACAAGATGCCGCAGATCGGGCAGCTTTCAGAGGGAGTCTGGTACAATCAGGGATATGGCGGCCACGGCATGTGCGCGACAACCGCCGGCGGCGAGGTCGTTGCGAAGGCGATCGCGGAAGGCGACGAAAGCTACAAGCTGTTCGCGCCGTTCGGTCTCGATTTCGCCGGCGGCCCGCTGGGACCGGCGATCGCGCAATGCGCATATTGGGGGTTCCAGTTGCAGGATCTCTGGCAGGCCTGGAAATCGAAATAGACTTGCGCCGCAAGACTCGGATATCGCGTCGGGCCGGCAGCGTGAAGGATTGGGATCATCGAGACCCAATTCACGGAGCCGGACTAATGACTGAAAAGCGCTACCTCGCCCTCGAAACCGAAATAGCCCGCCATTATCAGTCCGGTGGAGCCGACGCCAACGGCCAGGTGCCGGAACGCAAGGTCTCGGAAGGCGGCTCGATGCCATGCCGGCACTGCCTCCAGAACATCGCGGCGGGCGAAGAGTATCTGGTGTTCGCCCATCGCCCCTTCCCCGCGGCGCAGCCTTATGCAGAGATCGGTCCAATCTTCCTGCATGCCGGAGCCTGCTCGCGCTACGAGGCGTTCTCAGAGCTACCCGCAATGTTCCGGGACTGGGAGACAATCATGCTGCGCGGCTACGGCGCGGACGACCGAATAGTCTACGGGACCGGAACAGTCGTCGATGTGAGCGAAATCGCCGCGACTGCGGACGACATCCTGAGACATCCTGATGTTCGCTATGTCCATGCCCGCTCGGCCAGGAACAATTGCTATCAGTGCCGGATAGAACCTGTCGGCTGATGCGGCGGGCGGGCGGTTGGCCCTTTGATCCGCTTTCCGCCATAGTGGCGGCATCGTTTCCTGAGTTGGGGAGATGCCGCCCGTGGCCGGCCCGCGCATTCTGTTTCTTTCGATCAATTTCTCCCAGCCGACCGGCGGGGTCCGAACCCTTTACCGACATGTCGGCATGCTGCGGCGGCACGGGTATGAAGCCTCCATCCTGCAGGCCGGGGGAACGGGCTCCCCGTTCTTCGAGGTCGACGTCCCCTTGATCAATCTTGATGCGAGTTTCCAGCTTCAGGCAGACGATATCCTCGTCATTCCGGAAGACCGCAACGAGATCTACCGGCAGGTTGCAGGACTCCCGGTAAGGAAAATCGTCTTCTGCCAGAACCATCATTATGTCTTCCCGGGCCTCGGCGAAGGAGTGGATTTCGCCGCCTACGGTGTTCAAACGGTGGTCGCCAGCAGCCGCAAGATCGCGGAATTTCTGGAACAGAATTTCGCGATGAAGGACGTGCCGGTGATCCGCTACGGCATCGATCCGGCGCTCTACCATCCGGAGACAAAGAAGCATCGGATCGCCTATATGCCGCGCAAGCTCGGGCTGCAGGCGGATTTCATCCGGCAGTCCTTCCGGCTCCGTTTTCCCGATCACGGAGATCTCGAATGGATCCGCGTCGAGAACATGCAGGAGAAGGAGGCGGCCAGGCATTTGCGCGAATGCGCCCTCTTTCTCAGTCTGAACCGGATGGAAGGTTTCGGCCTGCCGCCGATCGAAGCGATGGCGGCGGGCTGCCTTGTGGTGGGATTCACCGGCCAGGGGGGAGACGAGTACGCGAACGACATGAACGGGTTCTGGTGCGGACAGGAAGATGTCCAACGCTGCGTCGAACGCGTCGCCGAAGCTGTCGAAGTCCTGGAGGACGAGACGGCCACGGCCGCAAGGATCGCCGCGGGAAAGAAGACGGCCGGCTATTACAGCATGGAAAACATGGAGCGGGATCTGCTCGGGTTCTGGAAGACCCAGCTAGAGGGATGAGCCACCAAGCCGTAGGCGAAAATCGTCGTTCTCGCGAATGCGGGAAAAACAACGGTTTGGAAAGCCGCTACCGGCACTAGGCCATCTGTTCCTTCACCTTGAGAAAGCGGACCTTCGGCCAATTCTCGGCGGTGTGCTGTAAGTGCCAGCCGTTGCGGGCCATGAAGACCGGCATGTCGTCATGGTCGTCGGCGAGGTCGCCCTGATTGGCGTCGATGAACTTCTTCAATTCCGCCGGGTCGTCCGCCTCGAGCCAGCGGGCGGTGTGGAGACCGGCTGTCTCAAAGGTGACCGGTACGTCATATTCCGTCCGGATACGGTCCGCCAGAACGTCGAACTGCAGCGCACCGACAACGCCGACGATCCAGCTTCCGCCGATCCTCGTTTTGAAGGCTTTCGCAGCGCCCTCCTCCGCGAGTTGCACGATTGCCTTCTCAAGATGCTTGGCCCGAAGCGGATCGGTGGGCCGAACCCGCTGCAGAAGTTCCGGCGCAAAGCTCGGGATGCCGCTGAACTGCAAATCCTCGCCTTCGGTCAGCGCATCGCCGATGCGCAGGTTGCCGTGGTTCGGAATGCCGATGATGTCGCCCGGCCAGGCCTCGTCCGCGATCTCGCGGTCCTGGGCCAGGAACATCACGGGGTTGTGGATGTTTACGGTCTTGCCGCTGCGCACATGTTTCAGTTTGGCGCCGCGCTTGAAATGGCCGGAACAGATGCGAGCGAAAGCGATACGGTCACGGTGCTTGGGGTCCATGTTCGCCTGGATCTTGAAGACGAAGGCCGCGACCTTCTTCTCGTCCGGGGAGACCGAGCGGGATTTCGTCGGATGCGGGCGCGGGGACGGCGCATATTTAGCGACACCGCCCAGCAGCTCGCGCACGCCGAAATTGTTTACTGCGCTGCCGAAATAGACCGGAGTCATGTGTCCGCCAAGAAATGCCTCGGCATCGAATGCAGGGCAGAGCTCGCGCGCCATCTCGACTTCCTCGCGGAGCTGGGCCGCAGCCGAGGCGGGTAACAGCTCGTCCAGCTTCGGATCGTCGAGGCCGTTGCATGTCAGACCCTCGTCCGGTGCATCGTGGCTGCCGCGATCCATCAGGATGAGCTTGTCGTTCAGCAGGTCGTAGCAGCCCTTGAAGCTTTTCCCCATGCCGATCGGCCAGCTGGCCGGAGTGACGTCGAGCGCGAGGCTTTGCTCGATCTCGTCGAGCAGCTCGAAACTGTCGCGCGCCTCGCGGTCCATCTTGTTGACGAAAGTAATGATCGGCACGTCGCGCAGGCGGCAGACCTCGAACAGCTTGAGGGTCTGTTCCTCGATACCCTTCGCGCCGTCGATCACCATGATCGCGCTGTCGACCGCCGTCAGGGTCCGGTAGGTGTCCTCAGAGAAGTCCTCGTGACCCGGCGTATCGAGCAGATTGAAGGTGTTGGTCCCGTAATCGAAGGTCATGACGGAAGATGCAACCGAGATGCCGCGCTCGCGCTCGACCTTCATCCAGTCGGAATGCGCGCGCCGCTGCTGTCCGCGCGCCTTGACAGCACCCGCCATCTGGATGGCGCCGCCGAACAACAGCAGTTTTTCAGTAAGCGTGGTCTTACCGGCATCGGGGTGCGCGATGATCGCGAATGTGCGCCGACGCTCGACCGCTTGGTCCAGGGAACTCATCAATCCGTCCTTATTGGAGAACGCCGTGTATATAAAGACTTTGTCCGATCAGTCCAATAGACGATCCTAGGGCATCGGGTATGCCGTTTTGGGGAGGGCACATGGAGCCGAGGCCGGGCGACCGTAACCTGATCACTGATGTACCGGGTTTGCGCGTCGGGAACGCCCATGATGTGGGCGTGCGGACCGGCGTTACCGTGCTGCTTCCGACGGACGGAGCGATGGTCGCTTCCGTCGATGCGCGGGGCGGCGGCACGGGAAGCCGCGAATTCGATCTGTTGCGGCCTGAAGCCACGGTCGAACGCGTGAATGCAATCGTCCTGAGCGGCGGCTCCGCCTACGGTCTCGATGCGGCGGGCGGCGTGATGAGCGGCCTGCGGACACGTGGTATCGGCTATCAGGCAGGTGCGTCGATCGTGCCGATCGTGCCGTCGGCGATCCTGTTCGATCTCAACAATGAAGGCGACAAGGCGTGGGGCGAAACCAGTCCCTATCCTGCCCTTGGCCTGGCCGCGCTCGGTGACGTCGGGGAGCGGTTTGGGCTCGGTAACGCGGGGGCCGGATATGGCGCGCAGGCGAGCGGCCTGAAAGGCGGGCTAGGCAGCGCGTCGATCCGATTGCAGGACGGGACGATGGTTGGCGCGCTCGTGGCGGTGAATGCGGTCGGTGCGGCCGCCCATCCGGTTTCCGGTGCCTTCTTTTCCTGGGATCTCGAGATCGATGGCGAGTTCGGCGGGATCGTGCCGGTTGCGGAAGACCGTAACCCCGCCGTCGAACTGCCAAAACTCGCGGGGCGCGGCGAAAACACAACGATCGCCATCGTCGCGACCGATGCCGCGCTCTCCAAGGCGCAGTGCCGACAGTTTGCTATCATGGCGCAACAGGGGCTCACCCATGCGATCAGGCCGGCCCATACGCCTTTCGACGGCGATACGGTGTTCGGAGTCTCTACCGGACAGCGTCCGCTGGCCGATCCGGCGTCGGACCTTGCCAGATTGGGTGGATATGCGGCCAACTGTCTTGCCCGCGCCATCGCACGTGGCCTGTACGAGGCCGAGAGTCTGGGCAACGCAGAGAGCTACCGGGAGCGTTTCGGGGTCTCATGAAAAGCGACACGCAGCATCTCTCGCCCGAAGCACGAATCACAATTCGCACTCTTTTGCTGAGGGACATTGGCGGACTGTTTCTTGCCGCCCTCGTCGCGATCATGGCGGTGACGATGTTCTTCGGAACCCAGGGCGCGCTCGTCGTCCTTCGGGAGAATGCGGGGAACGTCATTCACACCACGGCCCGTTTCCTCGAAGCGCATATGGAGCCCGCCAGAGACGCCGCCGAGGCGATTGGTGCTCGCGTCCTTGCGGAACCGGAACCGCTGGATCCACTCGAAGTCGAGATGACGCATACCGCGATGACGTTGCATAGGCAGATTCGCGGAATGGCATTCTTCTGGACCAACGGCCGCTATCAGATCATCGAGTCGAACGGTCGAAGCCGCATGGAAACGTATGCGCCCGGATCCGAGGCTGCGCGCGTGGTCGAGGAAGCGCGCCTGGCCGGAGAGCCTTACATTGCCCGTCCGATCTTCTCTGAAGTGGCAGGCACCACGCTGGTGACGATCCGGAGTCCGGTTTATGGCGACGACGGCACCTATCTCGGATTCGCGGCGAGCGCCATCTCCCTCTATGACCTATCGGTCTTCGCGAGCCGGGTGGATCTCGTCGGCGGCCAGGTCTTCGTCCTCGACGACAACGGTTACATTATCGCGCACCCGAAGCTAACTGATAGAAGCGTCTCCGGGATGATGACCTCCGAGCGCCCTCTCCTGCACGCTTCCGACATTGGGGACACCATCCTGGAGGCGTTTCTCGATCCTGAATTGCACGAGATGGCCGAACTGGAAGACGGCGATGGGATCGATGTCCTCCGGGCCGAAGTGGACGGGACGACTTACCTCGCCCTTACGCTTAGAATCCCGGCCACGCTTAACGGCGATTATCTTGTCGGTATCTATGTCGATGAGAACGCTTCCAGCTATACGGATATGATCCGTTACCTGACCTATGGCGGTCTTGCGGGGTTGGTCGTCATGGCGCTCGCGATGCTGCGTCTGTGGCAACTGGCCGAGCGAATACGCCGGCCGGTCACGGAACTCGCGTCGGCGTCCAATGCCGTCGCCAAACTCGACTTCAACGATGTCCCGCCGATCGGCGGAAACTCCGTTAGGGAGTTCAACGACGCCGCCTCGGCCTTCAACCAGATGGTGCTCGGCCTCGCCCAGTTCGGCATCTACGTGCCGCGTTCACTCGTGCGCGCGATCCTCGACCAGGCCGAACCGAGCGGCATTTCCTCCGTGGATCGCGAGATCACGGTGCTGTTCTCGGACATTGTCGGCTTTACCACGATCTCGCAGAGTGCGCCGGCCGCGGAGATCGTCGAGCTGCTGAACGATCACTTCACGCTGATGAACGATGCGATTGAGGCCGAGGGCGGCAATATCGACAAGTATGTCGGCGATAGCGTGATGGCTTTCTGGGGCGCACCCGCCGAACGGGTGGATCATGCCGAAGCCTGCCTCAGGGCGGTCCGGCGGATTGGTGAGCTGCTCCGGGCCGACAATGAGCGTCGGCAAAAGGAAGGCAAGCGCGTCGTCCGGATTCGTCTCGGGATCGCCACCGGCCGGGCTGTGGTCGGCAATATCGGGGCGCCGGGCCGGATCAACTACACCATGATCGGCGACACTGTGAATGTCGCGAACCGTCTGGAACAGCTCGGGAAGCAGATCGCTCCGGACACCGATCTTTGTGTGCTTGTCTCGAAAGAGACTGCGGAAGCGGCCGGTAACCCACCTGATCTCGAAGAGGTGGGGCAGCATGAACTCAGGGGAAGGAGCGGCGCGGTTCAGGTCTACCGCCTCAATCTCGACAAAAAATAAGATCGCGGAGGCGCGAAGCGTCAGGGGGAAACCAAATTATGAAGATCAAATCCGTCGACGTCATCCCGCTGCGGATCCCGTTCGAGGATGGCAGTCCGGGTGTCGGCCTCATGCCGACGAAATGGACCATGCTCGACTTCGTGCTGGTCCGGCTTGAGACAGAAAACGGGCTGGTCGGATGGGGCGACGGCTTCGCCTACTCATGTCGCCGGGCGACGGTCGCCGCAATCGAGGACATGGTGGCGCCGCTGCTCGTCGGCCGTGATGTTAGCGACATCGGCGCGCTCAATCTCGAGCTGCAGCAGCGCCTCCACCTGCACGGACGCTATGGCATAACCGTCTTCGCGATATCGGCCGTCGATATCGCGCTCTGGGATTTGAAGGCGAAGTCGGAAGGCGTTCCCCTTGCCGCGTTGCTCGCCGACAGCCCCCGCACCACCCTGCCCGCATATGCGAGCTTGGTGCGCTACGGCGAACCGGACTTGGTGCGCAGCTTTACATCCAAGGTGGTCTCGGAAGGCTATCGTACGGTCAAACTGCACGAGATCGCGCTCGATGCAATCGAGGCGGGCCGGGAGGGCGCCGGCGCGGCGACGAAAATGTCGACCGACGTGAACTGCAACTGGTCAATGGACCAGGCCCGCGAGATCCTGCCGGAGATGAAGCGGCTCGACCTCTATTGGGTCGAGGAACCCGTCTTCCCGCCAGACGATGCGGCTACGCTAGGCGCTCTCCAGCGCGACTTCGGAGTGCCGATCGCCAGCGGCGAGAATGCCTGCACCGCCGTCGAGTTCGCGCGAACCGCTCCGGCGATCCGCTATATCCAGCCTAGTGTGACGAAGGTCGGAGGGATATCGGAGTTCCTCAAGGTGTGCGATCTCGCGGAGCGGCACGGATCGGCCGTCATGCCGCACGCCCCCTATTTCGGTCCTGGTTACTGGGCGACGCTGCATCTGATGGCCGCCCGGCGGAATTGCGAGCAGTTCGAACATCTCTATATCGAACCGGCGGCATATCTCGACCCATCCATCCCGCTTCCGGAAAAAGGGACGGTCGCGGTGCCGGATCGACCGGGCATCGGGTTCGAGCCGGATCCGGCGGTGCTGGACCGGTTCCGGGTCTAGCAAGCCGGGCTCAGAGCCCCTTTGCCCTCTCCCGCAGCACGAATTTCTGGATCTTTCCCGTCGAGGTCTTCGGCAGATCGCCGAAGACGATCGTGCGAGGGGTCTTGAAGGACGCCATATGTTCCTTGCACCAGGCAGTCACTTCCTCCGCACCGATACCTCCGGCTCCCGGAGCGGCCGTCACGAAGGCGCAGGGCGTCTCGCCCCACTTCTCGTCCGGCTTGGCGACCACGGCCGCCTCCATGATTTTCGGGTGCTTGTAGAGCACTTCCTCGATCTCAAGGGAGGAAATGTTCTCGCCGCCGGAGATGATGATGTCCTTGGATCTGTCCTTGACCTCGGCATAGCCGTCCGGATGGAGCACGGCGAGATCCCCCGTTCGGAACCAGCCGTCGCCGAGCGCGTCGGCGGTCGCTTTCGGGTTCTTGAGATACCCTTTCATCACCGTGTTTCCGCGCAGGCAAAGTTCGCCGATGGTTTTGCCGTCGGCCGGAACGTTTTCACCGGTATCGGGATTCGCGACCTTCATGCCTTCCAGGGTCGGATACCAGACGCCTTGACGCGCCATTCTCTGCGCCTTCTCTTCCAATTCCAGCGAATCCCATTCTGGCGGCCAGGCGCAGATCGTCGACGGACCATAGGTCTCCGTCAGCCCGTAGAGATGGGTCACGGCGAAGCCCATCGTCTCCATCGCGGAAATCACTGCGCTCGGCGGGGCCGCCCCGCCGGTGGCGATATGGACCCGCTGCGAAAAGCTGGTTTTCTGCTCCGCCGGCGCGTGGATCAGCATGGTGAGCACGATCGGCGCGCCGCACATATGGGTCACGTTGTGGCGCGCGATCAGGTCGAAGATCTGGGCCGGGTCGACCTTGCGCAGGCAGACATGGGTCCCGCCGACTGCCGTCACGCCCCAAGTATAGGTCCAGCCGTTGCAGTGGAACATCGGCAGGGTCCAGAGATAGCGGCAGGCGGAGGTCAGCCCGAATGCGATGGCATTCCCCATCGCGTTCACGTAGGCGCCGCGGTGATGATAGACGACGCCTTTCGGGTTACCCGTCGTCCCGGAAGTGTAGTTGAGGGACATCGATTGCCACTCATCCGAGGGACGCGGCCAGTGCGGCGACGGCTCGCCTTCCGCAAGCAGGTCGTCATATTCCTTCTCGCCGAGTGGCTTGCCGTCTTCAGCAAGCGGATCGTCGATCCAGATCACCGGGGGCGATACCTCGGCCAGAGAAAGCGCCTCTTCCATGACCGGCGCGAATTCCTTGTCGACCAGGACGAGCTTCGAATCGGCGTGATCGAGGATAAAGGCAATGGTCGCGGCATCCAGCCGCGTATTGATCGCATTCAGCACTGCTCCCGACATGGGAATGCCGTAATGCGCTTCGAGCATCGCCGGTGTGTTTGGGGCGAGCACGGACACGGCGTCGCCGGAGCCGATTCCGCGTTTGCGAAGAGCGTCGGCTAAACGGCGGCACCGGTTCAGAAAATCACCGTATGTACGGTTCAACTCACCGTGAATAATCGCGATCTTCTCTGGAAAGGTCGTCCCGGCCCGTTCTAAGAAATCGGAGGGGGTGAGCGGCGCGTAATTCGCGTCGTTCCTCTCCAGCCCTGTTTCAAATATCGACATCGCCGCCCCCAGATGTTTCCCTGTGTTAATTGCGTGACATCGTTTCTTCGTTTCAATTTGGCGTCAAGCGCGGGGGCGAAAGCTGCGAGAGCGCCACGAAAGCGAGCATGACGGCCCCGGGAGCCGGACCTGAATGACCCAGATCGATATCTTCTCCGACGTAATCTGCCCCTGGTGTTTCATCGGAAAACGCCGGCTTGAGCGCGCCCTCAAATCCCGACCGCTGCCGGATCTGACGATCCAGTGGCGCGCCTTCCAGCTCAATCCGGATATGCCGGTAGAGGGCATGTCGCGCCAAGCCTACCTCGAGAACAAGTTCGGCGGCCCGGAACGTGCGCAGCAGATATACGACAACATCCGGCGGACCGGTGACGGCGAAGGGATCGATTTCCGTTTCGACCTCATTCAGCGGACACCAAACACGGTTCTTGCGCATCGCACGATCAATCTCGCGACCGCGCAAGGCACCTCGGACGCGTTGGTGGAGAACCTGTTCAACGCCTATTTCATCGAAGGCGTCGATATCGGCGACATCGACAATCTCGTGCGGCTTGCCGAGGCATCAGGCATGGATGCGGGTGAAGTCCGCGAATGGTTCGAAGGCAAGGGCGGCGCGACAGAAGTGATGGCCGAAACCCGCTTTGCCTACGAGAACGGGATAAACGGGGTGCCCTGCTTCATCTTCAATCGGCAATATGCGGTCTCAGGCGCGCAGGAGCCGGAGGCTTTCTTCCCGCTCTTCGATCTCGATGCGTCCGAAAGCTCCGCGGTCGCCAATCAGGCCTGATCCGGCCCATGGTCGCTCTGGAACTCCGGCCGAACTGCGAGCTCTGCGACAAAGACCTGCCTCCTGACTCGCCCGAAGCCCGGATCTGTTCCTACGAATGCACCTATTGTGCGGACTGCGTCGAGACGGTGCTGTTCGATGTATGCCCGACCTGTGGCGGGAACTTTGTGCCGCGGCCGGTCCGTCCGCTTCGTTCCTGGAGGCCCGACCTCAAGCTCGGCCGGGAGTTCCGCCCGCCGTCCGACAAGCGCGTGCATTCGAAATACGAGCGCGCTGACATAGACGCTCATGTTGCTCGGATACGCGGGATAGCACCGGAAGAGCGCTGACCTCTCACGCTTCCACAAAATGCCGCTTCCAGAGATCGCCGTTCGCGGCCTTGCGACGGGTGACCGCTTCAAGCGCGGCCGAAAGCGGCTGATCCCGGCCGGTAGCGTCCAGTGAGGCGAGTTCCCGAAGCCGCTCCGTATACCAGGCGGTCACTCCGCCGGGCGGGCGTTCGTCGAAACGTGGGAAAGCCGGCTCTAGGCTATCGCCGGATATCCACGCGCGCGGAAGCGCAGGCTCCACGACCAGAGCCCGCGCCAGTCCGACGAGGTCCAAGGCGCCTGTCGAAACCGCCTTTTCCGCTTCTTCGCGGTGCTTGAACCCGCCGGCGCTCATCAGGGGTTTGGATATCCGTGCCCGTGCCGCCCGGGCGAAGTCCAGGAAATAAGGCCCCTTTCCCGCCCCGTCGCTTGCCGCTGCGGCACCGGGAAAATAGGCACCGCCGCTGATATCGATCAGATCGACCGGGGCTTCCTGCAATACGGCCAGAATGCCGAGCGCATCTTCTTCCGTGAGGCCACCCTTGAGCTGGTCCGTGGCGTTGATCTTCACCGCCACGGGAAAACGGGCCCCGACTTCCGCTCGCACCGCTTCGATCACCTCAAGCAGAAGCCGTATCCGCCGGCCGGGGCTGCCGCCCCATTCGTCGGTCCGCCGGTTGAAGAAAGGCGATAAGAACTGGCTGAGGAGAAAACCGTGGGCCGCGTGGATCTCGACGCCTGTGAAGCCCAGTGTCCGGGCGTTTGCTCCGGCCCGTGCGTAAGCCTTCGGCAGTGCGGCAATCTCCGCGCCGGTCATGGCCCGTGCCTGGATCTCCGGATGATCGATATCAGATGGTCCGATCGCTTTCCCGTCAACCGGAGCAGCAAGGACGCCCGCATGCCCGAGTTGTGCCCAGAAGTGGGTGCCGTGCTCCGTGGCGGCAGCCGTGAGCTGCCTGAATTCGGGTGCCCCCTGCAAGGGGTCCAGAACGAGATTGCCATAGGTCTCTGGTGCCCAGGGGCCGATCTGGGTCTCGCCGATCAACGACAGGGCCGCCCCGCCTTGCGCCCACAGGCGGTAGAGGCGCGCCTGCGCATCGGTTGGGCACCCCCGCCCGTCTCCAAGATCGTCCGACATCGCGGCTTTTGCGATCCGGTTCTTCAGGATCGCCCCGCACGGCAGTTCGAACGGTTGTTCCAACATGGCAAGCTCCCCAAACGCTTTCCATGGCAGGAAAGGCTACCGGGTCATGCGTCGGGTTGCCAATGCCGACTGAACACTAATGTGTGCGTAGCGATCCCGGGAGCGTGTCAGGCAGCGATCGCGACCAATTCCTGCATCAGGTCGGTCAGGCCGCGTACGCGGACATCTTTCTTCTCCCAGGCCCGCCGGTAGACTAGCTTGTGATCCGGGCGGAGCTGGACGCTGCCGGCCTGCTTGGCGATGAAGCCGACGAGACCGCGCGGATTGACGAAATCGTTGTTGCGGAAGCTGATCACGGCACCCTTCGGCCCGGCATCGACCCGCTCGACCCCCGCCAGCTTGCAGAGCTGCTTGATCGCGATGATCTTGAGCAGGTTCTCCACTTCCGGCGGCAGGGTGCCGAACCGGTCCGCGAGCTCGGCCGCGAAACTGTCGATCTCCGCCTCGTCCACGAGATTGGCGATGCGCCGATAGAGGCTGAGCCGCACCGTCAGGTCCTGCACGTAGCTCTCGGGGATCAGCACCGGGGTGCCGAGGGAGATCTGCGGCGTCCACTGCTCCTCCGGCTCGTGATCCGCGGCGAAGCCACCGTCCCGCGCCGCCTGCACCGCTTCCTGCAGCAGCGTCTGGTAAAGCTCGATCCCGACTTCCTTCACCTGCCCCGACTGTTCCTCGCCGAGCAGGTTGCCCGCGCCGCGTATATCCATGTCATGGCTTGCGAGGCTGAAGCCGGCGCCGAGACTATCAAGCGTCTGCATGACCTCCAGCCGGCGCTTTGCGTCGGCCGTCAGGATCTTGGTCGGATGGGTCGTCAGGTAGGCATAAGCCCGCGTCTTGGAGCGCCCGACCCGGCCGCGCAGCTGATAGAGCTGGGCGAGGCCGAACATGTCCGAGCGATGGATGATGATCGTGTTCGCGTTCGGGATGTCGAGGCCGGATTCGACGATGTTGGTGCTGAGCAGGATGTCGTAATGCCCGTCGCAGAACTGGGTCATCACCTTCTCCAGTTCCGCCGGAGTCATACGGCCATGCGCGGTTGCGACGCGGACTTCCGGTACCAGCTGCGTCAGCCGGTCGTGGACGCGGGGTAGATCTTCCAGGCGCGGACAGACATAGAAGGTCTGACCGCCGCGATAGTGCTCGCGCATGATCGCTTCCCGGATGACGAGACCGTCATAGGGCATGACGAAGGTGCGGACCGCCAGACGGTCGACCGGCGGTGTGGTGATCAGGCTCATTTGCCGGACGCCGCTCAGCGCCATCTGCAGCGTGCGCGGGATCGGCGTCGCGGTCAGGGTCAGAACATGGATCGAGGAGCGAAGTTCTTTCAGGCGCTCTTTCTGGGCCACGCCGAAATGCTGTTCCTCGTCGACGATGACCATGCCGAGATTGGAGAAGCGGATGTTTTTCGCCAGCACGGCATGAGTGCCGATGACGATCCCGCAATCGCCGCTCGCCAGCTCTTCCTTCACCGCCGTCTGGTCCTTTGCCGGAACCATCCGGGATAGCTGGCGGATCTTTATCGGCAGGCCTTTGAAGCGCTCGGTGAACTGGTTGTAGTGCTGGCGTGCGAGCAGCGTGGTCGGTACCACGACGGCGACCTGGAAGCCTTGCATGGCAACGACGAGCGCGGCGCGCAGTGCAACCTCGGTCTTGCCGAAACCGACATCGCCGCAGACCAGCCGGTCCATCGGACGACCGCGATTGAGGTCGTCAAGCGTGTCCTCGATCGCCTTCAGCTGGTCGTCAGTCTCCGTATAGGGGAAGCGGGCGCAGAACTCGTCGAAAATTCCGGGCGGAGGCGCAACCGGCTCCGCTTCCCGGATCTCGCGCTCAGCCGCGAGACGGATCAGTTGCTCGGCCATGTCTCGCAGCCGTTTCTTCACCCGCGCCTTGCGGGCCTGCCACGCGGCGCCGCCGAGCTTGTCGAGCTGCGCTCCGCTCTCGCCAGAGCCATAGCGTGACAGCACCTCGATATTCTCGACCGGCACGAAGAGCTTGTCGCCGCCGAGATAGATCAGCCTCAGGCAATCGTGCGGTGCACCGCCGATCTCCAGCGTTTCCAGACCGTCATATTGGCCGATTCCGTGCTCGACATGGACGACATAGTCGCCTTCGTGCAGTGCCGAGACTTCCTGCAGGAACTCCTCGCCCCGGCGGCCTCGACGGACCGTCGGCCGTGCAAGTCGCTCGCCGAGAATGTCCTGTTCGGCGATGCAGAGCAGATCATCACTGGCGAAACCCTGCTCCAGCGGCAGAACGACACCGGCTGCGGTGCCCGCCGGCAGGTCGGCCGCCTCCTTGAAGGAGTTCACCGGCTCAAGGCGCTCCAGCCCGTGCTCCTGCAGCAGCGAGACCAGGCGGTCGCGGGAGCCGGACGTATATCCGGCGATCAGTACCCGGCGCTTTTCGAGTTCTTCGAGGACCGTATCGCGCACCGTGCCGTAGAGGTCCGTATCCGGCCGCGCCCGGGCTTCGGCGAAGCCTGTTCCGCCATGCCCGCCGCAGTCCACGACGATCCGTCCTTCGCTGCCGCCTTCCGGCAAGGCGAACGGGGTGAAACGCCCGGTCGGGTGTCCGCGATCCAGGCTCTCCCAGTCGCGCGGCGTCAGATAGAGACTGTCCGGCGGCAGGGGGCGGTATATAACGCCGCCGTCAGGGGTGCCGCGGTCATGGAAACTCTTCCGCGCCTCGAAATACTCCTCGATCAGCTCGAACCGCGCGCCGATGGAAGCATCCGCCTGGTGGTCGAAGGTGATCGGCGCGCCGCCGGTATAGTCGAGCAGGGTTTCGAGATCGTCGTGAAAGAGCGGCAGCCAGTGTTCCATGCCGACATGGCGCCGGCCCTCGCTCACCGCCTCGTAGAGCGGGTCCTTGGAAATCTCGGCGCCGAAATAGGTCCGGTATCCGGAGCGGAAGCGACGGATGCTCTCCTCGTCGAGGCGGAACTCGCCGACCGGGAAGATCTCGAAGGAATCAAGCTTTCCAGTGGTGCGCTGGCTGACCGGGTCGAACGCGCGGATCGTCTCCAGCTCGTCGCCGAAGAAGTCGAGCCGGAGCGGTTCCTCGGCGCCCGGCGGGAAGACGTCGACGATGCCCCCGCGCACGGCATATTCGCCCGCCTCGCGGACAGTTGCGGCCCGGTGGTAACCGTTCGCCTCAAAAAAAGCGGCTATCTCCTCGACCGGTTTGCTTTCGCCGGGCGCGATCGCAAGACCGACATCGGTGAAAAAACTCCGCGGCGGAACACGTTGCAGCAAGGCGTTCACCGTCGTCAGGAGGATCGCGCCGCCCTGAAGACCACTTGAAGCAAGCCGCGCAAGGGTTTCCACGCGTTGACTGATCAGGTCTCCGTGCGGCGAGACGCGGTCATAAGGCAGGCAGTCCCAGGCAGGGAGCGTAAGAACCGTCGCATCCGGAGCAAAGAAGGCGAGAGACTGGCGGAGGATAGCGAGCCGCGAGTCGTCACGGGCGACATGTACGATGCCGCCGTGAGTCTCTGCGATTTCGAGCAATGCCCGAGCATCGTGGCCTTCCGGCGCAGCGGAGAAAGCGACCTTCGCGGTCCCTTCGAGGAGAGGCTTATTGTAGATCAAGAGACTAGTCGACGAGTTTGAAGTTTCGGATCATTGCGAGGATTGGCGTCTCGTATTCCTCCGGCGCCTCTTCCTGCCCGGTGATCCACTTGTAGAGCCGCGGATCGGGGATTTCGAGCAGCGCTTCATAGGTGTCCAGGCCCTCTTCATCAAGCTCGGCGATATGCGTGCGCGCAAAGGCGCCGAGCAGGAGGTCGGTTTCCTTGGTGCCGGTATAGGCGCTTCGATAAATCAGTTTCTTGCGGCGATCGTCGAGCCCGCTCATCGGTCTCACTCCCGGTTTGTCTGAAGCATCGGCTAGGATATAAATCGAAGCCTTGGCGTGTCAGCCCTCGGCCCGCGACCTGGAGCCGCGCACTTAATAGCATCGGCGGATAACTTGCGACCGGAAATTCTCTATTCCCTCTTTGCCGACACGACGCGCCTGCCCGGCGTCGGTCCGAGGATCGCGAAACTGCTGGAGACGCTCGCCGGCCGTTCGGTGATCGATCTGCTCTGGCATTTGCCTAGCGGGATCATCGACCGCCGTTTCAATCCGAAGATCGCCGAGGCGCCAGACGATGTGGTCGCGACACTGGTGGTGACGATTGGAGAGCACCGGCCGGGGCGCAGCCGCAAGCAGCCCTACCGGGTGAGTGCCTGGGACGAGACCGGCGAGATGGAAATCGTCTTCTTCAACGCCAAGGCGGACTACATCTCGCAGATGCTGCCGACCGGCACGCGCTGCGCCATCAGCGGCAAGGTCGAGCATTTCAACAATCGTCTGCAGATGACCCATCCGGATCATATGGTTCCGGAAGCCGAGATCCAGAGCGTCATGCAGGTGGAGCCGACATATCCGCTGACACATGGCCTGACGCAAAAGACCCTGCGCAAGGCAATTACGGCCGCCCTCCCGGAGGTTCCGGAGCTGCCCGAATGGGGCAACAAGCCGTTCCTCGCCATGCGGCAATTCCCGGCCTGGCGCGAAGCGCTCATGGCGGCCCACGCGCCGGGATCAATGGCGGATATCGATCCCTCCTCCCTCGCGCGCCAGCGCCTCGCCTACGACGAACTGCTCGCCAACCAACTCGCGCTGGCGCTGGTCCGCGCGCATCAGAAGCGGCGCAAGGGCCGCGTCCTGAAGGGCGACGGCCGGTTGCGGTCCAAGGCCGAGACGGCCCTGCCCTTCAAGCTGACCAATACGCAGACCGTCGCGCTCGCCGATATCTATGGCGACATGGGCGCCGAGGAGCGGATGCTGCGGATGATCCAGGGCGATGTCGGCAGCGGAAAGACCGTGGTCGCCCTGCTCGCCATGCTGAATGCGGTCGAGTGCGGGGCGCAGGCGGCCCTGATGGCGCCGACTGAAATCCTGGCCCGCCAGCATATGGCCTCGATGCAGCCGCTGGCGGAGGCCGCGAGCGTCCGGATGGCGGTTCTGACAGGGCGCGACAAGGGCAAGAGCCGGACGGAACTGCTTGCGCGGATCGCGGGCGGCGAAGTCGATATCGTCGTCGGCACGCACGCCCTCTTCCAGGAAACCGTCGCCTTCAGGGATCTGGCACTCGCGGTGATCGACGAGCAGCACCGTTTCGGCGTGCACCAGCGCATGAGTCTCGGTGAGAAAGGAGCGGCCGTGGACACGCTGGTGATGACCGCGACGCCGATCCCGCGCACCCTGACGATGACGGCCTACGGCGATTTGGACGTCTCACGTCTGACCGAGAAACCTCCGGGGCGTCAGCCGATCGATACCCGTACCATCCCGCTCGGCCGTCTGTCCGAGGTGGCGGAAGCCGTCGGCCGGACCGCCGCGTCCGGCAACAAGGCCTATTGGGTCTGCCCGCTGGTCGAGGAATCGGAGAAACTTGACGTCGCCGCGGCCGAGGAACGTTTCCAGCATCTGAGCACGCTCTATCCGGGCCGCGTCGGGCTGGTGCACGGTAAGATGAAGGCGGCCGAGAAGGACGAGATCATGGACCGGTTCAAGAATGGACCGGTCGATATCCTCGTCGCCACGACCGTCATCGAGGTCGGCGTCGACGTTCCCGACGCGACGGTGATCGTGATCGAACATGCCGAACGCTTCGGCCTGGCTCAGCTGCACCAGCTTCGGGGCCGGGTCGGGCGCGGCAGCAAGGCGTCGACCTGCCTGTTGCTCTATGGCGCCCCGCTTTCCGAGACCGGTCACGCAAGGCTCGCGGTCATGCGGGAGACCGAGGATGGTTTCCGGATCGCCGAGGAGGATCTGAATCTGCGCGGCGCCGGCGAAATCCTTGGTACTAAGCAGAGCGGCCTGCCGACCTTCCGCCTTGCCGATCTCGCCGTTCATGACGATCTTCTGGCGGCGGCGCGGGACGACGCGCGGCTTGTGCTGACGAACGATCCGGATCTCAAGGGAGAACGCGGCGACGCCCTTCGGGTGTTGCTCTATCTTTTCGAGCGGGATGCCGCGATCCGCTATCTGAGGGGCGGTTAGCCCTCGGATTGGCAGACCGCGTCGACCTCCAGCTCCACCAGCCAGTCCGGATCGACGAAGCCAGAGACCTCCATCACGGTGGTCACGGGTCGGATGTCGGCGAACACCTCCCCATGCGCCCGCGCGGCCTCCTTCCAGGTTTTGGCATCGGTGAGCATGATACGGGTACGAACGACATCCTCCATCGACCCGCCGGCATCTTCGATCGCCTTTCGGATGATTTCGAGGCAACGGACGGTCTGCCGGTACACGTCGCCCACCCCGTCGGTCTTGCCGTCGGCGCCAATCGGCGCCGTTCCGGCGATGGCAATGAAATTACCGGAGCGGACGGCCCGGCTGAAACCGATTTCGGGCTCGAGGTAAGAGCCCGAGGACACAAGTTTACGCGTCATAGGATGTTCCGTTCAGAAAGCGGGTTCTCAGGGGTTTTCGTCCGATATGGGTGAATTCTCGGACGAAGCCTTGATCAGGACTTCGGCTTGCTTCTGTTTCGGGCGGCGGTCAGGCGGAGTCACGATGCCGGCAGAGATCACCATCTTGATCCCTTCCTCGACCGTCATGTGCAGCCGGTAGATATCCTGCGCCGGTACGAAGAGAAGAAAGCCGGATGTCGGGTTCGGTGTCGTCGGCAGAAAGACGTTTACCATCTCGTCTTCCGTCGCGTTCTGCACCTCGCCGTGGGTTGCGCCGGTGATGAAGCCGATCGCCCAGATCCCGCGGCGCGGATACTCGATCAGCACCACCTCGCGAAACGCGTTCGACTGCTGCGCCATCACGGTTTCCATGATCTGCTTGATGGCGCCGTAGACATTGCGGACCACCGGCATGCGGGCCATCAGGTGCTCGCTCAGCCGGATCATCCAGCGGCCGAGAATGCCTGCCGTCAGCCAGCCGATCACGGTCAGCGAGACCAGCATTACGATCAGGCCGATGCCGGGAACGGAGAACGGCAGGTAATTGTCCGGATGGTACTGCGCCGGCAAAAGCGGCATCACCTGGCCGTCGATGAAATCGATGATCACCCAAGTGAGGTAAAGCGTGATGCCGATCGGCGCGGTGACCAGGATGCCGGCGAGCAGATAGGCCCTGAGCCGCCCGAAAAAGGTCGGCCGAACGATGCCGGGATTGTCCTTGGTCATGTGCGAGATACTCCCTGTCCCAAGCCTGACCATATAGGCACGCCGGGGCGGGACGCAATCGCTGCTGCTCAGCCCTCCAGAAAGGCCGAAAGCTCTGCGAGAAGGCGCTCCGGAACCTCTTCCGGGATGTAGTGGCCGGACGGAACCGCGCCGCCGGTCACCGGCCCGGTCGTGTAGTCCTGCCAGACCTCGAGCGGCCGATAGAGCTTGCCGATGATCCCTTTTTCGCCCCAGAGCGCGAGGACCGGAATATCGAGCGGCGCGTCCCGGTCTTGCCGGTCATGGTCGAGATCGATCCCGGCTGCAGCACGGTAATCCTCGCAGCTCGCATGGATCGTCGCCGGATCGCGGAAACAGCGGAGATATTCGGCCATTGCCTCGTCCGTAATCGCGCTTTCGTCGGCGAGGTATTTCAGCTTCTTCGAGAGATAGAAATCCGGGTCGGCGCCGATCATCCGTTCCGGATAGTCCGCCGGCTGGATCAGGAAGAACCAATGATAGTAAGCGGAGGCGAAGGCCATATCCGTGGTCTCGTACATGTCCAAGGTCGGGCAGATATCGAGCACGGCGAGCCTCTCCACCCGTTCCCGGTAATCCCGTGCCAGCCGATGCCCGACCCGCGCGCCGCGATCGTGTCCAACGACGGAAAACCGCTCGATACCCAGCGCGCTCATCACTTCCGCCTGATCGCGCGCCATCTCCCGTTTCGAATAGGGCGTGTGCCGCTGGTCCGTCGGAGGCTTGCCGCTGTCGCCGTAGCCGCGCAGATCCGCCGCGACCACGGTGAAGTGCTCCGCGAGCTTCGGCGCGACCTTGTGCCAGATCGCGTGGGTCTGCGGATAGCCGTGCAGCAGCAGGAGCCCCGGGCCGTGACCGCCGGTGACCAGATTGATCTCGGTCCCGGATGTCCGGATGCTTTTCCGCTCGAACCCATGAAACATTCTGCTGCGCTCCCTCTTCCGACCGTGGCACTCTCAAGCTCCGGCCTTTGGAGATCACCATGCAGCGTCCCGCCTCCCTCAGCAACACGGCGCCCCGTTTCGGCGCCGCGGTCCGCGGATCCTTTGCCCTTGAGCGGGATTACACCCAGCTTAATCACGGGTCCTACGGCGCGACTCCGGTCGCGGTGCTGGCCGCGCAGCGGATCTGGCAGGACAAGTTGGAACTGGAGCCGAGCCGGTTCATGCGCCGAGACTACAAGCCGGCGATGCGGGCGGCGATCGCAGCGCTCGCGCCAAGGTTCAAGGTCGATACGGACGGTCTCGCACTCGTCGAGAACGCAACTCAGGCGGTGAACGCGGTCTTGCGCGAACTCGATCTGCCGGCAGGCTCCGGAATCCTGATCACGGACCAGACCTACGGGGCGGTTAAAAATGCCGCCCGGCACTTGAGCGCCCGCAATGGCTGGGAGCTAAACAGCGTTACCCTGCCTTTCCCGGTCAACTCGAAGGAAGAGATTCTTTCCGCATACAAAAGAGCTCTGGATCCGGCCCCGGCACTCGTGATCCTCGATCACATCACGTCACCGACGGCTCTGGTGCTTCCGCTGAAGGAGATGGCGGCGGCCGCGCGAGACGCCGGGGCTTTGGTTCTGGTCGATGGAGCGCATGCGCCGGGGATGCTCGATCTCGATCTCTCGGAGCTACCCTGCGACTGGTATACTGGCAACTTGCACAAATGGATGTTTACGCCGAAAGGCTGCGGCGTCCTCTGGACCGCCGAGGCACGGCGGAAATCGACCCATCCTCTCGCCATTTCTCACTGGTATCAGGAGGGATATGGCGAGGAGTTCGAGTATGTCGGAACGCGCGACGCCTCAAGCCAACTCTGCGTGCCAAGCGCCCTCGCCTTCATCGACGCGTTCGGGATCGATGCGATCCGAGGCTACAACAAAGCGCTCGTCAACGGTGCTGCCGACATGCTGGCGGCGCGCTGGGAAACCGAACGCGGTGCCGGTCCGGAACTGACCGGCCACATGGCAATGGTACGTCTGCCGGATGGGTTCGGCAGCACGCGGGAAGATGCGGAAGCGCTGCGCGATCGCCTGATCGACGAATTTCGGGTGCAGATCCCGATCAATCCGTTGACGGGCACCCTCTGGTGCCGCCTTTCGGCGCAGATCTACAACGAGCTGACCGACTATGAGCGGTTGGCAGAGGCGATCGAAGCCCTCGCCCGGTAGAGCCGTCAATTCAGCTTGTTACGGAATTTCTTCTCAAGGAAGGCAAGAACCTCGCTCTTGCGGGCTCCGTTGTCCGCCCGGGCGAGTTTGAAAAGGCGCGATGCCTCGTTATCCCGCAGCGGCGCCGGTTTCTCGCCCATCTGGATCAACGCCGCCTGATGGGCGCGCTCCAGGACCTTGGGGTCGATCTTCTTGCGGATCTCCCGCATCATCAGCAGCAGTTTCTTGCGTTCATCCACGATGGATCTCCCTGCCGGTCGCGATGTCCGCTCTGGCGGACGGTTTCGCCGACATGATTAGCAAGAACGGTACCAGAATGGACCGGCCGTCGTCTCAATGTTCAAAAGGTTTGATGGTGAACGCCGCGGCGAGCGCGTTTTCGGTCACCTTTGTCACTACGGCTTCCGCAGAGCCTTTCATTTTATGCTGGCCCTTGGAAACGTCGATTTCAAAGCGGAAACGCTGACTCTTGATCAACAGATCCTTGTCGTAGGGCTCGATGATAAAGCCCTTCAGATTATAGTCCTTAACATTGAAGGTGAAGCTGTCGATCTTGACGATTCCACAGGAATCGAGCTTGCCCTTGGCTTTGACACTCTTGATGCCCTGAGCCTTGGTTGGCCGCGACGTCTTTTTCTTCGAGTCCGCGGTGATCTTCAGGAAGTCAAGGAGCCCCACGCCCGAGTCCCTTTCGCCGTTCGCGCCAGTTCAGCGTCTTTGTGTCAAGAAGGTAGCCGATTACACGCCGTTTTCCAGTGGCCGAGAAACCTCTCAACACCGAAGTCTTTCAGCGTGTTGCGTCCATGATTCAGACTATCGTCAAATTGAGCGTAATTTTCAAGTATCAAGATGATGCGGCTAAATAATCACTCTAAAGTTAGCGCTTAAGGCGCTGGAAATCCGCTGCAAAGCGCTTCTGTCCTGGGTCCTTGATCTATCTTGCGTGTTTGAACTTTGAAGCCACTTTGGGATCAGGGTATTTTTTACTTAAAAATTACAACGATTTTTGCGTTGTATTTTATTTAACGGCAGCACGCGAACGCCGACCACCCGCAGAACAGCGAATGAGACTTTCAAAATGGATATCTGAAGGAAAATGGTGAGCGCGACAGGATTCGAACCTGTGACCGTCTGATTAAAAGTCAGATGCTCTACCAGCTGAGCTACGCGCCCCCGAAAGGAAGCCGGAACCTATGCAAACAGGGCCCGGCGGTCAACCACTTCCGACAAGTTTTTTTCCGCGCTGTTACCGGAACTTGTCCTCGACCCGTTCCACCACGCGTTTGGGTACAAACTGATCGATCGCGCCGCCCATATGAGCGATCTCCTTGACCAGACGCGAAGAGATGAACTGGTTGCGGTCGGAGGCCATCAGGAAGACCGTCTCGACATTCGCATTCAGCCGCGCATTCATCCCCACCATCTGAAACTCATACTCAAAGTCAGAGACCGCACGCAGACCGCGAATGATTGTTGCAGCCCCATTCTCCTCAACAAAATGCATCAGCAGGTTACCGAAAGACATCACCACGATTTCGCCGTGGACGCCGTTTTCGGCATGCGCCTTGTTGAGCAGATCTATCTCGTCCTGAACCATCTCGACGCGCTCGTCGAGGCTGAAAAGCGGTCCTTTTCCGGCGTTGCGCGCAACTGCGACGACCAGTTTGTCGACCAGCTTGCTGCCACGCCGAATGATGTCCAGATGCCCGTTCGTAATCGGATCGAACGTGCCTGGATATACGCCTACTCTCATGTTTCCAAGTCCCCCGTTAGCTCTCGGTGGCGTCTCCGTCACCGCTGTCGTCGGCTTCCGATTCCTCCGCGTCCTCCGCGCCGTTTCCGTTCTCTTCGCCGGTCAGGCTGACGGATACGACTTTTTCGCCTTCATCGACGCGGAAGATCCAGACACCCTGGGTTCTACGCCCAGTGATGCTGATTTCGTTCACGGCGCAGCGGATCACCTGCCCACCATCGGTGACGAGCATGATCTGGTCGGTGTCGGTCACCGGGAATGCGGCCACCACGCCGCCGCTACGCTTGGTCAGTTCCATATTGGCGATCCCCTGACCGCCGCGATTCGTAATGCGATACTCGTGCGCCGAGGTACGTTTGCCGAGACCGCTTTCGGTCACGGTGAGGATGAACTCTTCCTCCGCGCTGAGCTGGATGAAACGCTCCTGCGAGATATCGCCGGACGGTGCCTCGACCTCTTCCTCGCCTTCGCCCGTCGCCCTTCGCATCTGGCCGGCGAGCTTCAGGTAGAGATCGCGTTCCAGCACATCCGACCCCGGAACATCCTGATAGTCCACGTGATGCAGGATCGACATCGACACGACTTCGTCGCCGCTGGCGAGTCGAATGCCCCGAACGCCGAGCGAATCGCGTCCGCGGAACAGACGTACATCAGTCGCCCGGAAGCGGATCGCCTTGCCGTCACGCGTCGTGAGAAAGACGTCGTCCGCCTCCATGCAGGGCTGCACGTTGATCAGGCGGTCACCTTCGTCCAGCCGCATGGCGATCTTGCCGTTGCGCTTGATATTGGTGAAATCGGAGAGCGCGTTCCGCCGCACGGTGCCGGCCGAGGTCGCAAACATGACATGCATGTTTGCCCATTCCTCCTCTTCCGCGGGCAACGGCATGATGGTCTGGATCCACTCGCCCTGCTCCAGCGGCAGCAGGTTCACCAGCGCCTTGCCCCGGGATTGCGGGGTGCCGATCGGCAGGCGGTAGGTCTTCATCTGGTAGACCATGCCGCGCGAGGTGAAGAACAGGATCGGCGTGTGGGTGTTGGCGACGAACAGCCGGCTGACGAAATCCTCGTCCCGCGTCGACATGCCGGAACGCCCCTTGCCGCCACGCTTCTGCGCCCGGTAGGTCGAGAGCGGGACGCGCTTGATATAGCCGTTGTGACTGACCGTAACGACCATGTCCTCGCGCTGGATCAGGTCTTCCATGTCGTGCTCGAACTCGGCTTCGACGAGCTCGGTCCGGCGCGGCGTGGCATAGGCTTCTTTCGCCGCCACCAGTTCCTCACGCAGCACTTCCATCATCCGCGGACGCGACTGCAGGATTTCCAGGTACTCGGCGATCTTCGCGGCGAGTTCCTTGGTCTCCTCGATCAGCTTCTCGCGTTCCATGCCGGTGAGGCGCTGCAGGCGCAGCTCCAGGATGGCGCGGACCTGGGCGTCTGAAAGCCGGTACTTGCCATCGACGACCTTGTGCCCCGGATCGTCGATGATGCCGATGAACTCCTCGACCTCCTCCGCCGGCCAGTCGCGGCCCATCAACTGCTCACGGGCATCGGCGGCATCGCGCGAGGCGCGGATCACCCGGATGACCTCGTCGATATTGTTCACCGCGACGAGCAAACCGGCCAAGACATGCGCCCGATCGCGCGCCTTGCGCAGCAGGAACCGGGTCCGGCGGGTGATGACGACCTCGCGGAAGGCGATGAAGGCGACGATCACGTCGCGCAGGTTCATCTGTTCCGGCTTGCCGCCGTTCAGCGCCAGCATGTTGACGCCGAAGCTGGTCTGCAGCGGGGTGAACTTGTAGAGCTGGTTCAGCACCACATCCGGCACCGCGTCGCGCTTCAGCTCGATAACGACGCGCACACCCTCGCGGTCGCTCTCGTCCCTGAGCTCGGCGATGCCTTCCACGGTTTTTTCCCGCACAAGTTCGCCGATCCGCTCCATCAGGCGGGATTTGTTCACCTGATACGGAATTTCGCTGACGACGATGGCCGTGCGGTCCTTGCGGATCTCCTGAATGTCCGCCTTGGCGCGCATCATGATCGAGCCGCGGCCGGTGTGATAGGCGGAGTGGATCCCGTTCTTGCCGAGAATCATCGCACCGGTCGGGAAATCCGGGCCCGGGACGATCTCGATCAGCTCGTCGATGGTGATTCCGGGATTGTCGACATAGGCGCAGCAGGCGTCGATCACTTCTCCCAAATTGTGCGGAGGGATGTTCGTCGCCATGCCGACTGCGATACCGCCGGCGCCATTGACCAGGAGATTGGGGTATTCGGCCGGCAGCACGCCCGGCTCTTCCGTGGTCTCGTCATAGTTGGGGACGAAATCGACCGTATCCTTGTCGATATCCCGGAGAAGGCCCTCCGCGGCCTTCGCGAGGCGGGCCTCGGTATACCGCATGGCCGCCGGCGGATCGCCGTCCATCGAGCCGAAATTGCCCTGCCCGTCGACCAGCGGTAGGCGCATGGAAAATTCCTGCGCCATGCGGACCATGGCGTCGTAGATCGCGCTGTCGCCGTGCGGGTGATACTGCCCCATGACAGCACCGACGATGTTCGCCGATTTACGGTAGGGCTTGGACCAGTCGTAACCGCCCTCCTTCATCGCGTAGAGGATGCGGCGGTGAACCGGTTTCAAACCGTCACGGACATCGGGGAGCGCCCGCGAAACGATAACGCTCATCGCGTAATCGAGATAGGAGCGCTTCATTTCGTCTTCGATGGAGACAGGCGAAATGTCGAAGGAGGAAGTGTCTGACGAGGTCAATTCAAGCGATTTCCGGTTGGTGTAGGCGACTGCGGAAAGGTGTTTTCAGTCTCTGAATTCCGCTGTGCTGACAGACATTTAGAATCACTCTTCTTATAACAGAACTGCAACGTAGGAACAATCTTTCGAGCATTTTTGTTGCGGCATTTCTTTCCATAATTTCAACAAGTTATAGGCTAAAGTTCAATTTTTGCACGGCGAAGCACTCTGGTCCCCTCCGGAGGGTCCGTTCCACCCCTCCGAATCCCCTGCACGGCATTGAGGAGATTTCAAACGCGGCGACTGCATAAAAGAGAAAAATTTTTCATCGTAAGCAATCAAAAATTGTGCATCTTCGTTTAGTCCCTTCGGATGTCACGATACGTGGGATTGGATATGACGAATATTGCCGGAAAAGCGTACGCGATGAATGTCGTGACACCGAGCGATCCCAAGATCACTTGGATCAATCGCCTGCTATTTATGGCGGCACGCGGCTTACCGCAGAACCTCATGGGGTTGCTCGGTCTGTCTCTAATCCATTTCGCCCGTTGGGTGATCATCAAGCGGGACGAATGGCCGGATCTCGGCCAAGGCAAGCAGTCTCTGAAGAACGACTACACGCTGTTCTGCTCCAATTTCAACGGCACCTGGGATCAATATATCGACGCGTTCTCGGACGGGATACCGAGTGGCCTCGACCTTTTCTGGTATTCGGCGACGAAGTACCCGTATTCGATCCCGGTAACGCCGTTCAAGGACTACATCACCCATAACCAGATCGGCACCGACTATTATTACAACGCGACCCCGGGCGCGGCCCAAAGAGACATCAAAACAAGTCTGGCGATCTACGACGCCCTGCTGAAACTGGAACAGGCGCATGGATCGCAAAGCCCGGAAGAGTTCCGGAAGAGCTACCTCGCCGCATGCCTGAAGATCCAGCTCGGTCTCGGCGATCCGGGGTTCGGCCCCGTCGCCAGCCTCGCCACGGAGCGGGCCGATATCAACCGCCTGCGATACACCCACCAAGAATAGGCTGTTCTCGGAAAAAACCGGATTTAGCCACGGAAAGGAAAATCGCAATGCCAGATCTGGATACCGGCCATATTTTTCTGACCACGCTGGCGCCGATCAAGCCCTATACGAAGTCCGACAAGTCGCCGACGTCCTTCGAACAAAAGGTTCGCGTCGCGCTTGCCAAGCTGCCAACAGCTTTGCAGTCGCCGGCAACGGTGAACGCGCCTAGAAACAGCCCGTTCGCCCGCAATAAGCGCAACCATCTGGCGCGCATGTTTGTGTTGAGCGATGTGGTTTACAACGGCCGCGTCGGGCAGAATCCGATCGTCGGGACGATCAAGGGCGAGGATCCCATTGATCCGCAGAAGGTAGACCGGCTTACAACCCCCTATCTCGTCTTCTGCGCAGATATCGACGCCATTACCAAGGATGGCGATCCACTTCCGACTTCCCTCTCGCCCGCACAGCAGAAAGAGGTCCGCGCGGCCTATGCGCGCGAACTCTGGCAAACGATGGAGAGCGAACTTCGCGCCATCTACAGCAATTGCGTCGGGTTCGACGAGGTCGACAGCGCTGACAGGTTCGCGGCCTATCTCGACAAATGCCATGTCGAAACCACGATGCCGTTCCATGACTACTATCTGAAGCTGCCCAGGTTCCACGATCTGCCGTTCAAAGGGCTGATCGCAGCGGTTGCCGTACCGGCAGTGATCGCCATTCTGGCGTTGGCCGCACGCATACTAGGTTGCCTTACCGTCCCCGTACTTGGCTGGAGCACGCTTTGGACTGCGGTCGCGGCGGCCGCGGTCACTGGGCTTTCATTCCTGCTCGCGGTCCGCTTCGCCCTCGCAAACGGTGCGAGACCCCTTGCTCCCGGCGAATTCGACGATCTGCCATCGGTGCTGAAAGCGCTCTACGTGCAGCAGAAATTCAGCGATTTCTTCGTGGAGCAGCAAGGAGCGAGTGCAGACGATCTCTACCGGGAGTTCGGTGCGTTCCTGGAGCGGACAAGGCTCGGAGACAGGTCAGGGCCGACACAGGAGCCCGGCGTCATCCGCTCCCCATGAAAGCCATATCATTTGACAGAACCGGACGTCAGCCATGACAGCGACGCTTGATCTTGCCGACATTCAGGGAAATATCCCCCGCGCCTATGGACGATATTCCTTTCCCTTCGCCCGATATTTTTTTCTGAACATTGCCGATGCCGCAAAGGGCCGCGCTTTTGTCGATGCCGTTCGACGCCAGGTCACAACGGCGGCGCGCTGGCCGGAGAATGCGCAGAAACCCGCCTGCACGGTGAATATCGCTTTCACTTTCATGGGGTTGCTCAAACTCGAATTGCCGACACGCACGCTGCAGGGCATGCCGGACGAATTCATCGAGGGTATGAAGGCAAGAGCGTTCATTCTGGGCGATCGGGACGTCACAAAGACGGCCGAGCAGGACGCGGACTGGGATCGGCACTGGGACCCTATATGGCGGCGCAACCGCGTCGGCGGCGACGATAGCGACAATGTCCATATTTGGATCTCGCTCAATGCCCAGCTGAAACAATTGGGTCTGGCGGAACCCGTCGATGCACTGGAAGAGAAGACCGAGTGGTTGCGTGACCTGTGCGCTGCCTCGGATGGCGGTGTGCGCATTCTTTCGGGAATCGGGCGCGACGGAACGCAGGATTTCCAAGCGGCCTCTGCGGTGTTTGACGATTTCGACGGTCAGAAACTCCCGACCGCTATGGAGCATCTCGGCTTTGCGGACGGCATCGGTGACCCGGTGTTCGAGGGACAGCTCCGGCCGTCGGAAATGGCCACGGCCGTAATCGGACGCGGTAAACGGGAGGACGGTGAGTGGAAGCCCCTCGCGGCCGGCGAGTTTCTCCTCGGGCATTCGGACGAAAGTCAGGAACTTCCTCCGACGGCGATGCCGCCGGAATTCATGAAGAACGGGAGCTTCATGGCGTTCCGCAAATTGCACGAGAATGTGGCGACCTTTGACGAGGTTCTGGAAGAGGAAACCTCACGCTACGGGTCTGTCATGGGGGTCTCTGCCACGGAGGCGAGGGAAACCCTTCGTGCGAAGATGTGCGGGCGCTGGAAGGACGGGGTGCCGCTCGCCACGGTTCCGACCTATCCGGAATGGCAGGACTTCCGTAAGGATCGCGGTTTCGATGACCCAAATCCGGCGAAAGCGCTTGAGAACCAATTGAAGTTCATTCGCTCGACGGAAGCCTCCGATTTTCGTTACGCCGATGATATGGAGGGGTTCAAATGCCCGGTCGGCGCCCATCTGAGGCGCATGAGCACCCGCGATTATCTCGACCCCCTAAATAAGATCGGAACCGATCCGAAGACCGGGAAGCCATACAAGAACGCGGCAGCGACGAGCCAGCTCAACAAGCGCCGCCGCATCCTGCGCCGCGGCCTGCCATACGGGCCTTCCAATCTGGAGCAAAAATCCGACGAAACCGAACAGGGCGTGGCAATGATGCTGGTTTGCGCCAGCCTTTTCCGTCAGTTCGAGTTCGTGCAGCAACATTGGATCCAGTACGGACTTGATTTTCATCAAGGCAACAACACCTGTCCTCTGCTCGGCGACCACAGCCATCACAAGCGACACACGATCCCTTCCGATCCGGTTTCAGAGAAACCGCCCTATGTGATGAGCAAATTGAAAACCTTCGTCGAATGCCGTGGCGGGGACTATTTTTTCATTCCCTCGCTGACCGCCCTGCGAATGATCGCGATGGGCGTGGTCGACCCGACCTGATCGGCCGAAGCATGGCGGCACTTTTCACTCCCTTCATCTGGGTCTTTCGGCATCTGCAGGCATGGGGCCGCGGATTGGCGGGCATTGCCGCCCTGCTCTGCGTTGGCGCCAGAGCGCTGACAAAGGCTGGCGGCTTCAAGAAGAACATCGCCGCCGCTTTCGCTCTTCCATTGAATCAGCGACGAGCGCTTGCGGTTCTGAGAGCCTTCTGGCCCAACCTGACGCTCTCTCGCCGTTTCGTGAAGGCCTACGAGAATGACGGCACCGCGGTGATCTCTCTGCGCGAGGACTGCCTGGATGTGCTGAACCGGAACGCCGATTTCGAGGTCGTCTACGGACCCCGGATGCGCAAACTGACCGGTGGCAACAATTTCTTTCTCGGCATGCAGCCAGGCTGGGACTACACCCGAGATACGTCCGCCATGCATCTGGCGATGCGTGACACCGATGTCGCCGAGGTTCTCGCCCCCCGTGCAGCGGCCCTTGCCGAGCGCCTTGTGAATCAGTCGGGAGGAAAAATAGATCTCCCCCCGGGCCTGACCTTGCCGGTGCCGTGGGACATGACCGACCGTTATTTCGGTGTCGGCGGGCCGGACGCGGCCACAATGCAGGATTGGACCACCATTCTTTTTTGGTACCTGTTCGAAGACCTTGCTGCCGACCCAGCGTTCGACACCAAGGCAATGACCTATGCCGAACGGATGCGGAGCTATCTCGACCAGGCGATCGCCGCGCGCAAGGCGGCGCCTGCAGAATCGGAAGACCTGCTGAACCGCTGCCTCGCGTTGCAGGGAGCCGGGACTCCCGGCATGGACGATCTTGGTATCCGGAACAATCTGCTAGGCCTTCTGATCGGAGCCATCCCGACGATTTCCAAGGCTTGCTGCTTTGCCATGGACGAACTCCTGAACCGCCCCGACGCGCTACGTGGGGCGCAGGAGGCCGCACAGGCGAACGACGACACCCGCATGGCGAGCTATATCTGGGAAGCCCTGCGTTTCAATCCGCACAATCCGGTCATCTACCGGCGTGCGACACGCGATGCCGTTATCGCCCCGTCGACGCTCCGGCAGGTCACGATCAGGAAAGGCACCCTCGTCTTCGCGGCCACGCTTTCGGCGATGTTCGACAATTACCAGATCCGGGATGCCAACAGCTTCCGGACAGACCGCCCCTGGGAGGACTACATCATCTGGGGTTATGGCATGCACACCTGTTTCGGCGCCATCATCAACGCGGCGCTTATCCCGGCAATCCTGAAACCGCTGCTGAAGCAAAGGAACCTCCGGCGGGCCCCGGGGGCAGCGGGCCAGATCGATTCAGGGGGCACTCCGCATCCGCAGCATTTCCATCTCGAATTCGACGCCTGAAGCGCCGATTCAGTCCTGTTTCCGCGCCGAGATCGAATAGCTGAGAGGAAGCCGCGGCATCCCTTCGGGCAATCGGAACAAGCCGCCCTCGCACGGCACCAGATACGCAAATGCCTTCCAGGCAACCGTATCGAACTCGTGGAGATACTCGATGCCGAGCCCGGCTTCGATCAGCGCGGTTACAACCTCGCCGACCGGATGAGTCCACTCGTAACTCCGTTCGGTTTTCAGAACCGCCGTTTCGTCGGCATAGGCCTCGCTTCCGTCGAAAGTGATCGGTTCGGGCTTGTGGAAGTAGTCGTAGACAGGGGCATGAGGGGCCGGCGCCAGATCGTCGAAACTCAGGGCCACCGGATGCTGGTCCAGGAAATAGAACCGTCCTCCCGGTTTCAGAAAATGGGCCACGATCCTTGCCCATTCCTCGATATCCGGCAGCCAGCAGATCGTCCCCCACGTGACATAGACGAGATCGAATTTGCCGTCGATCAGCTTCGGAGCGTCGTAGAGGTTGCCTTGCACGAAGGTGACGTCGGTTCCTGTCGCCCCCGCCAATGCGCGTGCGTTCTCTATTGCGACCGGGGAGAAGTCCAGTCCCGTTGCGCTACGTGCGCCGGAACGCTTCAGGCGGATGGTGTCCTTACCGAAATGGCACTGCAGATGGAGGATATCGAGCCCCTCGACCGAACCGAGTTCCTCACGCTCTGTCTTGTGGAGCCCCTCGATTCCATCCGGGGCTTCGATGAATGATCCGACGTCATAGTCGCTATTGGAGGAAGAGAAGTTAACCTCCGCCAGCTCATTCCATTTGCGCCTGTTGGCTTCCAGAAACCGGTCCATTGCACTCTCCACCCCGAGAGACTGTCCGATTGGCTTCCCGACAACCGGCCTGCATTTCGGACTGGACCATTGAGTATGGAACTTCCGGTCTATTGGCAAGCTCGGGGAGGCATCGTCAGTCGGGCTTGATCCGCAGAAACATGTCACGCAGGAAGAGTATGGCCGGGTCGTCGGAAAGGCGGCGACGCCAGTAAAGCGACCAATCGAATGAGCTGTCCTCGAAAGGCGGTTCGATCAACATCAGGCCATAATTTTCTTGCTCCTTGCCGGCAATGCTCCGTGGCAGGATCGCAACCAGATCTGTGCGCGCGACAATATCCGGAACCGCAAGCCAATGCGGCACAGTTGCCCGAATTTTGCGCTTTCGGCCCATGCGCGCGAGCTGACGGTCGGCAAAACGGTCGTCGATCGGGCTTTGAGCAATCTTGACCTGCGGCGCCGCGAGAAAGCCTTCGAGCGTTCCGAGCGTTTCGCGTGCCGGATGCCCGTTGCGAGCCACAACGACCACATTGTCCCGGAAATAAAACTCGCTCTGGATCGATTTCGGCGCGTGCAGGTCGGTGCTCACGGCCAGTTCCACCAGGTTTCTCTCAAGTCCGTCGACCGTGGCGTCAGGTCCCAGGTGCAGGATTTCCAGGCTCATGCCCGGAGCCTCTCTGTCGAATCGTTCGAGCAGCTCCGGCAACAGAAGGCGAGACAACAAATCCGACAGCCTCACAGGAACGCAGCGACGGCTCAGTTTCGGCTCGAATGGATCGGGTTCCGTCACCAGCCGGCCGATTTCCCGCAGCATCCGTCTGACATCCGGCTCTAGAGCGAGGGCTCGCGGCGTCGGCACCATCTCCCCACCCTGCTTGACCAGAAGTTCGTCCTGGAACGTCGCCCGGAGACGGCTCAGCGCCGCGCTCATTCCCGGTTGCCCCATACCGATGAGCGCGGCAGCCCTCGAGACGTGGCGCGTCTGCATTAGCGCATCGAAAGCCTTGAGAAGATTGAGATCAGTCTTGTGCAGGCTCATGCCGCCATCATATCGGCCAGACACTCACTTGTCCGCGCCATGACCATTCTCTCTGTTTTCCCGAAGTGCACTCAGGACCTCCTCGCTATGTTCTCCCAGCGTCGGCGGGGCGCGATAGACCTCAAGCGGCGTTCCGCCCATCCTCGCGGGATTTTTGATATTTTTGACGCGCCCGGCAGTACCGTGCTGCATTTCCGCGATCATATCGCGTGCGGCCAGAACGGGGCCGTCGCAGACCTCGGCAACCGTTCGGATGGCCCCGCAGGGAATCCCGAGAGGACTCAGCAAATTCAGCCAGTCGTCCCGGCTCCTCCCGGCGATGATGGAGGCTACGACGGGGGTCAGGGCCTTCCTGTTGCGCACCCGCTCTTCCGCCTGAAGGAACCGCGGGTCCACGGCAAGATCCGGGCGTTCGATCGCCCGACAGAAGGAGGTCCAGAGCGCATCATTGGCGATGCCGAGATTGATCCACCCATCATTCGCCTCGAATGGCTCGTATGGCACGATCGTCGGATGCGCGTTCCCTCGACGCCGAGGTGTCTGGCCGGTGGCGAAATAGATGCCGGCATTGAAGGTCAGCAGCGATGCGACGACTTCGTACATCGAGATCTGTATGTGTTGCCCGGTACCGCCGCGCTGACGCGCATAGAGCGCCGCGATGATCGCCTGCGAGGCGACTAGACCTGATGCCAGATCCGCGATCGAGGTGCCGACCTTGAAGGGAGAACCGTCTTCCGGGCCGGTCAGATCCATCAGGCCGGCCTCTCCCTGAACGATGACGTCATAGCCCGGGCGGTCCTTTCCCGGACCGCTGTCCCCGAAACCTGAAATCGAGGCATAGACAAGTTCCGGGCGCCGCTGGCGTACCTCCTCGTACCCGAATCCGATCCGCTCCATGACGCCGGAACGAAAGTTCTCCACCAGGACATCGGCACTTCCGATGAGTTGCCAGAGCGCCTCTTGGTCCGCGGCTGCCTTGAGATCGAGCACGACGCTTTTCTTGTTCCGGTTCACCGAAAGGAAATAGGCCGACTGATCCCCTTGGTACGGCGGGGCGAAAGCACGAGCGTCATCGCCCGTTCCGGGACGCTCGATCTTTAGGACGTCTGCGCCGAAATCGCCGAGTTGCATGGTGCAGAACGGACCGGACACAACACGGGTCAGATCGACGACGCGGATACCGTCAAGCGGTCTCATGTCCGTCATCGCACATCGTGGACGCGAGTTCGGCGAAGTCGGCGACGGTGATGTCCGGCTGATGCGGCGTTTCGCCGAATGGCCGCTTTCGCCGGTCGATGAAGGCTGTCCGCATGCCGTAGGATTTCGCTCCGATGCAATCGAAGGCGTGGTTCGCGACGAACAGGCAGCTCGACCGGTCGAGCCCGATGACTTCTTCGGCCTTGGCGTAGGTCTTCCAATGCGGTTTGAAATACCCGGCCTGATCGACCGAGATCACCGCATCGAATTCGAAGCCGATATGAGACTTCGCCGCCTGCAGCATGTCACTGTCACCGTTCGAGAGGATTACCAGCCTGTATCCCGCCGTTCGTAGCGCGCTCAGTGCTCTCAGGACATCCGGGAACGGCGGGAGTTTTTCGATCTCGGAAACCAGCCACTTGATCTCGGTTTGCGAATAAGTGATCCCGCAACGATCAAGCACGTAGGAAACGGCTCTGTGCCCGATCTGGCGATACGGCGTGTGTCCCCGGTCGCAAAGCGCGTCGATCATGGAGTTTTCGAAATGCGTCCGGCGCCACCAGGTGACAAAACGGTGCGCTTCGCCGTCCCACCCTTTGGCTTTCAGGAATGGCGCCGCGATTTCGGTCAGGCCGGATTGCATGTCCACGACCGTTCCGTACTGATCGAAGACCAGCGCCTTGATTTCGCGTTTCAGAATTTCCCGTTGCACCATCTTTCTTTCTCCCAATTGTCAGTCGGGAGATTTGGCCCATGACGGTAGCAATCTTGGAAATCGATAATCTTCATGCCGGCATCGACGTGTGCGATAACCGGCGCTTCAAAAAAGAATGAGCCCGGACGGACGATCCGACCGGGCTCGTTTCATGCGATTGTGAGCGTGTTCAGAACGGGATCTCGTCGTCGAGATCGCCCGGCCCGCCAACCGGAGGCTGGCCGCCCCCGCTGCCACCGCCATATCCGCCACCCGAGCCGCCGCCGTACCCGCCGCCCTGGTTGAACCCGTCGTCACCGCCATAGCCGCCGCCCTGACCGCCGCCGCCTTCGCCGCGCCCATCGAGCATCTGGAGCTCGCCGCGGAAACGCTGCAGCACGACCTCGGTCGAGTATTTCTCCTGTCCCGACTGGTCGGTCCATTTCCTGGTCTGCAGCTGACCTTCGACATAGACCTTCGAGCCTTTGCGAAGATACTGCTCGGCAACCTTGGCGAGGTTCTCGTTGAAGATCACCACCCTGTGCCATTCCGTGCGCTCGCGGCGCTCGCCGCTGTTCCGATCACGCCAGGTCTCCGACGTTGCGACGGAGAGGTTCACGACCTTGTTGCCGTCCTGCATGCTCCGGATATCCGGGTCGCGACCGAGATTGCCGACGAGAATGACCTTGTTGACGCTGCCTGCCATGGTTCTAATTCCACTCTACGAATTTGCCCCTCGGGGAATTTGTTGCCGGACTGTCCCATATCCGGGAGCGCTAATCCAGTCGCGATCCTTTGAAACCCGAGGGCGCGCGGAATTGCTGCACCCGCAAAATCATGGTGGCCAAGCACGGCCGCGCGACCTATAAATGTTTCTGTTTCGTTCTTAATCCGGATTTCCGCCGATGTCAGCCTCTTCCGAACCGAAAGATATCCGCGTTCAGGGTGCCCGGGAGCACAATCTGAAGGGCGTCGATGTCGCGATCCCGCGGAACTCCCTGACCGTCCTGACCGGTCTCAGCGGCTCCGGAAAGTCCTCGCTCGCCTTCGATACGATCTATGCCGAGGGCCAGCGGCGCTATGTCGAAAGCCTGTCCGCCTATGCGCGCCAGTTCCTGGAGCTGATGCAGAAGCCGGATGTGGACCTGATCGAGGGGCTCTCGCCAGCGATCTCCATCGAACAGAAGACGACGTCGCGCAACCCGCGTTCCACGGTCGGCACGGTGACGGAGGTCTACGACTATCTCCGTCTGCTCTATGCCCGCATCGGCATCCCCTACTCTCCCGCGACGGGACTGCCGATCGAGAGCCAGACGGTCAGCCAGATGGTCGACCGAATTCTGGAGATGGACGATGGCACCCGGCTCTATCTGCTTGCCCCCATCGTGCGCGGCCGCAAGGGCGAGTACCGCAAGGAGATGGCGGAGCTGCGCAAACAGGGCTTTCAGCGTCTGAAGGTCGACGGCGAGCTCTACGAGATCGACGAGGTTCCGGCCCTCAACAAGAAGCTGAAGCACGATATCGAGGTTGTGGTCGACCGGCTCGTGGTCCGCGAGGGCATCGCGACCCGGCTGGCCGATTCCGTCGAGACCGCGCTCGATCTCTCCGACGGATTGCTGATTGCGGAGGACGCCTCAAGCGGAGAACGCACGACCTTCTCCGCCAAGTTCGCCTGCCCCGTCTCCGGCTTCACCATCGACGAGATCGAGCCCCGGCTGTTCTCCTTCAACAACCCGTTCGGCGCCTGTCCGAGCTGCGACGGGCTCGGCAGCAGCATGTATTTCGATCCGGGCCTGATCGTTCCCGAAGGCTCCAAGAGCCTTCGCAAGGGGGCGATCGCACCCTGGGCGAACTCCTCCTCGAAATACTATATGCAGTCGCTGGAGAGCTTGGCGAAGCATCTCGATATCTCGCTCGACACCGCCTACGAGGATCTGCCGGAAAAGGCGCAAAGCGCCCTGCTCTACGGCACCGGCAGCGAGCGCGTCGTCATGACCTTCGATGACGGGCTCCGGAGCTATCAGACCAACAAGCCTTTCGAAGGCATCATTCCGAACATGGAACGGCGCTTCAGGGAGACGGAATCGGCCTGGAGCCGGGAAGAACTCTCCAAATACCAGTCGGTCGCGCCCTGCGACGCCTGTCACGGGCAGCGCCTGAAGCCGGAAGCGCTCGCGGTGAAGATCGCCGGGCTCAACATCTCCGAGGTCACAGAGATGTCGATTTCGGAAGCGGTCGCCTGGTTCACCGCCCTGACCGGGAACCTCACCGGCAAGCAGGCGGAAATCGCCGAGCGGATCCTGAAGGAAATCAACGAGAGACTCGGCTTCCTGAACAATGTCGGGCTCGACTATCTCACCATGTCGCGGGCTTCGGGAACGCTCTCCGGCGGGGAGAGCCAGCGCATCCGTCTCGCTTCGCAGATCGGCTCCGGTCTGACGGGCGTGCTCTACGTTCTGGACGAACCCTCCATCGGCCTGCATCAGCGTGACAATGATCGCTTGCTGGCCACGCTGGTCCGTCTGCGGGATCTCGGGAACACCGTGCTCGTGGTCGAGCATGACGAGGATGCGATCCGTTCCGCCGATTATGTCGTGGACATGGGGCCGGGCGCCGGTGTCCATGGCGGTACCGTGGTCGCCGCCGGCACGCCGGAAGAGATCATGCGCGCGCCGCAGAGCCTGACCGGCCAGTATCTGACCGGGTTCCGACAGGTGCCGATCCCGGCCGAGAGGCGCAAGGCCAAGAAAGGCAAGCACATCACGCTGACCGGCGCGACGGCGAACAATCTCGACGATGTTTCCGTCTCGATACCGCTTGGCACCCTCACCTGCGTCACCGGCGTTTCCGGCGGCGGCAAATCCTCGCTCATCATCGAAACACTCTGGAAGGCGATCGCCCGAAAGCTGCATGGCGCGCGGGAACATCCTGGGCCGTTCGACAGCATCGAGGGGCTCGAATTCCTCGACAAGGTGGTCGATATCGACCAGTCGCCGATAGGCCGCACGCCGCGCTCGAACCCGGCGACTTATACCGGCGCCTTCACCCCGATCCGGGACTGGTTCGCCGGCCTGCCGGAAGCCAAGACCCGCGGTTACAAGCCGGGCCGTTTTTCCTTCAATGTGAAAGGCGGTCGCTGCGAGGCCTGTCAGGGCGACGGCGTCATCAAGATCGAAATGCACTTCCTGCCGGATGTCTACGTCCAGTGCGACGTTTGCAAAGGCAAACGCTACAACCGCGAGACCCTCGAGATCACCTACAAGGACAAGTCGATCGCCGAGGTCTTGGAGCTGACGGTCGAGGAAGGTGCCGAGTTCTTCAAGGCGGTGCCGTCGATCCGGGACAAGTTGGAGACCCTGGAACGGGTCGGGCTCGGCTATATCCAGATCGGCCAGGCTGCGACCACCCTTTCGGGCGGCGAGGCGCAGCGCGTCAAGCTTTCGAAGGAGCTCTCGCGCCGCGCGACCGGCAAGACGCTTTATATTCTCGACGAGCCGACGACCGGCCTGCATTTCGAGGATGTGCGCAAGCTGCTTGAAGTGTTGCAGGCCCTTGTCGAGCAGGGGAATACGGTGATCGTGATCGAACACAATCTGGAGGTGATCAAGACCGCCGACTGGATCGTCGATCTCGGCCCCGAGGGCGGGTCGGGCGGCGGCAAGATCGTCGCCGAAGGCACCCCGGAAGATGTCGCGCAGACCTCCGGCAGCTATACGGGCAAATATCTCGCGCCCTATCTCGACGCGGCTCGAGCGAAGAAGAGCGCATAGAACCCGCTGTTAGAGGGTTGGCGCCCATCCCATCGCCCAGTCCCCGAGCGGCTCAAGATGCCGGAACAGTGTCTTTCCGTCTTCGGTCAGGTCGTAGCCCGCATCCGTCTTCTCGACCAGCCCCGCGGTCCTGAGTTCCTTCAGGCGCGTGTTTAGCACGGTCGGCGAAACCGACTCGCAACGGCTCTGAAGGTCGCGGAAGGTCAATGGTTCCACGCTTAGGTTCCAGAGGATTCCGAGCGCCCAGCGGCGTCCCAGCAAATCGAACAGCACCATGATGGGCTGCCCGGTGCGGGATCCCCGCACCGGCCCTCCCGGGAGCGGAATGTCGGTAAGTTTCTCTCTTGCCATAGCGCTATTAAAAGTGTAGCGATTTTTGCTACTGATATCGTAGCAACTGCGGCCGTCGATTACCAGCCGCAAATAAGGAGGTCGTCATGCATCTCTTGGCGCTCTGGCTCCTGCTCGCCGTCTTCTGGAGTGGATCTTACGTGGCTGTAAAAATCGGTCTCGACTCATTCGGCCCGATGACCATTGTCGCGCAAAGAATGGTGATCGGGGCTTGTCTGCTCTATTTCGTGCTCAAACTGCGCTCGGAAACGCTTAGAACCGACAGGTCGGCTCTCGTTGCCTACGGCGTCTCGGCGCTGTTCGGAAACGTGTTTCCGTTCCTGCTCATCGGTTACGGCGAACTCTACGTAGAGAGCGGTCTTGCCGCCCTCTTGATGGGGATCGCCCCGGTCGCGACGGTATTTCTGGCGCCCATGATCCTTCCCAACGAATTTCTGACACCACGTGCGGTGCTCGGAATTCTTTTCGGTGTCGCCGGCCTCGTCGCGCTCGTTGGCGTCAGCGCACTTTCCGGCATCGGTGGGCACTTCGCCGGCCAGATCGCGATCCTGGGTGCGGCGCTCTGTTACACGGGAACCACTCTGTATGTCCGGCGTTACGTCACCGTCCCGCCATTGCAGATGGCAACCGGATCGCTCGTCCTTGGCGCGATGGCCGCATGCAGCGGCGCCTTTCTCTTCGAGGCGCCGTTTTCCGGAGAAATGCCGACCGCAGCTCCGGTCCTCGCCATGCTCTACCTCGGTGTGTGTTCGACCGCGATCGCGACGCTGATCTATTTCCATCTGGTGCCGCTGCTTGGCGCGGGACGCATGCAGCAGATCAATTTCCTCGTTCCGGCGCTCGGAACCTTCTTCGGCGTCGCTCTTCTCGGGGAGCCGCTCAAAGCGAGTTCGGTCATTGCGCTCGGACTGATCTCTGTTGCCGTCTATCTGGTCAGTACCGCCAATCGCCGTATGCACGTCGTAATATCACCCCGGGTTCGGCCCTCATGATCATGCTTGGGGCGCTGGCCGCAACCACGGCGTCATTCGGCTGGGCTGCGGGCATGGTGCTTGCTCACGGCCCAGCCCAACAACTCGGTGCTTTCGAATTTACCCGTATCCAGCTCCTGGTCGCCGGATTGGTTACCGGACTGCTGGTGGCCCTGCTCGGGCAATGGCCAAGCGTGAACTGGCAGCATTGGCCGAGCTTCCTGGTGAGTATCTCGATCGGCGTCATTCTCGGGAACCTTGCCATGGTGGAGTGCCTGCGCCGTGGTGGGCCCAGAAACGCCGAACTGGTCATCTCTCTTAAGGCGCCAATCATCGCGGCAATGGCGTATTTCTGGTACGATGAGACGCTTGAACCGGCCGACTTGGCAGGCGGATTAATCGCTCTTGGCGGTGTATCACTCGCGGTTACCGCCACGCATTCGAACGGGACACGCGGCTCCGTCGCTCCAGTGCTTTTCTTCGGACTCGCCTCGGCTCTCTGTCAGGGAATCGGATTTCTGTGCCTCAAGCCCGCGATGCAATCCGGTACGGAGCCGATGGCACTCGGAGCCGTCCGACTACTCGGCGCCTCACTGCTTGTGTCGCTTGCGGGCCTCTGGCACCAGACGAGAAGCGTCTCGGCGCGCGAAGTCACGCCCAATCTTCTGTTTCGCACGATTCTACCCGGTCTGATGGGCTACAGCTTTTCGACCCCGCTACTTCTCTACGCATTCGCGCATACGCAGGCAGGCGTCGCGGCCGTCCTCGGCTCTCTGGCTCCCGTCCTGATCCTGCCTCTGGTCTGGATCGTTGAGCGACAGAGGCCGTCGCCGCGCGCCACAGCTGGCGCCCTGCTCGCCGTGACCGGCGCCGCGATCATTGTGCTCGTTTAGCGAGTCATTATCAGGCGACGCTGAACACCGGTCCGAAGCTGCCGAGCGCCGGCGCTACACCCGGACCGTCGACATAGTCGTAGTGAACCTTCCGGGCCGAGGTCGCGGTGTCCAGATCCGGAGCCCCGAAAAAGAAGGTTCTGTTGCGCCCGCCGTGATTGTTCACGACGAAATTGCTGAGTTCCTCGACCAGGCTGGGCGTGACTTCCTTCGCATCTCCGGCGGTACAGGCCGTGCCGATCAGGCCGGCGCCCTGCAGCTGGTCGGCGCGTTTGAACTGCCGAGAGAAACTGCCGACGAACCCGGCGCAGAATGGCGAGAGGTAGGTAAAGTTGTTGTGCAGGACGGTCTGCGGCACATCGTCGTCAATGCCTATGACGTAAAGCAGGAGACGTTTTTCCGCCCACTCGGGCAGGAGCTTCAATTCGACGAGAATCGCTTCCCGAAACTGCTTGCTGGTGATCGTGTCCATATGGAGGGGCATCAGAAGAAACGGTTTCGCTCGCGGATTGTCTTCGAGCGTCGAGCGCGCCAGCTGGACCGTGGCGATATCCATGGCGCATTCCAGCGCTCCGGTCTCGCTGCCGTCGTCCGGCATCATCCCGTCCGGGATCGTCAGCTCGGCACGGTACATCGAGACCAGCCGCTTGCGGATATTGGTGATCGGCCAGTAATGCAGTCGGATGGTTTCCTTGGCCGCTTCAAAGGCCTCGGTCTCCTCGTCCTGCTTCTTCTGCCGTGCCTCCTCAACAGTTTCGGTCAGTTCCTTGACCCCAGTCAGCTTTTCCGGCTCGTCGCGCGGGACCTCGAAGATCATCGATTTGACGACAACGCCTTCGAACCCGCTATCCGGACCGGCACCGTGGAGGCGGCGATTGACCTCCTTGGCGATCTGCTGCGCTTTCATTTGCGCCGTGGCGCGATCGTCTTTTCCGAACAGGACGATGAACTGCTCAGCGTTCGCGAGAACGTAGACGTCGTGGGGCGTGATGACTTTCTTGATAATGGTCTCGGTAAGCAAGTGAACCTTGCCGCGGACCTTGACCCAGTTATCGCCGAACCGCTCCTTGAGGTTTTCGAGACCGAGCATTTCGACATTGCCCGCCAGAAGCGCATCCGCCGCCATCTTGTTGCTGCGGCAGAAATCGATCATCGCGGTCTTGAAGCCGTCCTTGTCGGTAGGGTCCAGCTTCTGACGGTCGAAACTTTCGAAATACCCGGTGTCGCTCATGAGGCCGTTTTGTGCTGATCGGGATCGAATTTGCAAATCATGGTCTTATCCTCTCTATCATGCCGAAAACAGTTGAAAAACTGGTTAACGGGATATCAAGAATTGTCCGCGCGTTGATGTTCGGGGATGGAGGGGCTATCTCTTCGCCACTTGGCGTCCAACGCGAAACACGGAAATCCCGATGAGCGATATTTCTCCGGTCCACGTCATTGGCGGCGGCCTTGCCGGCTCCGAAGCGTCCTGGCAGCTCGCGAGCGCGGGCGTGCCCGTGGTGCTGCACGAAATGCGCCCAGAGCGCGGAACCGAGGCGCACCAGACCGACGGCCTCGCAGAACTGGTATGCTCGAACTCTTTCCGTTCCGACGATGCGGAAGGCAATGCGGTCGGCGTTCTGCACGAGGAAATGCGGCGGCTCGGCTCCGTGATCCTGCGCTCCGCGGATGAGCACAAGGTTCCTGCAGGATCCGCACTCGCGGTGGATCGCGATCATTTCTCTGCGTCGGTCGAGAAGGCTCTTGCGGATCACCCGCTGGTCACGGTCGACCGCGGTGAGATCGGAGGACTGCCGCCGGAGGAATGGGATTCGGTCATTATCGCAACCGGCCCCCTCACCTCGCCTGGATTGTCGGAAGCCGTGGCAAAATTGGCCGGACAGCAATCTTTGGCTTTCTTCGATGCTATCGCGCCGATCGTGCACAAGGACAGCATCGATTTCGACATCGCCTGGTTCCAGTCCCGCTATGACAAGGTCGGTCCGGGCGGCGACGGCAAGGATTATATCAACTGCCCGATGGATGAGGCGCAATACGAGGCCTTCATCGATGCTCTGCTTGCCGCGGAAAAAATGGAGTTCCGTGAGTGGGAGAAGGACACGCCCTATTTCGACGGCTGCATGCCGATCGAGGTGATGGCAGAGCGTGGCCGCGAAACCCTCCGTTTCGGGCCGATGAAGCCGGTCGGTCTGACGGATCCGCGGACGGGTACCCGGGCCCATGCGGTCGTCCAGCTACGGCAGGACAATGCGCTCGGCACGCTCTACAACATTGTGGGTTTCCAGACCAAGATGCGTTACGGCGCCCAGACCGAGGTCTTCCGTACCATCCCGGGGCTGGAAAAAGCCGAATTTGCACGTCTCGGCGGGATTCACCGCAACACCTTCATCAATTCCCCGACCCTGCTCGACGGCACGCTCCGAATGAAGGCGCAGACACGGCTCCGTTTCGCCGGACAGATAACCGGAGTAGAAGGGTATGTCGAAAGCGCCGCGATCGGTCTGCTCGCCGGGCGGTTCGCCGCGGCAGAACGGCTGGGCCAGAATCCTTCCCTGCCACCCCGGACGACGGCACTCGGCGCCCTGCTCTCGCATATCACCGGCGATGCGGACGCCGAGACCTTCCAGCCTATGAATGTCAATTTCGGGCTTTTTCCGCCCGTCGAGCCCGAGATCACACCGAACGGCAAGCGCCGCAAGCTGAAAGGCCGGGACCGAAAGGCTGCCATGGCCGGCCGTGCCCTGCGCGATCTCGATGCCTGGCTGGCCGAAACGCGTCAGGCCGCCGAATAACGGGTCAATACCGGCCGGAGAACCGGGAGAGCCAGAAGCGCCAGATTTCCAGCGGATCCGGCCCGGCGAAGCGCATGTCGAACGGATCATAGCGAAGTTTTGCAAGCTGGCTGCCGCGCGACCGGGTCTGACGCGCGGGGAGCAGCAGCGGAGCCAGCGTTCTTTCCTTGCGGGTTCTGGCAAGTCCGCGCGCTGTCAGGGCAAGCGCGTGATCGGCCATCTCACGAACGGCCGAACGGCATCCTTCATCCATCTTGAGTTCGGAGAACTTCCGGGGGCTGCCGCCATGCTTTTCCAGAAGACTGCGCGGGAAGAACGGCCTGCGGGCCGCCTCAAGATGACCGGTTGCACGCAGTTTGCCCATGAAGGCATGCCCGGCGGCGATATCAGCGAGACCGTTGCGCTCCAACTTACCGGCAGGATCGAGAATCATCCCCGCAAGCTCTATGAGCGGTTCCGTGGCCGCACGCAGATAACGCTCCGCCTCGCTCAGATCGTCCATCGGACGGTCTTCCAGATCCCTTTCGCGGGCATTGATCAACCCGTCGAACGCGTTGCGGGACAGCGAATAGGCTTCGATACAGGCTGCGAGCGGCAGAACGATCTCATGCTGGCGCGGTACGCCGCCATAGATGCCCTCGATGCTCTCGCGCCACCATTGCAGCCGGATCCCGCCGATCATGGTTTCGCTCACACTTTCGCGCGTCTTGGCGACTTCGTGATTGAAGGCATAGAGCGTGAACAGTGCCTCGCGGGCGGAAGGCGGAGCGAATAGAGCGAACCGGAACCGGTCCGGGTCCTGCCGGCGAAGCAGCGCTGCCGCCGGTGACAATCCGGTTTGGTCCGGCGTCATTCTTCTGCCTCGGCGACCAGAAGTTCGGCCCGCAATGCCGTCTCCAGTCCCGGCGCGGCCGCCATCCCCTCAAAGAAGTCGGTACCGAACCGCTCGAAAAGCGACACATAAATCCGGATCAAGCCTTTCAGCGCGAGATATTCCCGCCGGCCAATCAGGGGACCCAGCTCTGCAAGCGCTCCCCGGCCTTTTACCAGATGAGCGGCCGCACGCTCCCGCAAATCCGCCGCAAGTATTGAAATTCGGCCGTCGCGCTGCTTGACCGCCTCGGACAACTCGGTCTTTGCGATCCCCGCACGACGAAGCAGACTTTCGGGAATGGTGACGAGCCGCTCTGAACGCTCAGCGTCCTTGGCGAGATCGCGCAGGATATGAACCAGGTAACAGAAGATGCCAAGATCCTCCGCATAGCCCTCGGGCGGAGACGGCAGGCGCCAACGGAAACCCTCTTCGCTCGGGTCGGCTGCGAGCAGGTAGATGAAGATTGTCGCCGGCGCGACCGTGGCGCCCGATGCGTAGGCGAGAAAATCCTCCCACTCCACCATTGGCGTCTCGCGGGCATCGCGGCGCATGGCTTCCGCGAGGCCACGCCACGGCGTGTCTCCGAGATCCGATATCCGGACGATTCTCCGGAGCGCGCGCTGGACCGGTGCAGGCAGCGGTCCCTCTTCTGCCCTCCCGAGGCATTGCGCCTCCCAGTGATCGATAGCAGCCAGCATTTCGCTTCTGGCCGCGGCGCGATCTGTCGCAGGGCGCACGAGGAAACCATCGTCGACCGCGTCGTCGATCAGCCTCATTGCAGCATAGCTTGCGAAAAAGAATGCTTGCCGCGACTGGGGCAAGAGACGGGCCGCATGCAACAGATTGGCATTCGCGCGACCCGCAATCTCGCGGCAAAATGCGATATCCCGCGCTCCGGCGAGCTCAGTCAACGGGCAGAAGCGCCGCCGCGACCCGGCGCCCTTCCGCCAGCAGGACATTGTAGGTGCGGCAGGCAGCGCCGGTATCCATGATATCGACGACCGGGCCTTTCTCGCGGATCGACGCACGAAGCGACGGGAGCACGAATTCGGTCCGCGCGCCGGTGCCGAAAAGCAGGATTTCGGGAGCGGGCTCCCGGCCCGTCACGGGGACGAAATCGGCGAGCGTCAGATCCGCAACCTCGGCCGGGTTCCAGTCCAGCGTTTCCTCCGGAAACACGATGACGGGTCCGGCATAGCGCTCCCCGGTGATCCGGAACGCCCCGTCGCCGTAAGCCTCGATCAGCTGGCGGCCTTCCGGAATCAGGGGCGTTACGTCCATTGGATCAGTCCTTCTGGCCGTCGGCTCCCTGTGCCGCGACGCCCGGCACGCCGTCCTCGTCTTCCTCGTCACCGCGCCGCGGCTCGAGATAGAGCAGCAACGGGACCGCGATAAAGACCGAGGAATAGGTTCCGATCACCACGCCCCAGATCATCGCCAGTGCGAAATCCGCCAGCACCGCTCCTCCGAAGAAATAGATAGCCAGAAGCGCGAGCAAAGTGGTGAGCGAGGTCATCGTTGTGCGGGACAAGGTCTCGTTGACCGAGAGATTGAACAGGTCGACGAGCGTCATCTTCTTGTACTTGCGGAAATTCTCCCGCACCCGGTCGAACACCACGACGGTGTCGTTGATCGAGTACCCGGCAATGGTCAGGATCGCAGCGACCGTCGGAAGATTGAACTCGTGCCCGTTGAGGGCAAAGAGCCCGAAGGTCGAGAAGACATCGTGGCTGAGCGCGATCAGGGCGCAGACGCCGAACTGCCACTCGAAGCGAAACCAGATGTAGATCAGGATGGCGCCAAGAGCGCCAAGCATGGCGAACAGACCGGCTTCGATCAGCTCCTGACCGACCGTCGGTCCGACGAACTCGGTGCGCCGGTACTCGACCTTCTCGCCAAGGGTCGCCTTCACAGTATCGACGGCTGCGAGCTGCTCGGCCTCGGCCCCGTCCTGACGCTGGATGCGAATCAGGATCTCATCCTCGGCGCCGAATTCCTGGATGCTGACATCGCCGAGAGCGAGCGCGCCGAGCTCCGTCCGCAGTGCCGGAATGTCGGCCGGTCCCTCGGTCTGCACTTCCATCAGGATGCCGCCGCGGAAATCGATGCCGAAATTCAGCCCGTTGACGAGCAGTGCCCCGAGGCTGGCCAGCATCAGGGCGAGCGAGAAAATGAACGCCTTGGTCCGGTTCTGGACGAAAGGAAAATTGGTTCCGTGGGGAACGATGCGGAGCGGTTTGAACATCTCTTTGTTCCCTCAGATCGGAAGTTCGCTCGGACGGCTGCGCCGCATCCAGAGCACGACGAGCAAGCGCGTCACCATGGTCGCGGTGAACATCGAGGTCAGGATTCCGATCCCCAGCGTCACAGCGAAGCCCTTCACCGGCCCGGAGCCGACGAAATAGAGGAACATGGCAGCGAACAAGGTCGTCAGGTTCGAATCAACGATGGTCCTGAAGGCCCGCTTGTAGCCGGCCTCGATTGAGGCCATCGGCGTACGGCCGTTGCGGATCTCTTCCCGGATGCGCTCGAAGATCAGCACGTTCGCGTCGACCGCCATGCCGATGGTGAGCACGATGCCGGCGATACCCGGAAGGGTCAGCGTCGCCTGTAGGGTCGATAGCACGGCAACGATCAGCGCCATGTTGAAGAACAGAGCGATATTCGCGAGCAGGCCGAAGAACCCGTAGGAAACGATCATGAAGACGATCACCAGAAGCAGGCCGATCACGCTCGCGATCTTGCCGGCGGCGATCGAGTCGGCACCGAGCCCCGGACCGACGGTACGTTCTTCAAGAACCTGCAACGGTGCCGGAAGCGCACCCGCGCGCAGCAGCAGAGACAGGTCCTGAACCTCCTGCACCGTGAAACTGCCCGAAATAATCCCGGCGCCGCCGAGAATGGCGGTCTGGATAACCGGTGCGCTGATCACCTTGCCGTCGAGCACGATGGCGAAGGGGCGGCCGACATTCTCAGATGTCGCCTGACCGAAGCGGCGGCCGCCGACGCTGTCGAAGCGGAAACTGACGACCGGCTGGCCGTCCTGGAAGCTGGGCTGGGCGTCGACGAGGTTCTCGCCGCTGACCATCACGCGGCGTTTCACCACGTAATGACGCGGCGCGCCCGGACGCTCGTCAGCCGCTTCGAGAAGCTGAGAGCCCGGCGGCACACGGCCCTGGAGCGCGTCCTGAACCGAGGCGGTGGGATCTACCATGCGGAAGGTCAACTTCGCGGTTTGCCCCAACAGGGCCTTGATCCGTTCCGGGTCGTCGACACCGGGAAGCTGCAACAGGATACGATCGTCGCCCTGGCGCTGGATCGTCGGCTCGCGCACACCCGTTTCGTCGATCCGGCGGCGGACAATCTCGATGGACTGAGAGATCGCGCGTGATTTCAGATCCCGGATCGCGGTTTCGGTAAGCGTTATGCGAACGTGATTGCCGTTATCGGTTTCCGTTAGTGTCTGCGGATCTATCCGGCGCACCGCTTCCCGCGCCTTGTCGAGATCTTCCGGGCTGCGGACCGTGAAGCGGACACTCTCCCCGTTCACCCCGAGGCCGCGATATCCGATGCGTTCCTCACGAAGATTACGGCGCGCCTGATCCACAATGGATTCGAGGCGCTCGGCGATCACCACGTCGACATCGACTTCCAGAAGCAGGTGCGAGCCGCCCTGCAAGTCGAGGCCGAGATTGATCTTCTTCCCTGGCAGCCAGGAAGACGGCAAGTCCTGCGTCAGGTCGCGCTCAATGGCATTCGGCGCCGCGTACAACACCCCCAGGGCACATACCAGCGCCACGAGTGTGATCTTCCAAGGCTGAAATTGGAGCATCTCTTAAGTGCCTCTAGCCGGATCAGGCAGACAGAATGCGGTCGGCGCCGTTGCCGGCGCCGATACCGTCTTACTTCTTCTCTTCTTTTTTCTCGTCCGAGGCCGGCTTCTTGCCGGCGGCATCCGTGTTCGCCGGTTCGGTCTTCGCCCGCACGTCAGTGATCATGCTGCGCACGACACGGACCTTTACACCGTCGGCGATCTCAACCAGCAGCTCGTCCTTGTCTTCGATCACTTTGGTGACCGTGCCGACCAGGCCGCCATTGGTCACGATCACGTCGTTCCGGCGCACCTTGGAGAGCATCTCCTTGTGTTCCTTAACCCGCTTCTGCTGCGGACGAATCAGAAGGAAATAGAAGACGACGAAAATCAGGATCAGAGGCAGGAACGCCATCAGATCGAAGCCGCCGCCGGCTCCGCCAGCCGCCTGGGCATAGGCCGGTGAAATGAGCATCAAGTTCTCCCAAACTGCCGCAGGGTCATTGCGCCTCTGCACATACCCCGCTCACATAGTCGGTTCGCGGCCTCGCTGCCAGCCATTTAAGCCGGTTGCAGCCGAAAACACGGAACGGCGGACTATAAAGCCCCGCCCGGCAATTTCAATGGCCGGAACCCCGCGGAATTGACGGCGCGGCGGCGTGTGATACTTTCCCGCCGCCCCGGAGCCTCCGCAACGGGAACTGGTTCGATATTTCTGCCCAAGGTTCAGTGACATGTCCGACGCCCGTGAGCTCGAGATCCTCGCCCGTATCGCAGACGCGCTGGAGCGGATCGCTCCGCCCCCGGCCAAGGCCGCCGATCTCGGGGATGCCGAAGGGTTCGTCTGGAACGCGCAAGCCGGCCAGGTCGATCCGGTGCGGCAGATCAACAGGGTCGATATCGCCCTCCTGAAAGGCGTCGGCCCGCAGCTTGACCAGCTCTACGAGAATACGGACCGCTTCGCGCAGGGATTGCCCGCGAACAATGCCCTGCTCTGGGGCTCGCGCGGTATGGGCAAAAGCTCGCTCGTCAAAGCCGTACATGCCGAGGTGAACAGCAAGCGCGACGGAATACTGGCTCTGGTCGAAATCCATCGCGAGGACCTCGAAACCCTGCCGCGTCTTCTCAATCTGGCCCGCGACACGGATCGTCGGCTGATCGTCTTCTGCGACGATCTTTCCTTCGATTTCGCGGACAATTCCTACAAATCGCTGAAGGCTGTGCTGGAAGGCGGCGTCGAAGGCCGTCCGAGCAACGTCCTCTTCTACGCCACTTCGAACCGCCGCCACCTCATGGCCCGCGACATGATCGACAACGAGCGTTCGACGGCGATCAATCCCGGCGAAGCGGTTGAGGAAAAGGTTTCTCTCTCCGACCGGTTCGGCCTCTGGCTCGGCTTCCATGCCTGCGACCAGGATACCTTCCTCTCCATGATCGAAGGCTATGCGGCCGCATACGACCTGCCGATCTCGACAGAGGATCTGCGCGCCCGGGCGAAGGAGTGGCAGGTCACCCGTGGGGCGCGCTCCGGCCGCGTCGCCTGGCAATTCATCCAGGATCTGGCTGGCGATCTTGGAAAGAAACTCGCCTAACTACCTATAATCAGGACTTTTCCAGGTAGTCGCGCGGATCGACCGCGCGTTTTTCCCGGCGCACCTCGAAATGCAGCTGGGGCCGGTCCACGCTGCCGCTTGAGCCAACCGTCGCGATCGTCTGACCGCGGCGGACCACATCGCCGCGCTTCACCAGCAGCTTGTCGCTATGGGCATAGGCAGTGATCCAGCCGCCCGAATGCTTGAGTAGCAGCAGCTTTCCGAAACCGGGCAAGCCGTCGCCGGCATAGGCCACCACGCCGTTCTCCGCCGCACCGACCGGCGCGCCACGCGGCGCCGCGATATTGATCCCGTCATTGTGCAAACCGCCTGCCCGCGGACCGAAATTCGCAATGATCCGCCCCCTCACCGGCCAGCGGAACGTCGAGCCGGCCCGGCCAGGCGGCCGGATCCTGGCGACCTCGAGCCCGGTCTTTTGCTTCGGCGTTGGCGTCGCGCTTCTCTTTGGCTGTACCGGTGCCAGAGCGGGCACCGTCGGACGTGCCGGTGCGGAAGCAACCGAGGTTCCGGCGCGCGGATTGGGGGCCGGCAATGCGACATTTCCGGGCGAGAGAAGCGCCGTGCGGGTGCGGTCGCCGCGAGCGCCGGGTCCTTCGGGTAAGGTCGCAGGCGAAGCGGCGCTCGCAACAGCAACTTCGCGCGAAGGCAGGCGCAGTTCCTGGCCGACCCGAATTTGATACGGAGGCGCTATGCCGTTCATCTGGACAACCGTCCGCATGTCGACATTGAAGCGGCGGGAAATCGAAAAAACCGTGTCTCCGGGACGCACGAGGTAGTTGCTCGGCGCAGGCAGCCGCAGATCTTGCCCCACATCAAGCTTGTAGGGCGGCTGCAGGCCGTTGGCGAGAATGATGTCCCGGACCGGCACACCGTAGCGGCGGGAAATCTCATAGACCGTGTCGTTCGGACCGGCGCTGATCCGCCCGCCCGGCGGAATGGCGAGGCGCACGGATGCACCCGGACGGTCATTCGCCAGCCGGGGGCCGGTTCCGCCGCATGCCGCGAGCAGAGTGGAAAGCAGTAGCGACAACACTGCCACTGCAAAAAATGGGGAGCGCCTTTCAGCCATGGCCAGAGTTTAGGTTTTGCCGAATGTGCGCTCAAGCGGCGCCGTTGACGGTTCGCTAACAGGCGGTAAGGGCTGGAAAATCAGGCGCTGTCGCGCACTTCGCTTTCGACCAGCGGCACGAATCGCACCGGAAGCAGCTTTTCCGGCTCGAAGCCGTGCTCGGTCCGGGTGAAGCGGTAAATATGCTGTGTGCCGTCCTGCGGGCCGATCGGAACCACCATGATCCCGCCGACCGCAAGCTGCTCCAGCAGGGTTTCCGGAACGTCTTCCGAGGCCGCGGTCACGATGATGCGGTCGAACGGCGCCTGTTCCGGCCATCCCTTGCTCCCATCACCGACGCGGGTGGAGATCGTGTGCAGGTCGAGTTCCTTGAAACGCTCGCCCGCCTCTTCCGCCAAACTCTTGTGACGTTCGATCGTGTAAACCCGGCGCGCCAGTTTTGCGAGGATGGCGGTCTGATAGCCGGAACCGGTGCCAATCTCCAGAACCTTGCAACGGTCGTCGAGCTTCAGCGCCTGCGTCATATAGGCGACGACATAAGGCTGGCTGATGGTTTGTCCGGCACCGATGGGCAGCGCCCTGTTGTCGTAGGCGAAGGTTTTGATCGGCGTCGGGATGAAGATTTCGCGCGGCGTCCGCTCGATCGCGCCAAGCACGGCACTGTCCGCGATCCCCTCGCGGCGCAGTTCCATGATCAGGCGGATCTTGCTTTCGTCGAGGGTCATCGCCGTTCAGTGGCCTCCCGGTCCGAACGCGCGTTGCAGCTCGGCCAGAGTTTCCTGGTCCGTCATGTCCATCTTGATCGGCGTTACAGAGATATAACCGTCGTCGACGGCTTCGAGATCGGTTCCTTCGGCAAAGGGACGCATGCTCTGGATATGGCCGATCCAGTAGTGCCTGGCGCCCCGGGGATCAATCACTTCCAAAATGTCGTCGCCGTTCTTCCGCTTGCCCTGACTGGTAACACGAACGCCCCGGACGCGGTCGGCCGGAACCGGCGGGAAATTGACGTTGAGCAGCGTGTGTGGCGGGAAGCCCTGTTTCAAAACCCGGCGCAGCAGATCGGGACCGTAGGTCTCCGCCGGGCTCCAGTCCGCCGCCTCGCCGTCGATCAGTTCCTGGCTGAAGGCGATCGCCGGCACCCCGAGGATGGTCGCCTCCATGGCTGCGGAAACCGTGCCTGAATAGGTCACGTCCTCGCCAAGGTTGCCATGACGGTTCACGCCGGAGAGGACGATGTCCGGGCGCTTGCCCTTCATCAGTTCGTTCACCGCGAGGAGTACGCAATCGGTCGGTGTGCCGTTGACCGAATACCAGTTCGGCTGGTGTTCACGGGCCTGGAGCGGCCTGCGCAATGTCAGCGAATGTCCTGCCCCGCTCTGCTCGGTCTCGGGGGCGACAACCCAGACATCCTCCGAGATCGAGAGCGCCATACGCACCAGGACCTGCAGCCCCGGTGCGTAGAAGCCATCGTCGTTGGAGATCAGGATGCGTGGCTTCGAAAGATCGAGCGACCAGGCCATGTTGCAGTCCCCCTCAGCCGGCGGCGGAGATCCGCGTGAGGCCACCCATATAGGGCTGCAGCGCCTCCGGCACGGAAACCGAACCGTCCTCTTCCGCGTAATTCTCCAGCACCGCTATCAGCGTCCGTCCGACCGCGAGGGCCGAGCCGTTCAGGGTATGCACGAAGGCGGTCTTCTTCCCCCCGGCCTCCCTATACCGGGCTTTCATCCGGCGCGCCTGGAAATCCCAGCAATTGGAGCAGCTCGAAATCTCGCGATACATGCCCTTGCCGTCGTCCTGTCCCGGCAGCCAGACCTCAATATCGTAGGTTTTGCGGGCACCGAAGCCGGTATCGCCCGAGCAGAGGGTGACCACGCGATAGGACAGACCCAGCCGTTTCAGGACCTCTTCGGCGCAATTCGTCATCCGCTCGTGCTCTTCCTCCGATTTGTCCGGATGGGTGACGGAGACGAGCTCGACTTTGCTGAACTGATGCAGGCGGATCATGCCGCGCGTGTCGCGTCCGGCCGAACCGGCTTCCGAACGGAAACAGGGCGTATAGGCGGTGAAGCGGAGCGGGAGTTCCTCCTCCGCGAGGATTTCACCGGCGGCGATATTGGTCAGCGGCACCTCGGCGGTCGGGATCAGCCAGTGATCGCCCGTCGTCTTGAAGAGGTCATCGCCGAATTTCGGAAGCTGGCCCGTCCCGTAAAGCGCGGCGTCGCGCACCATGTAGGGCGGCGAAACCTCCGTATAGCCGAACTCGCCGGTATGAATATCGAGCATGAAATTGGCGAGTGCACGCTCAAGGCGCGAGAGCTGGCCCTTCAGGAGCGTGAACCGGGCGCCGGAAAGCTTGGCCGCAGCCTCGAAATCCATCATCCCGAGACTTTCGCCGATCGCCACGTGATCCGGCGACGCCGCGTTTTTCTGTGTTGCCTCGCCGACCTTGCGGATCTCGACATTCGCGCTCTCGTCGGGACCGTCCGGCACGTCATCGGCCATGATGTTCGGCAGCGCGGACAGCGCGCCGTCGAGCTGCTCGGAAAGCGCCCGCTCCTCGTCTTCCAGCTGCTGCATGCGGGCCTTGATGTCGGCGACTTCCTTGATCAACGCGTCGGCGTCGCCGCCCTGCCCCTTGACCTTGCCGATCTCCTTGGAGGCCTCGTTGCGCCGCTGTTGCAGTGTCTGCAGCTCGGTCGTGGCATCGCGCCACTTCTGGTCAATCTCGAGGATGGCGCCGGCCTGCGGCTCGAAACCGCGGCGCGCCATGGCCTTGTCGAAGGCCGCTCCGTCCTCGCGAATCCATCTGATATCGTGCATCTCACACGTCCATTCTGTTCGGAAATCCGGTGAACTCTTATAGGCAGTGCCACCCGACGGGTCCAGCGGCGGGGCCGGTCCTAAGAACGGCGCGCCGCGGCGTCAGGTGGCGGTGCTAGACGAAGTCTCGTCTTCGTCCTCGTCATCGTCGAAATTGTCGGGCTCGTATCCGCGTTTCTTCTCGATAATGCGGGCACCTATGATCGAAATCTCGTAGAGAATCGCGACCGGGATGGCGAGCAGGACCTGGGAAATGACGTCCGGCGGGGTAAGGATCGCTGCGACGACGAACGCGATCAGGATCGCGTATTTCCGCTTCGAGGCGAGCCCCTTCGAGGTCACGATCCCGACCTTGGCGAGCAGGATCATCAGCACCGGCAGTTCGAAACAGACACCGAATGCGAAGATCAGCCGCATGACGAGCGAGAGATACTGGTCGACCTTGGGCTCCAGAACGAGCGGCAGAGAGCCGTCGGTGCCCGGATGCTCGAAGCCTAGAAAGAACTGCCAAGCGAGCGGGATCACCAGGAAATAGACCATCGCAGCGCCGAGGGCGAAGAGGCACGGGGTCGCGATCAGGAATGGCAGGAACGCCGCTTTCTCATCCTTGTAGAGCCCCGGCGCAATGAACTGCCAGATCTGAACGGAAATCACGGGAAACGCGACGCAGGCTGCAGCGAAAAAGGCAACCTTCAGGTAAGTGAAGAACGCCTCGTGCAGCGCGGTGTAGATCATCCGGCGTCCGGCTTCGCCTTCGGTCAGCTCGGCGAGCGGCGCCACCAGGATCGAAAAGATCTGCTCCGAAACGGCATAGCAGGCGAAGAAAGCGATGAGAAACGCGGCAAAGGAATAGATCAGGCGAGTGCGCAGTTCGACCAGATGGTCCAGCAGCGGCATCCGCTTTTCTTCGATATCTTCACTCATCGGTTATTGTCCCGCCGCGGCGCTTTTCTCAGCGCTCTTGGTCTCCGGTTTCGGCTTCTCCTCCGCTGCGGGAGGCTGTTCGGCGGCCGGTTCCGGACTTGCGTCGGGCTTGTCTTCGGCCGGGCTATCGACTGGGCGGGACGATGCCACGTCCTTCGCCTGGCTGGCGATGCGCTCCATCTCCTTCTGGGTTTCCCCGGAAGGGTCGACCCATTCGTTCATCTTCTTCTCAAGATTCCCGCCGGAGATACTCTTGGCTTCCTTGCGCAGGTCGTCCAATTCCGCCTCACGCGCAACCTCTTCCAGACTGTTCTGGAATTCGCGCGCAACGCTTCTTGCCTTGCGGATATAGGTGCTGACCGAGCGGACCACGCGCGGCAGGTCGCGGGGGCCGACGACGACCACCGCGACGAACGCGATCAGCATGAATTCCTGCCAGCCGAGATCAAACATCAGCGCATACCATCAGTCACACCTGCGGACCGCCCGTACGGGGCGAATCCGTTCCCGGCACTGTGATGCCGGGCGACCATTAGAAGACAGTCCGGTCAGCTTTTCTGAGCTTGATCGGCCTTGGACTCGGTCCCGGCGGACTCTTCGGATTTCAGGCTCTTCGCGCTCTCCGTCTCGGAGCCCTGCTCGTCGCCCTCTTCCTTCATGCTCTTCTTGAAATTGCGCAGGCCCTTGCCGAAATCGCCCATCAGCGAGGAGATCTTGCCACCGCCGCCAAACAGCAAAAGGGCGACAGCGATCACGATCAGCCAGTGCCAAATACTCATCGCACCCATAAGGTCACGCTCCCATTCGTCTCAATTCGTTCCGTCCCGCTACGGGACTTTTGCGGTATATAGGCATGTTCATAGCGCCACTGCAACGTCCCGCACCGCCGCAATTTCACGTGGCGCCCCCGTTGGACGCGGGAAACACGAAAATCTGCCCCGGATCGAGATCGATCCGCAGCCGAGTGCCGGTCTCGGGTAGAAATATTCCGGGCATGCGCGAATGGAAGTGCCATTCGATGCTGCCGCCGTTCTCGCCTGACTGAACATGCAAATGGATCAGGCTGCTGCGACCGAGCAGACGGGCCTGCATAACACGTGCTGTATAATCGCTTTGTCCTGCCTGCAGTGTCGTGACCCGCAGACCTTCCGGCCTGACCACGACGGTTGCTGTTGTGCCTTCACTGAGGCCTCCCGCCGCAACGGGTCCGATCGGAGTCTCCACCTCACCATCCTTCACCGGACCGCTGAACACATTCACTTCGCCGAAAAAACCCGCAACGAAAGCAGAATTCGGATAGCAGTAGAGCGTGTGCGGAGAGCCTTCCTGAACGATCCGGCCGTCGCGCATCACAGCGATCCGGTCGGCCATGAACATGGCCTCTTCAGGATCGTGCGTGACCATCAGGGTCGCGGCCCCGCTTTCTTTCAGGAGATGGAGTACATCGTCGCGCACCTGGCTACGCAGAGCGGTATCGAGTCCCGAGTAAGGTTCATCGAGAAGAATGATCCGCGGGTTCGGCGCGAGGGCCCGCGCGAGTGCAACCCGCTGCTGCTGGCCGCCTGACAGCTCGTGCGGGAATTTCTCCGCCGCGCCTTCCATGCCGACACGCCGGAGTTCGAGCAGCGCCTTCTCACGGCGGGCGGGTTTCGGAAGGCTCGTCAGACCGAAAGCGACATTGTCGGCCACGTTGAGATGCGGGAACAGCGCGTAATCCTGAAAAACGAGCCCTATTCCGCGCTCTTCTGGTGGAATCTGCTGGCTTGGCGCCGCAACTTCCCTGTCACCCAGGGTAACGCGTCCGGTCTGGAGCTGTTCGAGCCCGGCCGCAAGCCGCAAGGCCGTGGTCTTTCCGCACCCGGATGGTCCCAACAGGCATACAACTTCGCCGGAGGCGATCTCCAGGGAAAGATTGTCGACGACCGGGATACCGTCAAACCGATGGGTTACGCCCTCGAGGCGCAGCACGGGGCTCATTCCGGGAGTGTTCCGGACGGAGCCGGAACCGCACGAAGTCCCGATGATGGCCAATATCTCAACATCACGCTCATTGTAGAACCGGGCGTATCAGAACGGGGGAACCTGCTCAAGGCGAACCGGCGAGAGCGGAGAAGAAACCCTTACGACCCGTCCTCTGCTTCGAGCAGTTCGAACTGGCCGTCATCCTCTTCCTCGTCATCATCGAGATCGTCCTTGTCGCCCATCGCGATGGATGTAAGGCCGGGACGCTTGTCGAGCATGCCGGTGGCCTTCAGCTCTTCAAGGCCCGGCAAATCGCCGAGCGAACTCAGGCCGAAATGATCGAGGAACGCTTCTGTGGTGCCCCAGGTAAGCGGGCGACCGGGAACCTGCCGCCGTCCCCGCGGCTGGATCCAGCCGGCTTCCAGAAGGGCATCGAGCGTTCCTTTGCTGACCGCGACACCGCGGATCTCCTCTATATCGGCGCGCGTGACCGGCTCGTGATAGGCGATGATGGAGAGAGTCTCGAGCGCCGCCCGCGAAAGCTTGCGGCGCACCGCGACCTCAATCCGCAAGGCCTCGCCAATGTCGGGCGCGGTCCGGAACGCCCAGCAGTCCTTTATCTTCACCAGGTGGATACCGCGATCGGCATAGCGTTTCTGCAGCGTCTCGAGGATCGCGTCTGCAGAGACACCATCCGGTAACCGCTCGTCGATTTCAGCCGGCGACAGCGGGTCCTTGCTGGCGAACAGCAGGGCCTCGACGATCCGCTCGGCCCGGCTCGGCCCGTTGGTCTCGGTCTGATCGGAACTCACGCATCGCCCTCCCGGGAGCGGAAATAGATCGGCGCGAACGTGCCGGCCTGGTTGATCTCGGCCTTGCCGTCCTTCACCAGCTGCAGCGAGGCCACAAAGGTCGAAGCCATGGCGGAACGCATCCGCAAACCCTTGCGGATTCCCGGCGGAAGAAAGGAGAATATTGTCTGCCATTCCGGCACGGCGCCCAGAACACGGCTCAGCCGCTGTACCGCGTCCTCGACGGAATAGAGATGAGTCGCCTCGATCTTCAGCGCCTGACGGTCGTGGCGGACCCTGTGGTCGGCGTAGGCCTTCAGCAACTCATAGAGAGTCACGTCGTAGACCGGACGGCGCTTCACCGAGATACGGTCGCCCTGCCCGCGCGCGAAGAAATCGCTGCCGAACTGGGGACGTGCCATCAGCGCCTCGCCGGCCTGCTGCATCGCCTCAAGGCGCATCAGCTGGAAGCGAAGCAGTTCCGCCATCTCTTCCGGCGTTTGTTCTTCCTCCTCCTTTTCCGTGGGAGGGAGAAGAAGCCGGGATTTGAGGTAAGCCAGCCAGGCAGCCATAACGAGATAATCCGCCGCGAGCTCCAGATTGAGCTGCTGTGCCTGATTGACGAAGGCCAGATACTGCTCGGCGAGCTGGAGAACCGAGACGTGGACTAGATCCACCTTCTGCTCGCGGGCGAGCTGCAGCAACACGTCGATGGGCCCTTCGAACCCGTCGATATTCAGAAACAGCGAAAGCTGGACCGGCTCCCGATTTCTGCGGTGATCCGGTACCGGGCTTTCGAATCCGCCCGTGTCGCTCAT